>JAFQGY010000320.1 GCA_017415325.1 Clostridia bacterium
AGGACGGAGTGGCGCCTGAACACCGATCTCCTCCCTCCCCTATCCTCTGAGTCCCGTCCGGAAGGACACCCCCTACGATGGTCTTCGTACCAACATCACCGCTGTAGGCAAAACAAAATCCCCTTCTATATCAAAGAAACTACATCACCGCTGTAAGCAACACAAAAAACCAATCCCCGCCGCTCCGCAGGAAAGCTCACCCGCAGAACGCCGAAAGTCCCAGCAGGTTTCTCCGTGCGGTGTCCAGCGCATCCGGATCCCCGTTAAATTCATGGAACCCTGCCGCCATGCCCGTACAGATGGCACGCACCGCTTCCGGCTGCTTTTCAGAAAGAATCCGCATCAGCTCGTATTCTTCAATGCCTTCCCATGTGGCCAGCGCACGATTGGAGAACTGTACCGTACCTCTTTCCGGATCCGGATATACGATGAAACCGTCCCCCTTGAAACGTGCCATGGGAGCAAGACCGTACATTTCCCCGCCCCAGTAGTTGAAGCCCCAGTGCAGGAAGCCGGTGATGCCGTTGGTATAGCAGGCCCAGTGGATCAGGCGGGCCCAGTGGTGGGGCAAGTCGATGAACTTGTTGAGGAACCAGTGCTGTTCCGGGAAGCAGCAGGAGTAGCACCACAGACGTTTCCCGGCAGCCGCCCGCTTGTCGTAGAAATCCTTCCCCTGTTCGTACACTTCCAGCCGGGGGATGAACTCATCGCAGGCCTCCGCCATGTCCAGCGTGGGTTCGTAGGTGTCCATGGGCTCGGTCACAGGCATTCCGGGGCATTCCTCCGCCACCAGCTGCCGCAGCCACAGCCAGTTGCCGCTTTCGTGGGGCTCGTCGGACAGGTGGGTGGCCAGCATGCCGTACCGGCCGGTTTCGGTGAAATGCTTCCGGATGGCAGAATAGTACGCCCGCAGCCAGGCTTCCCCGTCTTCGCTCCGGGTGTCAAAGGTCACGCCCTTTCCGTCTTCGTCCACGGAATAGGTCTTGTCCGCTGTCAGGGAGGAGGTGGGCGCCCCCAGTACGATCCGCCGGAAGCTGCCGTGGGCAAGGAACCGGTCGAGAAAGGCATCCACTCTGGCAAAGTTGAACTGCCATGTGTCCTTACCGGTGCGGTATGTACCCTCTCCTCCCAGCAGACCCATGAGGGTCAGGCTCAGGTTGTTCACCCGCAGCGCCTTCATGGCACGGGCATAGTTTTCCATCAGTCCCCACCAGGCGTCGGAGAACCGTTCCACCCCGGGGTATTGGGTCATGTCGTTATAAGTAAAGAAATACTCATGGTCATATGTCCCATCCGCCGGATCGGGCAGGGTTACGGGATAGACCTGCATCAGCACCGGAACTGTCACATCCGCCGCATTTTCCAGATGTACGGTCACCTCTCCCCGGTGTATCCCCGCTTCCGTTCCGGCCGGTACCTGCACCAGTACCCACAGGCTCTGGGTCACATGGGCCTTCACGGGGCCGGTCAGTACGGGAGAGAGTCTGTCCGGATAGGGCATGCCGTCGTTGTATACGGAATATTCCTGCCGGAAAAAGCTGCACCACGCCGCCGGAATCCCGGTCACTTCCATACCGGCCACGGCAAAATCATGGTACTCCCGCAGCAGAATCTGTCCGGCCGCCCGCATATTGCCGCCGCTGTGCAGATACAGAATGGAAACGTCGTCACGGTCTTTGCGCAGGTTCGGAAACACCCGATGTGCGCTGGATTTTGTCCAGATAAACATAAAAACCCCCAGATTAAGTAAGATGTAAGAGGTAAGAGGTAAGAGGTAAGAAGTACCGGAGAACAGCAGAAACGGATCAATATACCCATTTCTTATCTCTGATTTCTTACTTCTTATTTCGGTATGATCCACCCATAGTCTTCCGGCAGAACTTCGCTTTTGCCCAGGGTGGGGAAGCCGTCGGATGCATGGCACCACTGTACGCCGCCGGCTGCCAGCTTCATTTTCATGGGACGCATCTCCTGCAGACCGATCTCTCCCAGAGACAGGGTCAGGATGTGGTGGGACGGGGACAGGGTTTGGATATTTCTGTATTTTGCCAGCTCCGCTTCTGCACGATCGCCGAACAGGGAGTAGTACAGCTTTGACAGGCTCCCCAGCTTTACGGTGCCGTCCGGGGCAATGTGAACCGTGGCGTCCGGCTTCATGAGGCAGTATTCCGGACACAGGGTAAAGGAAACCGGCTCGTCGCTCTGCAGTTCGATGGACAGGGTTTCGTCGGTGTATGCCATGCGGAAGCGGCTGTTTTTCCCGTCCGGGACAGCTTCCCACGGCGCATCGGTCAGGCAGCCTCCCGGCATGGTGTACCGTTTCAGCTCCGGCCAGTCTTCCGCACCGTCATAATAGGGCAGCGGGGACTCTCCTGCTTCGATTCTCTGCCGTACAGCGGGGAACTCCGTCACAAGCAGTTCTTCCAGCTGACGGATCCGGTCGGTGAGCTTTTCCGGGAAGAATTTGTATCCCTCGCCCTCCGAATGGTACCCCAGTCTGCCGTCCGAGAGGCACAGGGGAATCATCTCCCGGCTCTGACGGATCTGTTCCCGCACAATGGCTTCCATCCGGGCCAGAATTCCGGCGCAGTTTCCTCTTCTCCGTCCCAGCAGATCCCGCAGGTGGTAGAATTCCAGAATCCCGTGTCCCCCTTCCAGCAGCAGATCCAGTGCCTTTGCCACCGAAATCTGTTCTTCCGTTTCCGGACAGTCGGCCTCCAGGGTTTCCAGAAGTGCCATGCCCTGCTTCCAGTGGGAACACATCTGTCCCGTCAGAATGATGGCTTCCTCCAGCGTGTGACCGTTCAGGAGAGATTCGCAGATCCGGTCGCCGTCTATGGGATCCAGGGTCTGCCAGCTGCGGGGGAGGGAGAAATTCTTCGGTTCCAGCGCCAGCTTCCAGACCACCGCATCGTGCATGGGGCCGTAGTAGCTGAACATGACGTTCATGGGATACCGGGTGTAGCCATCCGCAAAGGCTTTCCACATCTGCGCTGCGGTTTTTGCCCGGGAACGTCCCCAGAATACGGCGGCCAGATCGGTGAGAAAGGCTTCTTCTGCGGCGGCATCCCCCGGCACAAGGTCTTCCCGGAAGGACAGTTCCCCGGCGGCTTTGCTCATGAGGGAGGGATAGTTGCCGAAGTACCAGCACTGCATGACCCCTTCCACCCCCAGTCGGCGGGCTTCGGCGTATTTCCGGTACAGGATGCCGGGGGCGGGGATATACGGCACGCTGGCGATCTCATGGGAACAGCAGACCTGCATCTTGGCGTACATATGCTTCCCCGCTTCCCCTGCCGCTTCCGCCGTGATCCGGAACAGATCGGAGGGACCCGCATAGGACAGCCAGTAGTCCACGCACTGCCGCATCTGCCCCAGCTGTTTTGCATACCCCATGTCGTCGAAATTCTGCATGAGCATCACGTCGTCCGGTGCGGATTTTACGTAGTCCCGGATTTCGTCAAACTGCCATGTCCGGTGTCCGTAGGTCCAGCTGATGACTTCGCAGTCCGGCTTCACCTCTCTGACCCCCGACCGCAGTGCCTCCACCGCTTCCGACAGCATGGAACCCGCTCCCTGGCTGAGACAATCCGTGTTTCCGTGGGGACAGGTGATGTTCGGATAGAGGGACGTACAGGAGGTGGGCCGTTCGCCGTAGGTGATGCTGATGAGCCCCGCCAGCCCCGGAGAGAGGGTCAGCAGATTCCGTCCCATCTCCCGGCAGAAGGCTTTTCCCTCGGGGGAACGGACACAGAACACATTCCGCCCCGACCAGCCCCGGTTCCCCGCCAGTGCCGGACACAGCTTCGCATCTTCCGGATCCAGACAGTAGGGTTCAATGGCGAACAGGTACACCCCGATGCCGTACCGGGCGCATTTCTCGATCACCCGGTTCAGCTTGGCGATTCTGGCTTCGTATCCCTTGCCGTAGGAGGGCAGAACGGAGGACGGCACCAGATCGGAAAAGCGGCTGTAGATCCAGACCCCGTTGGTTCCGTCGTGCATCAGCCGGTTCAGGTATTCGTCGGGGTAGTAGTCGATGTCGTCGGACAGCTCGTCCCCGTATTTGGGCGGCCGGTTGATGGGACTGAAGAAGCATCTGGTGATCCGGGCGCGGATATGGGGCTTCCGGTACACTTCCCCGGGGGTCAGAAAGGCGTTTTCCCGGCGGCGCAGCGTATCTTCCAGCCAGACAAGCCCCCGGCGGATGCCTTCCGTATCGGCGGCAGTGATGGTGGTTTCTTCTGCCGTGATCCGGACATGGTATGCTTCAAAGCAGTCGGTTTCCCCCCGGCACAGGCGGATGGGGTATGTGTCCCCGGCAATGCCGTAGATGCCGGCGAACCGGGTGAAATCCTCGTATATGGTTTCCAGCAGTCCTTTGGGATCGGCCGGATAGGCTTCGGCAATGTACAGCCCGTGTGCGTCAATTTCCCCGGCTTCCATGGGAGATGACCCGTAATGGCCCGGTTTTGTCCGGTGTACGGGGGAGGTCAGGTCGTCGAGAAAGGACAGCGGCGGCTGACGGTCGAAAAAGGGATCCTGTCTTTGGGTTCGTTTCATGATGGACACCACCTTTTTGCGGTACTGGATGTCGGACGGACAAGTGCATCCGTTTTTCTTCATTATATCGGATGAACGGGGGCTTGTCAAGACAAAATACCGCCCGCCGGAAACGGGTGTATCCGAGGGACGGTATTTCTGTATGCAGTTTTACGCTTTCTTCACCACAGGCAGCCACAGTTCCACGTAGCGTTCGTGCATGTGTGCTTCCCAGTCTTTTTTAGGCCAGTGGTTTACAGACAACTCCGGACGGTTATCCAGTTCATATCCCAGTGATGGCATCCATTCCGTTACAGCAAGACGACGAACACCTTCCACTTCATTCGTAGGCCATTGACAGCGCTCCGTTTCACAGATCAGGTACAGCCCTGCCGGAATTTCGATCCGTTCAAAACGGGCTGCTTCTTCTCCGATCATCGATTCATAGTCCTCCAGCATATCGCTCTGCAGCAGGGAGGCAATATAATAGTCATACCCATCATCGGCAAAATTGGTCATAATATTGTAGTGGGTATCACAGTCCCCGGCCATACCTTCCAGAGCAAACTGATTGAACCGGGTAGAACAATAAAACACATGCTCCTGCCGCAGCCGTTTGTCTGCCGTTCCGGTGAATCGTCTTTTGTATCCTACAAGTGTCAATGCTTCTTTTTCTTCCAGTCGGTATTCCATCACAGTACCGCCTTTCACAGTGAATTCCAGAGACAGACGGGAGAAGGACTTCACCATCCGCCCGGGTTCCCTTGTCTGGGAGGGCAGAAACCCATGGAACCGCTGATAGGCTCTGGCAAAGCTGTCGGGACTGTCGTATCCCCAGCGCAGAGCCGTATCCAGTACCTTTGCCCCTGCCGCCAGTTCCGCCCCGGCCATGGTCAGCCTGCGGGCACGGATGTATTCCCCCACAGTGATGCCGAACAGGATATGGAAGACTCTCTGGAAATGATGGCATGACGAAGCGGCTGCCCGGGCGGCACATTCGTAGTCGATCTCCTCCGTCAGGTGGTCTTCGATATAGTCAACGGCATTCTGCAGTGCGGTGATCCAGTTCATGGGGTGTCCCTCCTTTGTCTCCGGTGACTGTATTGTAGCATATCTGTGCGGGCTTGTCCCGACTTTCTGTGCGGTGATACGGAAACAGATAAGAGATAAGAGATCAGAAATAAGAAATATGTGTATCCGTGCTTCTCTGGCAGATTCCCGTATGGGTACTTCCAGTATACCACACCTCCCTCTCCGATGCAACCCAAAAAACAGGCAGTACCCCACCAAAGGAATACCGCCTGTATCTCTTATCTCTGATTTCTTATCTTCCCGTATACGGTACATCCCCGTAATACCGCTCTTTCAGTGTGCAGCCAGACCAGTACCTGCGGAAGTAGTAATAATCATCGCAGTACCGGTTATAGCAGTAGTCATACACTGTCCGTTTCTCAAAGAGCCGGAAGCCGCTTTTCTCCGCTGTCCGGTATGATGCCGGGTTGTCTACATCCATCACCACAATCAGGTAGTCCACACCGTTTTTTTCACAGAAATATTCCGCATACACCTCTGCCGCTTCCGATGCGTATCCCTGTCCGGTGTACTGCCCCATCATCATCCAGCCAAGTTCGTATTCAAACAGCAGCTCGTTCTTCCCGAAGGACAGACAGCCCACTACCATATGGTCATCCTTACGCTCGATGGCATAACAGCGCCATGTACTCCTGTCACCGGTTTCTTCTATCCGGCGGAACTTTCGGATATAGTCTGTCATGTCTGACCGCTGTACCTGCACCGCCAGAAGATCCGGACAGTATTCTGTCACCTGCAGATCGGTTTTGATGGTGTATAATGCGTCTGCATCGTCCTCCCGGAAATCCCGAACGATCAGGCGGTTTGTTTCCATGTACATAATTTCTCCTGTCAGGAGGGATCAGCCTTCGCATATCCTCCCGTATGTTCTCTGTTTCTGTATGTTTTTCATGTTGCAAAAACCTCCTTTCTGTCAGATTCCCATATGGGTATGTCCATGATACCATGTCAGCCGTAAAAAATCAACCTTTCCATAAAAAATAAGCGGCACCCCGCAAAGGAATACCGCCTATTTCTTACTTCTGACTTCTTATCTCTTATTTTTCATCACAGTTTGTTCCGCATGATCTTCCCGCTCACGGTCTTGGGCAGTTCCTCCCGGAATACCACAATTCTGGGGTATTTGTAGGGGGCTGTGTTCTTCTTGACGTAGTCCTGGATTTCCTTTTTCAGCTCGTCCGTGCCTTCTGTACCCTTGGTCAGCACGATAGACGCCTTGACCACCTGTCCTCTGATTTCGTCCGGTGCCGCAGATACGCCGCATTCCAGAACGTAGGGCAGTTCCATGATGACATTTTCGATCTCGAAGGGCCCGATCCGGTAGCCGGAGGATTTGATGACATCGTCCGCACGGCCCACATACCACAGGAATCCGTCTTCATCCCGCCATGCCAGGTCGCCGGTGTGGTAGTAGCCGTCGTGCCAGCATTCCTTTGTCTTTTCTTCGTCCCTGTAGTAGCCCACAAACAGACCGCAGGGTGCGCCGTCTGCCACACGGATACAGATTTCGCCGTTTTCCCCGTCGGCCACGTCTTTGCCGTCCGCATCCAGCAGGTGAATATCGTAGATGGGACAGGGCTTGCCCATGGAGCCGATCTTGTGGGATGCACCGGCCAGGTTCCCGATCATGCAGGTGGTTTCCGACTGACCGAAGCCTTCCATGATCTGCAGACCGGTGGCTTCTTCAAACCGCTTGTATACTTCGGGGTTGAGGGCTTCCCCGGCGGTGGTGGCATGCTCCAGACTGGAGAAATCATACCCGGACAGGTCGTCCTTGATGAGCATCCGGTACATGGTGGGCGGTGCGCAGAAGGTCGTGATATGGTACTTGCCGAACATGGGCAGAATCTTGGCGGCGTCAAACCGGTCGAAGTCATACACAAAGGTAGCCGCTTCGCACATCCACTGGCCGTACAGCTTGCCCCACATGGACTTGGCCCAGCCGGTATCGGAAATGGTGAAGTGGAGTCCGTCCGGGTCTACGCAGTGCCAGTACTTGGCGGTATGGAAGTGACCCAGGGGGTACTTGTGGTTGTGCAGGGCGATCTTGGGGTAGCCGGTGGTGCCGGAGGTGAAGAAGGCCAGCAGGGGATCGTCGCCGCAGGGAGAATCTTCTCTTCTTTCGTAGTGGCTGCTGTACATGCCGTATTCGCTGTTGAAGTCATGCCAGCCGTCTCTCTTGACGGGGCTTTCTTCCCCGGCCGTACCGCCGCACACCAGAATCTTTGTCATGGGAGCGGTATAGTCCTGCAGCGCGATTTCCACTTGATTTGCAGTGTCGCCGTCTGCGGTGCACAGGATGGCGGAAACCCCGGCGGCTTCAAAGCGGTAGGAGAAGTCGTGGGACAGGAGCTGATTGGTGGCGGGGATGGCAATGGCGCCGATCTTGTTCAGACCGATCATAGCCATCCAGTACTGCCAGTGCCGCTTGAGCACCAGCATGACCCGGTCGCCCTTCTGGATGCCCAGAGCGGTGAAGTAGTTGGCGCAGCGGTTGGAGCCGTGCATCACGTCGGCAAAGGTGAACCGTCTGTCGCTCAGGTCATTGCCCACGTACTGCATGGCGAGAGTGTCGGGCTTTTCCTTCCCCATGGCGTCCACCAGGTCAAAGGCGAAGTTGAACTTGTCGGTATCCCGGAACTGAATGTCGGTGGGCGTGCCGTTTTCGTTTTTGGTTACGGTGATGAACCGGCGGTAGATCCGTTCTGCCTTGGGTTCGCCGATGCGCTTGGGTGCCTGGGACGCTTCCACACCGGGAATGGAGAATTCTTCCACGGGTGCGCCGGAGGGGTTCAGAACGATGGCGTAGAAGACACACTTCTCCCCTTCCACGGCGATCATCCCATGGGGGGTGGAGGAGTCATAGTAGATGGTGTCCCCGGCGTGGAGGATCTCCTTGTGTTCCCCGATCTGGATCTTCAGGGTTCCTTCGATGACGATGTCGAATTCCTGCCCTTCGTGGGTGGTCAGCTCGATGTCCTGCCGGGTGGCCTCTTCGTCATATTCCATTTCCACATACAGCGGTTCGGAGATACGGTTCTTGAAGGAGGGGGCCATGTTGTAGTAGGTCATCCCGTGGGCGTGGTTGATCTCCTGCCCTTCGCCCTTTCTGGTGACGGTGTATCCGGCCAAGGTGGGGGACTGCCCTTCGATAATATCGGTAACGTCAACGCCCAGTGCCAGTGCGCATCTGTAAATGAACGCAAAGTTCAGATCGTCCAGACCCGCTTCACAGGCGATGTATTCCGCTTCGGTGACGCCGGTTTTGGATGCCATATCGGCCGTGGTGTATCCTTCAATTTCCCGCAGTTCCCGGATTCGTGCGGCCATTTCCTGGATCTTGAACTCCAGCCCGGTAATTTGTGTCTTCATAGGTGTGTTCCTTTCCTTTGCTGTTTCTTTGAAAAGGGGTGTTTTTATAAACAAAAAAGCTCCTCTCAAAGAATTTCCCGGTTTTATGGTTCTTTCTTTGAGACGAACTTACGAAATATCATTAGTCCGCGGTACCACTCAAATTGCGCTGTCTCATCAACATACGCCCCTCAGGCTCAAACAAGCCTTATGCCTTTACGCAGCAGTCACGGAAGGGTTCTACTGATACGATTCCACAAAGTGAACATCGGACGTTCTTCCCTTCGGCTTGGGAGCTACATTCTGTTTCCGTTTTCCTCTTGGCTTGCACCGACCGCCATTTCTCTTGTGGGAATCCCTTCCCGGAAAACCAGTGGAGCCAGACCTCTCCCGCATGGCCTCTACCGCATATTGTACAGGATATTTGCGGATTTGTCAATGGGTTTGGCAGGATTTTATCGCTTTTTCAGCAGAAAAAATAGCTAATTGCAAAACTCCAGTAAAGGGGAACGGGTCGCTTTTTGAAAAAAGCTCCGCAAAAACTTTTAAAATGGTTTTATCTGGATATAGTGACTGCAATTCCATGTGCCACTAAATATAGAAATTGCAAAACACTAGAAATAGTAGAGCGAGTTCGCAGGGACCCGAC
>JAFQGY010000321.1 GCA_017415325.1 Clostridia bacterium
ATGCTTGTTAATGGGGGACCGATGAAAATGATTCAGGACTGGCTCGGTCACTCCGATATTAGCACCACGGCGAATATTTACTCCCACCTGGACAGCAACAGTATGATCGCCAGCGTCGGCATCATTGGAAACGCTCTGGCACTCACCGATGAAGGATAGGGACAAAACAAAAGAAAAATGGGGCTGAAGCTACATTCAACCCCATAATGGCGCAGGGTGTGGGATTCGAACCCACGTGCCTGACGGCAAACGGTTTTCAAGACCGCCTCGTTATGACCACTTCGATAACCCTGCGTATCACACAGACAAAATTATACCATAGAAAACAGTTTTTGTCAAGTATGATTTTCAAACCTTCCTCAGCGGAACCGGTCAAACAGCGCTGTATAATACGGATACTGCTGCGTAGGAATAAACATGTTCTCCCGGATCATCTCCAGAATGGTTCGGGTATCCGCCCACATGGCATCACAGGTCTCCGATTCCTGCAGAACAATCCTCCCGATCGGCGTGTCATTGGGAAAGTACCATACATCCAGAAAACCGGGATTCTCCCAGCATACCTTGTCCCGCCGGAAAGAGTACAGCAGCTCACCACAGGCCGGATCCAACACAATCCCCAGTTCCTCCCGTACCTCCCGAAGCGCACCGGCCAGACTGTCTTCCCCAGCCAGCACACTTCCGCCGGTAGGTTCCCATTTCAGCGGCTCACTTTTGCAGGCAGCACGGCGGGAAATCAGCCATTGACCGGCAGAATTCCGGATCCAGACCTGCACAACAATGTGGTATTCTTCTTCTCTCATGGGCTGTCCGCGTTCGATGGTTCTGCCTGTTCTGCGACGGTCTCTGTCGTAAACATCCCAAAGTTCAGCCATTTTCGCCTCCGGTCACTGTGGTATGGCATCCATTGTATCATACCCCGCGGCGAATGTCAAGAGTCCTGCATTTCCAGTAAAAATCCAAGACCGTTTTCACGGATAATATCCTCTGCCAGCGATGTCTGCAGGGGATTTTTGTCTGTCCGGACAATCCTGTAGGTGCGTCTTCCGGATTCCGCCATGGCAGTGAGCATCTGTACCCGGGTTTCCCCGGAAGCCTGCAGTTCCAGAATCCGTTCCGTAAGCCCGTGCAGATGTGTTACATAAATACATCGGCATCCGGTACGAAGGAGATATTTCAGAAGCGCTTCTGCAAGATACAGTCCGTCATAAGCGCTGGTACTGGAAAATGTTTCATCCAGAAGGAACAGTGTATCCGCATGTACCTGTTCCAGTGCTTCTTTCAGCCGGGCTGCTTCATTGGCAAGACGACTCTCTGTTTCTCGTTGGGGTTCACGGATGAAATGCGTCACAAGATTGGCAAACGGCTCCATGACAGCCTTCTGTGCCGGAACGGGAAGCCCCAGCTGAAACAGAATCTGCGCTATACCGGCTGCGGTGGTGTAAACGGTTTTTCCGCCGCTGTTCGGGCCTGTCAGTACATACAGATGTTCTTTTGCACGGAAGGACAGGTCACTGGCAACAATAGCCCCTGCAGGGCATTTTTCCAGCAGCAAGGGATTGGCAAGGGCAGTAATATCCGTACAGTTTCCGGGTTCCGGAAAAACAAGCGTCAGCTTACTGTCTGACAGCTTCCGGATGTACCCGGCACATTGGCAGAGAAAACGCAGTTCATCCTGCAATGCAAGCAGAGAGCGGATAGATGTCATGACGCCTTCATGCAGATGGGAACGCAGATCTTTCAGGCTCCTGCGCAGCAGATCATTCATACCCGTATAAAATTCACGGTTGATTTCCAGTGTATCCGGCCCAAGCAGTGCGCCTCTTTCGTGAATTCCCAGCACAGACAGGCAGGTGAATTCCGACGGTGATTTTTCTTTCCGGAACACTCTGTCAAAGGGCGAAGAAGACACAAACGGTTCCGCATTGACAGAAACAATCCCCACTTCCTGTACATCCAGCTGTGCATTCAGATTGACCCCAAGTGTAACAGAACGGATACTGCGCAGTCGGACTTCCAGGGAATCCAGCCATTCCCGCAGAGAGATAAACTGGGGATCATTGGCAATGGCATGGATGGTATTCCAGAATTTCTGCAGTGCAGGGGAGGACAGCTGATCGGACCATGGACATTCTGTGTGCAGTACAGCAATCGTATCCGTGAATCTGGTGATTTCTGTAAGAGAATACAGAAGTGACTCATTGTCGGACGATTTTGTACCCATACGTTTGTTCAGTTCGGAAAGCTCTGTCAGACGCTGATGGGCTTCTGTCAATGCAGGCAGCAGTTCCGGTATGGCCAGAAAATCCCGGAATATCATCTGACGGCTGCGGATTTCTGCGGGATCACGAAGCAGATAGGGGACGATCAGAAAATCCGGCAGGGGGAAATGCAGAGAAGCCAGAGTTTCAGCGGATACGGATAGGGTTTGCTCGGATACAGGGACGATGGAAGTAAAAATATGATCCTGCAGCATCAGAATAGCCTCCATATGTAGAAAGAAATCGGTATGCAAACCAGTATACAGAAAAGGGTAATCAACCAGAATTTCCAGGGGGAAAGATTGTAATACGATATCTTAATCAGCAGCAGATAGTGGCGGTACAGGAGAATCGCATCCATCGGCAGCAGAAATACCCACCAGAAATTCAGCGAGGAAAAGAAAGTAAGCAGCATAAATGCCAGCAGATTCCGGCAGAATGCTTTCAGAAAAGCTTTTTTCGGCGAAAACAGAAAATATTGCTGTCCGCTTTTCTGTGCCTGTACGAGATATTGTGCATCCCGGAGTCCTTCGGACAGCATCCATCCAGCCATTTCCCGGGGACTGACAAGCCATTTTCCCATAAAACCTCCTGATAGGAGTACTATATACTGTATAGACACAAAAAACACATAAAAGGTTCGGTAAAAACCGAAAAAATTCAAAAAAAAAAGAACCCGCAGATTACTCAGCAGGTTCAAAAAGAATTCAGATATATTCCCGCAGCCGGAAGGAGGCGCCAAGTCCTTCTGCAATGGCACGGCAACGCTCAATATCGGCATCCGGAATGGTTCCTTCCACCACAGTCATCACCACTTTGGGCACATACTTCACGATCTCCCGGGCAAACTTCATGATCCCCATATAGGTGTCCTCACCGAATTTCGGGTGACAGATCTTGCAGTATGTATCCGGATCCGCCGCATTCATGCTGATGGAAACGCAGTCCACCAGTCCCTTGAAGGCAGGCGCCGTATCTTCTCCCAGAATCAGAGAAGCATGGCCGTTGGTGTTGACACGGATAGGGGTGTCGGACACTTCCCGGATCCGCTTGCAGACTTCCAGCATATCGTACAGACGACAACAGGGCTCGCCGTACCCGCAGAACACGATTTCCTTGTATTTATTGAGATTCTGCGACATCACCTCGGTGAGGATTTCCTCCAGCGTCGGTTCTTTTTCCAGCGCAAGGGTGGCAAACACACCGGTACCGTGATCCCGGATACAGAAATCGCATCGGTTGGTACAATGGTTGGTCAGATTGCAGTATAAACTGTTTTTGATCACGTATGTTATAACCATGACAAGCCTTCTTTTGTGTCGAAATTTTTACTGAGAAAGGGAAGGGAGGCCGAAAATCCGGCAGGCGTTCCGGTATGTGGTTTCCGCAATGGCTTCCGGGGTGGTGCCGCGGATTTCCGCCATGACGGCAGCCGTGTGTACCAGATACCCGGAATGGTTCAGTTTCCCTCTGTGGGGAACCGGCGGCAGATAGGGTGCGTCCGTTTCCAGAAGCAGCAGATCCTCCGGGACAATGGCGCAGGCATCCTTCACTTTGGCGGCGTTCTTGTAGGTCACCGGCCCGGAGAAGGAAATATACCATCCCTTGTCTGCCAGCTGACGTGCCATTTCCGGACTGCCGCTGTAGCTGTGGAGAATCCCGGTGACGTTGGGATGTGCCGCCAGAATATCGAAGGTATCTCCATGGGCGTCCCGGTCGTGGATGATCACCGGCTTTTTAACCTCTTCCGCCAGAGAAAGCTGCATATCGAACATGGCCTTCTGCCGGTCGTGGTGCTCTTCGTCCCAGTGATAGTCCAGCCCGATTTCCCCGATGGCCACCGCTTTGGCATGTCCTGCCAGAGAACGGATCTCGTCCAGCACATCGGCGGTCATCATCTCCGGCACTTCCAGGGCATCACAGGGGTGCAGCCCCACGGAAGCACAGAACCGGGGATAGCCGATCCTGCCGTCATAATAGTCCGCCATTGCCAGAGATTCCATGGAAGAACGGAGACTGGCTCCCACATTGCAGACCCGGGTAACCCCCTGGGTGCAGATGTACTGCAGGAGCGCATCCACACCGCCGGGATACTCGTTGGAAAAACGTCTGTCGTCGTAATGGGCGTGCGAATCGAAAAACTGCATGGATTAACGCACCCGTTCGCCCAGAGGTGTTTCGGAATCCAGGAAGATTACCCGTACGGTTTCTTCACCGGATGCCAGAATCATCCCGTTGGATTCGATGCCACAGAGCACAGCAGGCTTCAGGTTGGCCACAACGATAATCTTCTTGCCCACCAGATCGTCCGGCTGGTACCACTTGGCAATACCGGATACCACCTGTCTCTGTTCGTAGCCCAGGTCGATCTGCAACTTCAGCAGCTTCTTGGCCTTCGGAACCTTTTCACATGCCAGAATCTTTGCAGTCCGCAGTTCCACGTTCATGAAATCTTCGATGCCGATGAGCGCACAGCCTTCGGGCTTTTCCACCGGTGCTTCCGCCTTTTCCTTGGCAGCAACTTTTGCCATCTTGGCTTCCCGTTCCGCAGCCAGTTCAGCAAGCATTTTTTCTTCATCAATGCGGGAGAACAGAGGAGTAGCTTCCCCTACGCTCTTGCCGGCTTCCAGACCGCCGAAGGTTTCGATGGAGCAGAAGCAGCGTTTGTCAGAACCGATCTGGGCAAAGATGGAATCTGCCGTCTGGGGCATCAGGGAAGTCAGCAGCACACCGCCGATCCGGATGCATTCCAGCAGATTGTACATCACGGTACCCAGCCGTTCCCGGTTTTCTTCGGACTTGGCAAGGCTCCAGGGGGTAGTTTCGTCGATATACTTATTGGCACGGCGCAGCATGGTGAACACATCGGAGCAGGCATCGGAAATGTGGAAGGTGTCCATGTTTTCACAGAAATCCTTCACAGCCTTGGCGCAGGCTTCTTTCAGTTCCCCGTCGGTACCTTCTTCCGCACCAGGAGCGGGAATTACGCCGTCAAAATACTTCTTGGTCATGGCCACGGTACGGTTCACCAGATTGCCCAGGTTATTGGCAAGGTCGGTGTTGTAACGGCCGATCACGCTTTCATAGGTGATGGAACCGTCATTCAGATAGGGCATTTCGGACAGGGCATAGTACCGCACACCGTCCACGGAGAATCTCTGTGCCATTTCATCGGCATAAATCACGTTCCCGCGGGACTTGGACATCTTATCCATGCCGAAGTTGAACCAGGGATGACCGAAAATCTTCTTAGGCAGCGGCAGATCCAGCGCCTTCAGGAAGATGATCCAGTAAATGGAGTGGAACCGCATGATGTCTTTGCCGATCACATGCACATCGCAGGGCCAGTACTTCTGGAAGGTTTCCGGCTGTACTTCATTGGCAGGATCGTAACCCAGGGCAGTGATATAGTTGCACAGAGCATCCAGCCATACATAGGTGATGTGCTTGGGGTCAAAGGGAACCGGGATCCCCCACTTGAAGTTGGAGCGGGAAACGCACAGATCCTGCAGACCGGGTTTCAGAAAGTTATTGATCATTTCCTTCTGCCGGGCTTCCGGTTCGATAAAGCCGGGATGGGATTCCATATATTCCAGCAGCCAGTCGGCATATTTGCTCATTCTGAACTTATATGCTTCTTCCTTCGCCATGTGAACTTCGCGTCCGCAGTCGGGGCACTTGCCGTCCACGAGCTGGGTTTCGGTGAAGAAGGATTCGCAGGGGGTGCAGTACCAGCCTTCGTACTCGTCCTTGTAAATGTCGCCCTGGTCATACAGCTTCTGGAAAATGTGCTGGATGGTGGTTTCGTGGTAATCGTCGGTGGTACGGATGAACTTGTCGTGGCTGGAATTCATGGCAGCCCATACATCCTTGATCTGTCCGGCAACACCATCAACGAATTCCTTGGGGGTTACGCCGGCTTCCGCAGCCTTGTTTTCAATCTTCTGCCCATGTTCGTCGGTACCGGTGCAGAAGAATACGTCATATCCGCGCTGTCTCTTGTATCTGGCCACAGCGTCGGTCATGATGATTTCATACACATTCCCGAAGTGGGGCTTGGAGGAGGCATACGCTATAGCAGTTGTTATATAAAACTTTTCAGACATGTTGTTCTCCATTCTTCTTTACTATCAGACACGCACAGCAGCGCACCATACGGATTCGATGGCAGGAGCTTCTGTATCTTCGATCATGACAAAGTCAGCCCGGAGACCTTCTGCGATCCGGCCGCAGGTACCGGCAATGCCCAGCATATCGGCAGGATTGGAGGTGGCGAAGGGAATCACTTCTTCCAGTGTCTTGTCCGCAAATTTCATGGTATTGCAGACAGCCTTGAACAGATCCAGCGTACTACCCGCCAGAGCTCCTTCTTCATTTACGGCACGACCGTTCTTCACGATTACCGGCAGCCCGGCAATGGAATAGTTTCCGTCAGAGCATCCGGCAGCGGCCATGGAGTCGGTGACCAGCATGAACTTATCGGCAGGCTTGCAGCGGGTGGCCATTTTCACGATGGCGGGATTCAGATGTTCCCCGTCACAGATGAATTCGGACCAGCATTCGTCGGACAGCAGGGAACCCACTGCATTGCCGGGTTCTCTGTGGTGAACGGGTTTCATGGCATTGAAGGTGTGGGAGAAGGAGCGCACACCCATTTCCACGGCGTGACGGGTCTGTTCATAGGTGGCGTCACTGTGTACCATGGCGATGGTGGCACCGCATCCGCATGCACACTTGATGAAAGCGTCCCCGTTTTCCATTTCCACAGCGGCAGAAATATGAACCGGCAGAGGCAGCATTTTGTCGATATAGCTCTTCAGTTCCACGGTATCCAGAGGGGCCAGCAGCTGGGGAGCATGGGCGCCGCGTCTTCCGGGATGCAGATACCGACCTTCCAGATGGATCCCGGCGATGGTGGCCATACCGGGTTTTATATCTCTCTGGCCGTTGATGACACGGATGGAATTGTCCAGAGATTCCGGTTCGGCAGAGGCGAGGGTAGCCATGAGGGTAGTAGTCCCGGCCTTGGCATAAGACTGACGCATGGTCATGACAGCAGCCTCGTCAATTTCGTTAAAATCGAATCCGGCCCGACCGTGGGTATGAACGTCCACCAGTCCGGGAAGGATGTATTTGCCAGTGCAATCAACAGTTTCGGCGTCTGCGGCAGAAATGTGGGGAGCGACCTGTGTAATCATGCCGTCTGTGGTGAGAATGTCCGCCATAACAAACTGACGGTCAGCAGTGGAATAAACTGCGCCGCCGGTAAAAAGTACCTTCATCTGACTACATCGTCCTTTCGTAATGTTATTGATAAGATATATGGTAAGAACCGCCGACAGAGGAAAATTCTGCGCAGGATACCATTTCCTATATATTATAACAGAAAAACGCCCGATTTACAAGGCGCTTTTATTATGCAGTTTTAACGGTAATCTTGCGCTTTTCTGTGCCCGATGAGGGCAGAAATGCTGAATGTGAACGGAATTTGTTCAAAAAATGTCTAAAAACTTTGTTCCGTGTCCATGCAGTACCTGTCTTTGGCGGGAAATATGTCAAAAATATACAGCCCTACAGCACTCAGCATCCTACCTGCCAGCCTACCCAGCCGTTGGCGAAGGGATCGCCTCTGCGCTGCAGTTCCCGGTACATGGTTTCACCCATTTCCCGGATGATATCCGCATACGCCGGATCGGCAGCCAGATTTACCTTTTCCCCGGGATCCTTCTCCAGATCATAGAATTCGTCCATATCGGTCAGGTTCCAGATGTACTTGTACTTTTCTGTCCGGATCCCTCTCTGGGTGAACAGACCGAACTGCTGTCCGTTGGAGGTGAATACCGCATAATCCGGGGTTTCGCTGCCGTCAATGTATGCTCTCACAGAACGGCCATGTCTTGGGAAGTCTGTCGTTACGCCGCAGATGTCTTCAATGGTGGGAGCCAGATCCAGACACTGGCAGGCGAACTTATGCACATCCCCGGAGCCCAGTTCCGGATACCGTACGATAAAGGGAATATGGGTCACACCATCGTACAGGATATAGTGTTTGTCCATCATGCCGTGATCGCCGGAGGTATCCCCGTGGTCGGCGGTCAGAATCACCAGGGTGTTGTCCAGCTGTCCTCTGGCTTCCAGCAGATCCAGAATCCGGCCGATGGAGGCGTCGGTCTGGGTGATCATGGCATAATACCGGGCAACTGTAGGGGCAAAGTCTTCCCAGGTCTTGCCCACCAGATGCCAGTTTTCCAGCTGCTTCTTCTGGATGTAGGGCTTGTTTTCCAGTGTGTCGCCGAAGCCGGGCCAGGGTTCCATATCTTCCGGTTTGTACATGGAGGCAAAGGGTTCGGACGGACGGCAGGGCAGATGGGGGTCTGTGATGTCCACCCAGGCATGCCACGGTTCGTCTCCGCAGGCGTCAATGAAGTCCATGGCAGCCTGACAGATCCGGTAGGTCTTGGTGTCTTCCCAGGCTACAGGATTGGTACAGCCGAACCAGCTGTTTTCGTAGTCGATCTTCCCGTACTTTTCCCCGATTTCTCTGGCATATCCGCCGTTGTCAAAAATGGTTTCATACCCGAAATCCTTCTCGCTGCCATGGGGGGAAGCATCCCAGTGTCCGGCAAAACCACAGCGGTATCCGGCATCCTTCAGGGAAGAAACCCATGTGGGTTTTGCAGGATCGGCACCGTTTGTTTTGATAAAGTTGTAGTTGAACAGGGCACCGATGGAGTCCGGCTGTACCCCGGTAAGCATGGACTGACGGGCGGGAGCGCATACCGGCAGGGGGGTAAAGGCATTGTGGAATGCCAGCCCTTCTTTTGCCAGTCTGTCCATATTGGGCGTCTTCACCGGACGGATCCCGGCGTACCCCACGGAGTCATACCGGAGCTGGTCGCACAGGATGAATAAAACATTGGGTTTGGACATGATTGTATTCCTCCAATGAAAATGAAATGCAGTATAGTTCAGCGGGCATCCAGATCGGCCAGAATATACCGTGCGGCATCCATACCGTAGATGCTGCCCAGCTTGCCGTCTTCCATCCCTTCAAATTCCACGGACACATTGCTGTCATATCCGGATTCCTTCAGAATTTTCAGGGAAGTCCAGACATCCAGATCCCCCTGGGCCAGAATGGAACCCCGCAGCATGGTCAGGCCGGAATTGGTGGAGAACCAGCACCCGGCATCACAGCGGAACAGACCGCCCACCCCGGTGAGTCTGGATTCGGGACGGATATAGAAGTCCTTCAGATGCACCATTTTTGCATACGGCGCGCATTTCTGTACAGCCACCGTGCAGTTTTCATCCACACAGGCAAAGTTCCCGGTATCCAGCAGCATCCCGAAATTGTCCCGGTTTACCGCTTCCATCAGCCGGATCAGCCGGTCAGAACCGTTTACAAAGAACCCATGGTTTTCCACCAGCGTGGTGATGCCGAACTGTTCTGCGTATTCGGAAAGCCGGCGGCAGGTGTCCACACAGACAGGGAAGGACTCTTCAAAGGCAGTGGGGGTATTGGATTCCAGCGGACGGCGGAAGGAAGATACATCATGCCGCATAAAGGACAGTCCCAGCTTTGCGGCAACATCAATGTGTCTTTTGAGCCGTTCCACTTCCGCTTCTCTGTCGGCCGGGTTCGGCTTCAGCAGATCTCCCAGCACCGCATAGTTGGACAGCGGCAGATCCAGTTCTTTGGAGAGGGCACGGATTTCCTCCAGCAGAGGTTCATTGAACTGCCCGGTTTTGTCGTCGTGCAGGGTAAATCCGAAGGGAACCAGCTCGATATGTTCCGCACCGTTCTCCTTGGCAAAACGCATCACATCGGTCACCGGCAGAAGACCCGGTTCGATATAGGCATTCATACTGTAGCTTGTGAGCCCGATTTTCATTCTGTATCGTCATCCTTTCGATTCATATAGTTGTAGATTTCATTTTTCGGCACACCCCGCTGTTTGGCACAGGCTTTGATGGCTTCCATCCGGGTCATACCGCCGTCTTCCAACATGGCCACATGTTCCCCGATGTCTTCCGGCCACTGTGCAGTCTGCTTCTTTTCCGCTGAACCGCCTACCACCAGCACATATTCCCCCCGGGGATCCTTTTCTGCATAATATGCCGCCGCTTCTCCCAGAGTCGTCCGATGCACTTCCTCATTCAGCTTGGTCAGTTCCCGGCAGAGGGTTACAGGCCGATCTGCGCCGAAATACTTCACCATATCCGCAAGGGTCTGCCGCAGATGATGGGGGGCTTCG
>JAFQGY010000322.1 GCA_017415325.1 Clostridia bacterium
CCCGAAACAGGTACGGTGGAAATTTTGGAGTATCATGCCGTGGTAGACTGCGGAACCACTGTCAATCCCAATCTGGCCAGAATCCAGACTGAAGGGGGATTGGTACAGGGTATCGGCATGACACTGACAGAAAATATCCGGTATGATGAAAGAGGCCATCTGAGCGAACAGTCCTTCCTGCAGTATAAAATTCCCACCAGACTGGAAACCGGACGTCTGCATGTGGAATTCGCATCCAGTTACGAAGAAAGCGGACCTTTCGGTGCCAAATCCATCGGAGAAGTCGTTATCAATACTCCAGCCCCTGTCATTGCCCATGCCATATTCAGGGCTACGGGACATTGGTACAGAGAACTTCCCATTCTCCCGGAACAGATTGCTCTGCAGCTTGCCAGGGAGAAAGAAGTATGATCCACATTCTCTATCTGGCAGCAGGACAGTCCCGGAGATATGGTTCCAATAAACTCCTTGAAATCCAAAACGGAAAACCTCTGTACCGTCACGGTCTGGATGCCATCCGGCACGCCATCCGAAACCGTATAGACTGTACCCTGACTGTAATCACCTGCTGGCCGGAAATCGAAGAAGCCATGCATGCAGAAAGAATCCCGGCAGTACAGTGTCCGGAGAGCCATCTTGGTGTATCATATACCATCAAAACCGGGATCAGTTCCCTTGAAACACCGGAGGAAACAGACTATCTCTGTTTTTCCGTAGCCGATCAGCCGAATCTGACAGTAGAAAGCATCGCCCGTCTTCTGGACGCAGCAGAACAGAATCCCACCACTGCCTGTCTCGCCTGCGGAGAGGTGTCCGGCAATCCCGTGCTGTTTTCGATGAAGCTTGCACCGGAACTGCTGGCTCTGGAAGGTGACAAAGGCGGAAAATCCGTTATGAAAAAACATCCGGAAAACCACATCGATATCCCATGCAGTCCTGCAGAACTGGAAGACATCGATTTCCGGACAAGTACAGTATAAAGGAGGCATCGATATGTCTATGAGACTCAGCTCCGTACGCTTCAATGGTATGTGGGGCTCTGTCGGTACAGGCTGTGACATCCGTATCCATTGGAACTATCACGGAATCAGCAGGCGAAATGAATATCAGAGTACATTTCAGGTAAAGATTGTGGCAGGGGACAGCATTGTTTTTGACAGCGGAAAAATCGAAAGCAGAGATATGACATTCACTGTATCTGCCTCCGATGGTATCCGACCCGGCACGGTATATACCTGTACACTGACTGTCTGGACTGACACCGGCGAAAAGGACTGCAGAATTCTGTCCTTTGAAACAGCTATAGATGATCTGGAAAAATCCCCCTGGATCGGCTGCGGCGTGACGGAAGAACCTTCTGCACCTGTTTTCTGCAAACGCTTCACACCATCCGGCGAGATTGCCCGGGCCAGAGTGTACGTAACAGGGCTGGGGCTTATCCACTGCAAATGCAATGATCATGCAGTCAATTCCGGGATGCTTCTGCCGCCCAATACCGTATACGATAAAAAAGTATATTTTGAAACTCTGGACATTACAAGCCTGCTGCAGAATGGCGAAAATACCTTTACCGTACAGCTGGGCGGCGGATACAATGCAGACTACTCCCAGTGGGGATACCGTTACTTTACTCCCAAGGGGTTCCGTGCCGCTATTGTTCTGACCTATACCGACGGAAGTACCGAACGGATCGATACAGACGAAACATGGCTGTGGCAGGATTCCCCCATCACTGCAAACGGGCTGTACCTGGGAGAGGAATACGATGCACGCCGCACTTTCACGGAATGGACACCAGCCGTTTTGGATCCTGAGAATGCTCCTGCCGGAAAACTGCTGCCGGACGAGATGCCTCCTCTGAAAAGCAGTACATGCATTCCGGTGACCCAGTGGGAAACAGAAGAAGGCACCATTTACGATTTCGGAAAAAACATTCAAGGTGTGTGCTGGATGCGGTTAAAAGCGCCTGCGGGATGCGTAATCCAGCTGCACCATTTTGAGATGATTCACCCGGACGGAACCCCGGATAAATTCACCAACCGTGCCGCCCGGGCCATTGACATCTACACCTGCGCCGGAAGGAAATCGGAAGTATATCAGCCCCGCTTTACCTATCACGGTTTCCGCTATGTTCTGGTAAAGCACAGTATGCCGCTGGAACAGTTCGCCATTCATGCAATGCATATTTCCGCTGCGCCTCCGGAATCCATAGAAATGTATTATTATGATGCGGAAGAAAACACCCGTTTCCGCTGTTCCGAACCCATCCTGAACAAGCTCCATACGCTGTGCACCAACAGTATCCGTTCCAATCTGGTGAGTATTCCCACCGACTGTCCTGTCCGGGATGAACGGACTCCCTGCCTGATGGATTCCCAGATGTACGAACCTGCCGCCATGTATAACTTTGACATGTATGCCTACTACAAAAAATGGCTGGGTGACATCGCAGCTGAACCGGAAAGTATCTGCAGCGGCAATATGGACTGGTCAGGCGACGGCCTGATGCTTACATACCGTATCTATAAATTTTACGGTGACAAAACGCCTGCCGAGAAACTGTATCCTCATCTGAAAAAAGCCATGGAAAACTGGATGGAAAAATCCGAAGATGGCGTGTGGCCCTGGGGATTCGGCGACTGGTGTCTGCCCAATGACAATACCTGGGAAGGTTTCGGCGGTTGCAAAGCGGCTACCAATACCTCGCTGCTTCATGCCTATACCGGCATCATGGCGGAGTTTGCCGATCTTTTCGGAAAGCCGGAAGATAAGGAGCAGTTCCTTGCCATGGGTGAAACCGTACGGAATGGCTTCATAGGGCGGTACTGGCACGAAGACGGTACCGTAGGAGAGGGAAGACAGCCGGAAATGTTCCTGCCCCTGTACTATGGCATCCTCACAGGCGAAAAAGCCAAAAAGACCCAGGCTGCCCTGTTGGAAAAGGTGCGCAGAGAAGGGCATTTCGATACAGGCGGATTCAGCACAAGAACCGTACTTCCGGTATTGGCAGATGCAGATGCACTGGATCTGTTCCTGGACACAATACGGAAAAATCACTACCCCGGTTTCGGATACTGGAACGCTCTTGGTGCCACATCCCTCTGGGAACAGTGGGCAAGCAAAGGGAATATGCACTCCCACAGCCACGCTATGCATTCCGGTATCGAAGCGGCACTGTTTCAGACACTCTGCGGCATCGTCCCCACCACTCCCGGATTCCGGAAATTTACCATAGCGCCCAGACTGCCAAAGGATATGCGCTTTGTGGAATGCCGGCTGTTCACATATGCCGGAGACATCCATCTGTCCGTAGAAAAATTTACTGACTGTCTGACGCTTTCCTGCACAATCCCGCCCAATACCGAAGCCGACCTGACATTCCCGGATATGGATTCTTTCGGAAACTGTATCCTGTTCGATGGGGAACGACAGATTGATAAATCCAGAGAACTGCATCTGGGCAGCGGAAACTACACCTTCCGTCTCGTACCGGAAACATACCTGGCCTTTGAACCGTATAAAAAGTAAACAGAAAGAACCGGGAGTACCTGATATCACAGGCAGACTCCCGGTTTTTATGTGAGTAAACATTACCAGAGTTTGATTTCCAGTGCAGCAACCCCCGCCTTAGGAAGACTGTAGGCAGTTCCGGAAACTGTTTTTTCTTCCGGCCAGAACAGTTCCGGTGTAAGCTGCGTGATTTCCTCTGCAGAATCATGAGAAATTTCAAAAGCCTTCACCGCAGTAATGGTTTGTCCGGGAATATCCAATACAATTTCCCGGCTTGCTGTACGGTTCGTGTTCACCAGATGCAGATATACTGTCTTTCCGTCTTCCGAAATGCTCGATACCGCATCTACCGGCGCACCATCATTGTCATGCACACTACAGTCCAGTGCGTGAGAACCGATATGATGGCTGAAAAGCTTCATAACTTCACCAACCGGCTGCAGATAGGCATTTCCATCCCGGATCGGTGTGGGCAGCATCAGCGCATTTACCTGCCAGCGATTCCCGAAAAAGTCCGCAAGCGTAGCGATGTCCAGAATATCCGCTGCTTTTTCGATTACTGCCAGACAACGGGCATATGATACACCCGCTCCCCAGGAAGAGAGCACTTCACAGCGGTTCCGTCCCCGCAGGGAATAATGCCCTTCCGTCATAGCAAGCCGTTTCCCATACGGAGCAACCTGTTCCCGCATCTTTGCGATCATCGCTTCCAGAGACTTGTAGGTATGCATCATGTGTTCCCATGTCAGATCCGGATCCTTCCGGTATTCTGTACCGAACAGAGGAGAATCCGGCAGTCCCGAGTTGAAATGATGATGAAATGCAATATGGCTGATTTCCTCTCCCGCCACTTCACACATCCGTGGAGCCCAGCCGCTGTCTCCCCATGCAAGCAGATGGATATCCGGGTCAGCCGCATGCATCGCCCTGCCGAATTCCAGGGTCTTCTGTGCAGCCGTTTCACAGTTAAAGCCAAACTTGTCATAGGAAGTTTCGTTCCCGATCTGCCACCAGCGGATGTTGTACGGTTCTTTTACGCCATGATGGTGCCGCAGTGCATCATCCGGATCGTTTGCATATCGTACCCAGTCCGCCGCTTCCGATGCTGTGCCCAGTCTGTCCATTCCGGGTTTCGGATATGCCCAGTGCATGCGTCCATCAGATTCCATATTGACAACCATCAGCGGTTCTGCATTTACCAGCCTGCAAAGCTGAACAAATTCTGCGGTCCCCACCTGATTGCTGTATATTCCGTCCCAGCAGAGATTATGCATAGGCACACGGCTTTCTCTGGGGCCTACCGCTTCCCGCCAGTGATAATAGGACGCAAAACAGCCGCCCCAACGGATCATCCCCGGTCCCAGTTCCCGGATTTTGGAAATCAGCTTGGGATGCCATTGGTTCTCCAGATAGTCCCATCCCGCGTCCACGGAAGAATCCGCCGTTCCCAGCGGTTCTGCAAACTGCATGAACAGATAGGGAGAAATGGTATGTTTCGGTTTCAGATCTATTTGAATTTTCATAGTGTCCTCCGCAGCAGTGTTTTTTCTATCATACCACAGAACCTGCGCAGATAGATGAATGGAATGTAACTTTTTTACGGAAAAATTCACAGAAGCAGTTGACAATTTGTATAAGTTATGGTATATTGAAAACATCAACCGGCAAAGTATACTTATTATCAGGAGGAAAACTATGTCCAGCTACGTTATCAGAAAAACACCGGGAGATACTGCTTGGTTCCGGCATGACCGTTTCGGCATGTTCATTCACTGGGGCCTGTACGCCATGCCTGCCCGCCACGAATGGATCAAAACTAGAGAGCAGATTTCCGAAGAAAAGTACGACGTGTACTTCAAGTATTTCAATCCCGATCTGTACGATCCCAGAGAATGGGCCCGTCAGGCAAAAGCAGCCGGAATGAAATATGTAGTTCTGACCTCCAAACATCATGAAGGGTTCTGCATGTGGGATTCCCAGTACACCGATTATAAATGCACCAATACACCTGCCGGACGGGATCTGGTGAAGGAATACGTGGATGCATTCCGGGCAGAAGGGCTGCGGATCGGCTTCTATTACTCCCTGATCGACTGGCACCATCCGGAATACCCCATCGACAAGAATCACCCCAGACGGAATCACCCGGATGCCAGAGAAATGAACAAAACCCGCGACATGAAAAAATACGCCAAGTACATGCGGGATCAGGTAACCGAACTGCTGACCAACTACGGCAAGATCGACATCCTGTGGTTCGACTTCTCCTACCCCGGAGAGCCCGGTTCCGACGACCCGCTGAAGATGGGGAAGGGCAAGGACGACTGGGAAGCCGAAGAACTGATCGCCACTGCCCGGGCCATTCAGCCGGATATCATCATCGACAACCGCACCCAGATCGAACAGGATTTGTGGACGCCCGAACAGTACCAGCCTAAGGAATGGGTCAAGGACAAGGACGGCAATCTGGTAACATGGGAAGCCTGCCAGACCTTCTCCGGCTCCTGGGGATACTACCGGGACGAACAGACCTGGAAATCTCCCGAAATGCTGATACAGATGCTGATCAACACCGTATCCATCGGCGGCAACCTGCTGATGAACGTAGGCCCCACTTCCCGGGGATTCATCGACTACCGGGCAGAAGCCGCACTGAAGACCTATGCCGACTGGATGAAGTACAACGACCGTTCCATCTACGGCTGTACCATGGCCGAACCGGAACTGCTGGCACTGTGTCCCAACGGCTGTAAGTTCACACAGAGCGAAGACGGCAAGCGGCTGTACATCCATCTGTTTGAATATCCTTTCCAGTTCCTGGAGCTGCCTGGATTTGCGGGCAAGGTGGAATATGCCCAGTTCCTCCACGACGGCAGTGAGCTTCTCTTCCAGGATAAGGTAGAGCATTTCAGCGAAGGGAAGTCCCAGAGTGATAACCTGATGGTGCTTCGTCTGCCTGTTGTAAAACCGCCGATGATCGTACCTGTTGTGGAACTGTTCCTGAAATAAACAAAAATATAGATAACCGGGATTTCCGATCTGGATTTCCCGGTTGTTCTGTTTATTCACTGATATCGGAGACAGTATATCCGAATGCCGTAAAGCTTGTCACCCCGGGAGTAATTCCTTCCGGTGCTCCCAGAATCTTCAGACGAATGCCGTAAGCCTTGACATCTTCCGTTTCCCGGTAGTCCACACAATAATCTTCCTTGCCTTCCGATGCGTCTACCAGCATATGCCAGTCCTGCAGAGCTGTATCGGATGCATATTCAATTACATACCGGAACGCACCGGGGAAAATCCCGTCCAGTACTTCCATCCCAATATCACGCCATATCAGTCGTACAGAACGGATATGATATCGTGTGGCGTTCCCCAATCGGTATGTCAGCATAGGAGACCTATCGTCATCCGCCGGCTGCCACCAGGTCAGAACACTGTCATCACAGGCATACAGTGCATCTCTCCCCGGTGCAGCACTGGTAGCGTCAGGCCGTTCCATAAAGGTCAGAGGCAGCCACCCTGCATCATTCCCGTTTTCCGGATTTGTAAGCTCACCGGGAGCATACTGCGGAAACTCCGTACAGGCGGGGCAGTACAGCTCCCCATCCGCATCCATCCCCACAGGATCCATACTGATCCGCCGTTCATACTTATGGTTATAGCAGAAAATATTCGTATAGAATACCCACAGCGTATCTTTGGGCCCTTCTACCAGACAGCCATGTCCGGCACCGCGTACCAGACCGCTTCGTTTTTCCGTGAAAGGATCATGGTTTTTCTGCGGACGGAATCCGGAAAGCGGCCCTTCGTCGGAAATCAGAATCCCGTTGGTATAGGCACCGTA
>JAFQGY010000323.1 GCA_017415325.1 Clostridia bacterium
CAATTCGACCCTCCTACTACGTAGCTCATAACCCGGAGGTCGTGAGGTTCAAATCCCACTCCCGCAACCAAGGTGAAACCTAGTGATTCGTATGATTCACTAGGTTTTTTCTTACTTTTTGGGGTTTCCGGTTTAGACGGGGGTATTCCCTTTTAGACGGATTTAGACGTGATTGGTTCGTCGGTTTTTCGTCGGTTGATTTGCAACGGTTGCGTGAAAAGAGAAATCATTGTGATGTATTTTTTAATATTAACAAGTTCCACTCTACACTCTGTTTTAATGATATAACAAATATCTAGCAAGTATCTATATCTAATAAACAGCTACATCTAACTTGCACTTAAAGATCTATTTACATAACGCAAATGCGACATTCAGAATGTGATTATCATTCTCAATACCGCATTTTGTTTTATTGGTTTTATTTTAAACTTATTATTATATTTTATTATTAAACCTTCAATTACAGCAAATCAGTAAGCATATTGATCCCTTTATCACTTATTTTTCCTGTTTTATCTCACTTAAAAATACTAAATAATTTATGATAATCTGCGCCTGTACTCAGTTGGTGTACACCCTATATGCTTCTGAAAGATTGCTGAAAAATGGCTGCTGTCATAATACTGTAGCCGATGTGCTATATCAACAATTCGCAGATTTATATCTGCTAACAGCATTAACGCTTTACGTATGCGTGTGTCTTCAATATATTTTTGCAGCGTCATCCCGGTGGCTGTTTGCACCATATGGCTTATGGTATTGGGATGAAAATGGAAGACCTGGCTGAGTATATGACGATTCATCGGTTCTTCACAATGCTCTATTATATACTGTAAAATCTTTTCTGCAGGGGTTTCATGAGAATATTTCGCGGTATCCGAACCGTTTCTGTACATCAGAACCAGTAAATCCGTCAGGATCGCTCTCTGCCGCAGACGGTATGCGTTCATTCGCATAACCTCTTCCCCTGCCAGTTCCTGCATACGGTTTTCCATAACCGGTGTCAGAGATAGCAGGAATGGCTTTTCAAACAAATCCGTATCTGTAAAATGGATGCCTTCGCTTGAAAGATCCGGATCATATTCATCATGAAAAACAAAATGTTGTTTCAAGCTGTGCTGCTCATTCGGTACAAAATCGAAAAATATATTCGTCAGGTGTACACCGCACACGATCTCTGTTGCATACCATGTATCAGACGGCAGAAAAAATACATCACCTGCGTGAAGTGTATATTCTGTCGTATTTGTGTACAGCTTACACTTCCCTTCCTGCATCCAGAACAGTCTTTTCGCATACGAAAACTTTCCGCGGATCTGCTCCGACTGTGTAAAAACACAAAACTGAACTCTCCATAACACCGGATCCATTTCAGAGAATGCAATATTCTTCATACAGTCTCCTCCGCAATCTGAATTTCCCATAAGAAATGTTATATTTTCCTGTTTTCCTATGAGATTCTCCTATTCCTGTAAACAACAAGATGATATAATGAAAATAAATAAACTTTATATTTTGGCCATCTATTCCACAAACAGTATATCATAAACATTTATATTTAGCAATACTACACGGACAATCTCTCACAGGAAAGTACAAAACATAAAAATCCATAAGGTACAGGAGGAACACACGATTATGGAAATTTCATATGCAAAAAGGCTGAACATCCGTTACAATGTGGATGTTTTCATTGCCGGAGGAGGACCGGCCGGCATCGCTGCAGGACTGGCATGTGCAAGAGAAGGCAGGAGCGTTTTCATTGCAGAAAGCTTCTCCGCATTCGGCGGTGCTGCTGTCACGATGCTGGTACCTGCTTTCATGCCATTCGGAGATGAAAAAGTATTCCTGGCAGAAGGCATTGGACGCGAAGTATATGAACGGCTGAAAGCAGATGCATTTCCTCGCTGGAAAACCAAGTGCCCCCGTTCGATTCCTGTTGAAACACTGAAAATCATATATGACGATATGATTGCCGATGCAGGAATCCAATATCTGTTCCATACGAATGTGATTGATGCCATTGTGGAAAACAATCGTATTCAATATGTAATCTGCTCTGCCAAGGGATCTCTTTTTGCTGTAAAAGCCAATATCTACATCGATTGTACCGGCGACGGGGATCTTTCCTATTATGCCGGAGCACAGTGCGAATATGGGGATGAAAACGGCAAAACCATGGCGACCACCCTTTGCGGGATCTGGACAGGCATCGATTGGAGCCGAACCTACGGCCCGGACAACCGGAATATCGATGCTGCATTTGCTGACGGTGTTTTCACGAACGAAGACCGTCACCTCCCCGGCATCTGGCATCTGATGGATGAAACGGTCAACCCGGACGGTACACACAATCTGGACGGTGCAGGCGGTTCCAATGCAGGACATGTATATGATGTGGATGCCAGAGAAGCGGCTTCCCTGACTCAGGCCATCCAGAAAGCCAGAAAACAGCTGCTGGAATATCGCCGTTATTTCCGGGAGTATCTGACCGGGTATGAAAATGCGGAAATTCTCTATACCGCCTCCTACCTTGGTATCCGGGAAAGCAGAAGAATCACCTGTGATTACAGACTGGTACTGGATGATTTCTTAAACAGAGCCGTATTCGACGATGAAATCGGCCGGTTCAATTATGGGGTTGACATTCATTCCTCCACCAACGATAAAGCAGGTTATGAAAAATTCATCCACGAGCTTCGAACACTGCAATACAAGCCGGGCGATAACTACGGGATCCCCTATCGTTGTCTTACCGTAAAAGGGCTGGACAATCTTCTGACGGCTGGTCGCTGCATCTGCACTGACCGGTATCTGCAGTCCTCTGTACGGGTTATGCCTGGGTGTTATATCACCGGACAGGCTGCCGGAATGGCTGCTGCTGTTTTGTGTGACACCCATGGTGACAATGTACATCAGGTGGATGTACATGAAGTACAGCGCAGATTGGTAAAAATGGGCGCATATCTGCCGAATTTCAAAAACTGATAAGGAGTGAAACTTATGAAAACCAGAAAAACCTTGAGTATCCTCTTACTGACTTCCATCCTTCTGTCCAGTTTCGCATCCTGCGGCACCTCCTCACCGGATGAAACTGCGTCTGCTGATACTACACAGAACATTGCTATGGAAACAGAAACAGAAACAAAAATCGAACCTGATCTTCCGGACATATCCTTTGGCGGAACAGAAATCAACATCATCAGCAGAGAAAACACCGTTGTTCAGTACTATAACAATGAAATTTCCACAGATGGTGAAGTCGGTGAAGCCGTCAATGATGCAATCTATCGCCGCAACATGACTATAGAAGAACAATTTGATGTTGTGATCTGCGATTATCCGGAAGCAGACCCCGGATCTGTTCTGGCAAAAAATGTAGTAGCAGGCGATGACACATACAGCATTGTCGTTGACAGATATAACAGTATTGCTGCGATGATTCAGAAACAGTATCTGATGGGATTTCAAGATATCCCGTATGTAGATCTCGCAAAACCGTGGTGGAACGAAAGTGCCATGAATGCCATTTCCCTGTATGGAGAAAACTACATTGGGATGTCTGACATTCTGTTGAATGACAAACAGCGCACCTACTGTACCATCGTGAACAAAGACCTTCTTGCAGAATACAATATGGATGCCCCCTATGATATTGCCAGAGAAGGAAAATGGACTCTGGATGTGATGAAAACCATGGCTGCCAATGTGATCAGTGACCTGAACGGTGACGGTATCATGGATGCCTCCGACCAGTATGGTATCTGTACAGAAAAATACTGCAGCTATGTCTTTTTCATGGGAGCCGGTGCCCGTATGACCGAAATTGATGCTGAGGGGAAACCTGTTCCTGTACTCTACAATGAACGGAATGTCTCGATTCTGGATACCATACTCCAGATTCTGACAGACAAAAGTCTGACCGGTCTTGCCGAAGAAGTGAAAAATCCTGCAGACGGTTCCATTTACTGGCGGCTTGGGATTGACCTGATGAGCGAAAACAGAGCTTTGTTTGTCATGGGTGTTGTTTCCTGGATTCAGGATATCATGCAGAATTCCGATGCCAATCCGGGCGTTCTCCCCATACCGAAATATGAAGAATCCCAGAATGGCTACCGGACAATCGTACAGACTGCACACGGGAACGGGCTTGTGGTTCCGATTATTTTATCCGGCGAAAAGCTGGAGATTGCCGGGATTGTTCTGGAAGCGATGAGTGCTTATTCCCATGAATATGTTTTGCCGGAATATATCACAACCACTGTAAAGAGCCGCTTTGCCGTTGATATGGAATCTGCAGAAATGCTGGGAATTCTGTTTGACAGCATCACCTACGACCTTGGTTCCATTTACAACTGGGGTGGTATGCTGGATCTGCTGATCGGTGATGCCTATCAGAATAACAGCAACGGAATTGCCTCCGCCTATGCTGCGAAGGAAAAAGGAATTATCAGCGCTATAGAAACTGCTGTAGAAAACTATAATTCGTAAAATCCTTTGTTCCGGGGTCATAGAAACAACCTTTGACAAATCTTTTGTGATAGTACCGGAGATTCTTATGACAAAAAATACACACGCTTATGAATATGCCAATCTTTCCAGATCCAAACCTCTTATGGCATTTGACCCGTCGAATGATTTTGAAGAATGGCAAAAAGCAACCAGAGAAAAACTGACAGAACTTCTGGGACTGCCGCTTCAGAAATGCGAACCTTGTCTGACAGTGGAATCTATGGAAACGCTGGAAGATCGGACAGAATATTATTTCACTGTCCAGACAGAACCCGGATACATTGTTCCCTGTTGGTTATTTGTTCCCAATGCCAATCCCCATGCCCCCCTTACCATATGCCTCAGCGGACACGACAATGGAATGCACATAGCTGCCGGGAAACCCAAAACCCAGGAAGACAGGGATGATCTGGCGGAATGGCCTCACCGTGCCACAGGTCTTCGGGCTGTCCGGGAGGGACGATGTGCGCTGATCATTGAAGCTCGGAATTTTGGGGAAGCCAGTCTGAAGGGACATGGTACAAGCTGCACTGAAGCCGCCAATATCGCAATCCTGATGGGTCGGACGGTGATTGGGGAACGTGTCTAGGATGCCATGCGCATACTGGATGCCGTGATTGATTATTTTCATATCAACACAGAAAACATCATGTGCACAGGGAATTCCGGCGGCGGAACCGCAACGTATTATTTCGCCTGTATGGATGAACGGATTGCCGTTGCCGTACCAAGCTGCGCTGTATGCACTTATGAATCCTCCATTGCAGCCATGTTTCATTGTATGTGTAATCACATTCCATCCATCCGGAAATATTTTGAAATGGGTGACCTTGCTGCATTGATTGTTCCCCGAAAACTGCTGATTTCTGCAGGAGAAAAAGATCCCATCTTCCCGATTGCCGGTGTTCGCAAGACTTTTGAAACCATACAGGAAATCTATACACTTGCCGGTGCTGCCGAGCAGTGTGCTCTGATCACAGGAGATGGCGGACATTTTTACTATGCCGATCTGATCTGGCCCAAACTCCGTGAAATGGGAGTGTGAACATATAAAAAGACTGCGGTATTGCTGCGTATGGTTTCACACTGCCAGTATAGGACAGTTGATACGGAAGATATTGCTATTATACAAACGATGCCAATAAGTATTTACATATTGCAAAAAAGAGATAACGCCGCTACAACCGCAGTGTTATCTCTTTTGATTTTGTCCTTATTAAACATTATTATTCAAAAATAGTCCATAGTTTATACTCATAACATCTCTGAAAAAACGTATTGATGAACTTTCCCTCTTGCAGATGATAATATGTTGGTTAAAATCTATCGATCCGATCATATTTATTTTAATCTTGCAGATTTCCCCATATTTGTGTATAATAAAAGAAAATAGAAAATGATGCCGCATTCATCCGGAATTCTCCGGTATACGACTTCAACTGGAACTACGGTGACGGGAACGACATGAGTTATCTGATTTCCGGAACTGTAGGGGACAGAACGCTGACTTTGCATCTTATTTTGCAGCCAAAGCCCCTGCCGCCCAGCTCCATCTGGATGAAGTATATGAGAATATCCTGAAGCGGTACGCAGACTGATCCGATCCGCCATATCCCATAAGGCAAACTATGCGAAGGGAGGGACAGCCTATGCATCTTCATCTGCTCTGTGAACCGGTAGAAGCCTCTGCGTACTGGGTCACAGATATGGTAAACGGTATCGTCAGGGAATCCCTCAAAAAAGGGTTGGATCTGATAACATATACCGACGGCAATGTACAGGAGAAGCAGTTCGCCGCAGCCCAATCTTCGGAACGGCAGATCGCACTGGTGGCCGGTTATTCCCTGAGTTGGATAGATGAGACTCTACGGAAGCTGTCCGCCCTGCAGGTGGAACCGCTCCTGGTCAGTGTGTATCAGCATACATTCCGGTATGAATACAGCAGTGTTTCCTTCAATACTGTAAAAGCCATGCAGACCCTGATCCGCACGCTGTCGGATGCCGGGAAAAAGTCCATTGCATTTTTCGCACTGCATAAGGATACCGTGGGGGATCTTGCCAAACTGCGGGGCTATACCACCGGTATGCGTGCCTGCGGACTGAACGCCGGTGCTTCCAATATCTATGTCCGGCGCAAAGCAATGGACTGCGGTGCACAGCTTCTGTCTGATATCCGGCGGTATGATGCCATCGTCTGTACCAATGATCTTCTTGCGATCTGGCTGATCCGCTATCTGCAGAAGCATGGTATCCGGATTCCGGAAGATGTTTCGGTAACAGGTTTCGGCAACTGGAGTACGGTGGATCATTTCCACCCCCGGCTTACCCGGATGTACACCGATCTGGAAGAACTGGGCTGTCAGGCTGTGCGGCTGCATCAGTATATGCAGTACAATCCCCGCATCGGTCACTGTGCTTCCATGCTGGAGTGTCATCTGCAGGCCGGCGAAACAGCGCCGATCTGTTCCCGGCGTCCGGCTGATCTGCCCGTCAAGCCTTATGAAACCTCTTCTCTGCACTATACTGCCGATGAAGATATTCTTTCCGTCCTGAAACTGGAAGATCTGGTGCGAAACACCGACGAAACCGATCGGCTGATCCTTTCCCTGATGCTGCAGGGGGAGACCTTTTTCTCTATCGCAGAAGCGGTTTCTGTTTCTGAATCCACAGTAAAATACCGTATCAAGCGGCTGCTGAAGATCTGCAGTTTCCGTGATCGTCAGGAACTGCTGCAGCTGATCAGTGCCTATCATCTGTTTACGAAGGAGTAAATCATGAAAATCCGAAAACAAAACAATCCGCTGATCCCCATGATGGCCATTACAGGCGATCTTTCCCGGGGACAGATTGAAGTAATCCTGCAAAGATATCTGGATAAAGGGATTACACAGTTTCTGATGTACCCGAGAGACGGCTGCGATGTGCCTTATATGTCCGAACGCTGGCTCACGATCTGCCGGGATTTTATCGAAACAGCCGCTGCCTACGGCATGGAAGTCTGGCTGTATGACGAGTTCAACTGGCCTTCCGGCACCTGCTTCGGCAAAGTTATGGAAGATCCTTCCTATACGGCACAGCATGTTATGGTAGAAAACGGTGTTTGCCACATTGAAAAGACCCGCTTTTCCAACGGCAGAAATCCCGACAGATATGCCGATATTCTGAATCCGGATGCGGTGGATTGCTTTATCCGGCTGACCCATGAAGTATATTACAAACACTTTGCCCCCTGGTTCGGCACTGTCATCCGCGGGATTTTCACAGACGAACCCTCTTTCCTCTACTACAACCATCCTGCAGGACACAGCATATGGAACGGTGGATATCCTTACTTCAAGGATGCGGAAATCCTGTATGCCGAAAAGACCGGACGGGATTTGTTTGCGGATATGGCAGAGGGCAGTGAGGCTTTTCTGCACGATTATTATGATCTGCTGGGCGAACGGTTCCGGAAAGTCTATGTGGATCGTCTTGCCGGCTGGTGCAAAGAACACGGTATTCTCCTGACAGGCCACCTGATGTGCGAACACGATATCCACGGCGCAGTTTCTTCCAGCGGAGACACCATCAGCGCTCTGCGCGGTTTTACCCTGCCTGGCATGGATGAGATTCCTACAAATACTTCCGTTGATCGGGCAGAGTGGCTCACCTTCGGTACGGTACAGGCTGCCATCCGTCAGTCGGAGCATGGGGGACTGGTGGAAACCTTTGCCCTTGGGCCCACCGATATTCCGCCTGCACGCATTGAGCAGATGATCTGGCTGGAAGCCATGTTCAACATCGACCACTATTTGCTGGCCGTAGCCGCTGTGGACGCCCGGGGAAATGTAAAGAAAAACGGCTGGTACAATCCCATGTGCTATACCAATCCCTGGTTTGAAGGGTTCCCGGAACTGGGACTGTCTGCCGCGGAAGCGGCTGCATGGGCCCAGAAAACCATTGCGGCGGAAGTCTATGTACGTCTCCCGATCCGGCTGACACAGAAGTATCTGTTTGATGACGAGAAGAAGCACCTGACCCATTACAGACTTACCGAGCTGTTCCGGCTGCTGACCCGCAGACAGAAACAGTGGCTTCTGCTGAATGAAGATGAGCCTGCGCCCGCCGGTATCCCGGTTCTTGAAATTACGGATGTGGATGATTTCTCTGCGGAAGCGCTGGTGAATTCCCTTCCTGCACGGTCCCTGCGGATTACGGACGAAAACGGCAATCTGCCGGATAATCTGTTCCTGCGGGAATTCACGGACGGAAGTGCCGTTATTCTGAATCTGGAAGACAGCAGTACACCCAGACGGCTGTTTATCCATGAAAAGGGTACAAATGCGGAAATCCTGCTGAACGGACGGGGACATTTTCTGCTGGATCCGCAGCGTACTGCTCTGCAGGTCGTACATCCTGCAGAATTCTGTACAGAACTGACTCCGCTATTCCGGCTGAGGATGGATCACCTCAACACCCTTCGCTGAGGAATCTGGCAGGGACAGACCTCCTATACCTTCCGGGTTGACGTGGTACTGGAAAACATCCGTATG
>JAFQGY010000324.1 GCA_017415325.1 Clostridia bacterium
GCATCACATACTGACCGCCCAGATTGATATGATCGATGGTAATCCCGTTCCATACGGCAAACACAGCCACCAGCAGCTGTACAATCAGCTTGGACCATGCCGGCAGACGGTAAATATCATCCAGCATTCCCAGAAGCACAATGACCGCACCGCCGATCCATACTGTCGCCAGTGTGGTATTATAGGTACAGAACAGCAAGGTGGTCAGCGTGAAGCCCAGGAATATGGCCAGCCCGCCTACCCGTGGAATGGGTTTGGTATGCATGCGTCTGTCGTCCAGCGGAACGTCAATAGCGCCGATCTTGAACGCCAGCACACGCACCGGCGGCGTCAGCGTATAGGCCAGCAGAAACGCACACAGCAGTCCCACTACCATATATACAAATTGTACGGTATCCATATAAAACATAACCGTCCTCCCGTCTGTCCCCCTCTCCGGAACAGACTTATTATTTATTCTGCGATTTCCAGATCCACGCAGTATCCGTCACACTTCAGTCCCGGGAACACCAGACTCATCAGAGCACCCACGTAGACTTCCTGTCCGCCTACGGTATACGCCTGTTCTGTTACAGCAGCACTTGCTTCGATGGTAACCAGCATTCTGTATCGTCCCGGCACCTCATTGTATACTTCCTGTCCGGTGTCGTTGTCAAACTCCGCTTTTTTCATAGGGGTAATCTGCGGCGTACTTACAACCGTACCCATATTGCCCCGTTTCACGGCATCCTGCACCGGCTGTCCTGCCTGCACCAGATTCTGGAACTGACCTTCCAGACCGGTTACTTCCAGAACATAAACAAGATCCACATATTCCGTTTCCGCTTTTTCCGGCCCGGCGCTCCATACAAAGATGTACAGAAGCAGTGCCAGTGCTGCCGCAATCACGGCAAGGATCACAATGTCCATACCGTTGATGCGAATTTTCCGCTTGTTCATACAGTCTCCTCCTCAGCCGCTGCGTCCTGCATCTTTTTCTTTCTGCTCCGCTTTCCGGTCAGATACGGCAGATCCAGTGCCGCGCGGTCCTCTTCATTTGCCTTCGGCTCCATCAGCATGGAACGTCCGGAACGGGCATAGGCCGCCGTCAGTCCCGTCATCAGCCAGAACATCAGATATACCCGGTAATTGTACCAGGCATAGTCCGTCATCCCCTGCACCAGTACCGCAAAAATCCCGGAAAGCGGTGCGGCACAGGATATACGGAGCTGACTCAGTGTTTTCCGGGTCAGCAGATTATACGCACTGCCTGAACTGACTTCCGCTTCGCATGGCAGATCCAGCACAGCCAGCCGTTTGGCTTCCCGCAGCTGTCGGCACATGGTGAATACAGACTGGCACAGCAGAAACAGAATCAGAATAAACACAGTAAGCCCGCAGATTCCCGTTTCCAGCCAGATCTGCAGAAACAGGTTATGGGAATGGGGTGCCGTTTCCACGCCCATATATGCATACATGGGATATACCCGGAACCACGCACTTTCCCCGATCCCGATTCCGGTGAACCCGAAATCTTCCAGCATCTCGCAGGCAGCCCGCCAGATATTCACTCTGTATGACGTCGAAGAATCGGATAAGTTCCCGATACTGGTAAATCTCTGGATAATGGATGCCGGCAGAATATACGGCAGCAGCGGAATGGCCGCCACCCCGGCAAAAAAGAGCCACATGGCCCGTCTGTGCCAGATGAACAGGAACAGAATGGCCGCAAAGATCAGTCCCAGCCATGCGCCCCGGCTCCAGGTCAGGATCAGGCAGACACCCATGATCCCCAGACACACAAATGCCGGAATCCGCCGCAGTCCTTCACCGTGCCCCACCAGCATCACCACCGCCAGCGGAATCATCAGAATCAGATATTCCCCCAGCATATTTGGGTTTTCCAGTGTACCCACGGCACGCCCTGCAATGGACTCGAACATCTCCGAATCCACCCAGGCCTCCGCCATAACAGAGGTACCCGTAAGATACTGGAAAATCCCGACCAGCGCCACAAGGGAGGCGGAAATCACCCCGCCTACCGAACAGCGGGCAAGCCAGTCCCGTTCCCGGAGCAGCCACACGGTTTCAAAATATCCCATAATCAGGCATACAAACAGCAGCGCAGGCTTCAGAGAGCCGCCGGACAGGGAAACCGTACCGCCGAAGAACAGGATTACGGTAAATGCCATCACCATGATATCCAGCGGTTCCACATGGATACTCCGCTTTCCCCGCAGAACCTTGACGGCAAAACAGAAGAATGTATAGATCACCAGCCCCGCCAGTACCATGGTCGGCAGCAGCGGCATGGCAAAGAACAGACTCATCACACCGATTTCCGGCTTGCACAGCACCAGATACAGATATACCCATACCAGCGGCAGTGCCATCACCACCCACGGATCCGCAAAAAAGGTCAGCATACCGCAAAGCAGTCCCGCAAAAAAGGCAATGCTCGTCTTCCCGGCAGTACTGCCCCGGCTGGCCAGTATGACCTCTTCCGGCGTATACCCCAGAATCCGCAGAAGCATCAGACCGGACATGGTTGTATACAGGGTTTCCGCCACTGTGATTTTCGACAGAAGCAGAGGAATTGACAGACAGATCATCCCGATGGCAAACAGCAGCTCCGGATGCTCCGGAATGGAGATATTCTCTCCCGACAGCAGCGCCCGCACCAGACTGAACACAGCGGTATAGGCACCGAATGTGACTGTAAAAAAGCCGAACGTACGCAGCCGGAACCGCAGCATACACCGCATCCCCGAACGCACCAGCAGAAGTATCAGGCTGTTCTCCGTCTGTCGGTTCCAGTAACGGCAAAACCTGCCGCCGATCCGCCACAGGGAACTGCCCGTCAGCCAGGAAGCCAGCAGACCTGTGTTCTCTGCTCTGTATCCGGTGAAAAGCCAGCCGAAAAAGCCGCTGCCGAAGGAGCTGTAAATCTTCTCCGACAGTCTGTCCAGCATCTGCAGAATCACACTGCCGCGGATGAACGCCAGCAGAAGACTGCCTTTCTGCTTCTCACGGGTTGATTTCATTCTATCCTCCACCTGCCGTATCCCACGACAGAATTTCCACTTTCTCAATTTCCGATCCAGCCGCAGCCGCATTCCGTGCGATGGTATTCTCCTACCATTTTACTACAGCATTACAGGTATTATACAATATTATGCCGTCAAGTGCAATACGGAAATTTTGAATTCTTTTCATTTTCCGGCAGAATTTACATCTTTTCCAAAATTGTTCACACCCATGAAAAAAACGGCTTCCGCTCCTGTGGATTCCACGGAGAAAAACCGTCTGTATTCTATTTGTCCCGCCGGTACAGCGCTCTTGTCAGCGCACCGTTGGGAACAGAGCCTTCCAGAGAACAACCGTACTTCAGAAGATCCCGCACATATGTAGCGCTTACACAGGCGAGGGTGGGGTCCGTGGGCAGAAACACTGTTTCCAGTGCCGGATCAAACCGTTTCATAATTCCGGCCAGATCGTATTCATAGGCAAAATCCATCCCGTTGCGCAGTCCCCGGACCAGGTATTTTGCCCCGCAGGCATGGGCGGCATCCGACACCAGTCCGCCGTTCAGAGTTACTTCCACATTGGACAGTCCCGCCTTTTCCACGGCATCCTTTGCCAGCGTCACTCTGTCTTCCGGCAGAAATGCACCGCCCGCTTTTTCCGTATTGGCGCAGATGGTGACATATACCTTGTCAAACATCCCGGCGGCAATCCGGATCAGGTGCATATGTCCCACCGTAATGGGGTCATAACTCCCCGTCACCATGGCGATTCTGGGTTCAGCCATTTTCTTCGTCCTCGTTTTCCGCCAGTGTCAGCAGAGTGATCCGGGTCCGTCCGTATACGGCAGTCCGTTCCAGAGTATACTTCGCCATGGTATCTTCATCCCCGCCGAACACTTCTTCCAGCACCCGCTCTGCAGAGGCTTCCTCGTCCTTCTTTACCTTGGAACGGCGGCTGACAATGTCCGTATCGCATTCGCAGACGATGATCGCACCGGGGGCAAGAATCCCGCCGTCGGACATCTGCTTCAGGGACTGGGCCAGCAGATCGGAATCATAGGGCGGATCCAGGAATACAATGTCGTACTTTTCCCGGCCGGCAGCGCTTTTCAGAAAGGGAATGGCACCGCTGGTGGAAATCCGGCACTTTTCAAACAGATGGGTCTTCTTTGCGTTGTCGATAATCACATCCACAGTCTGCCGGGATTCGTCAATGAAGGTAGCTTTGGCCGCCCCTCTGGACAGTGCCTCCAGCCCCAGCTGACCGCTTCCGGCAAACAGATCCAGAATGGTTCTGCCTTCCAGATCAAACTGGATCATGGAAAACAGCGCTTCTTTTACTTTGTCAATGGTGGGACGGGTGGCTTCTCCTTCCAGGGTAACCAGCTTGGTTCCTCTGGCAGTTCCGGTAATGATTCGCATACTTTATCTCCTTTCGTCCTCTGCGGGGGTCTTGTCCTCCCCCTGACGGTAATACGCATATATGGTTTCCGCATTGGTACGGGATATGCCGGGGATGTCCGCCAGCGTGTGTACTTCCGCTTTTTTAATGGCGGTCAGGGTTCCCATGGCGTCCAGCAGCAGCTTTGCCTTGGCCGGGCCGATGCCGTGAATTTTTTCCAAAGTGGAGGTTTTCATGGTTTTCCGCTTGGCGTTCATCATCCGGCCCACGGTGTACCGGTGTACCTCCTCCTGCAGACCGTAAATGAAGCGGAACACATCCATCTGCCGGGCAATGTTTATTTCACTGTCGCCGTCGGTGAGGGTACGGGTCTTGTGGAATTCGTCCTTGACCATGCCAAATACGGGAATATCATATCCGATCTCGCTCATGGCTTCCCGTACGGTGTTCACATGCCCCACCCCGCCGTCCAGCAGAATCAGATCGGGAATGCATTCCAGCGCTTCTTTGGCGTCGATCTCTCCCGTGATATGGTTCAGCCGCCGCAGGATCACTTCCCGCATGGCCGCATAGTCGTCCTGTCCCGTCTGGCCTTTGATTTTGAAGGTCCGGTAATCGCTTTTGGTCAGCTTTCCGTCGATGGCGGTGACCATGCCTGCAGTAATATGCTCGGTACCCAGATTGGATATATCGTACGCTTCGATCCGCTGGGGCAGCACTTCCAGCCGGAGCAGAGACGCCAGATGCACCAGCATTTTCTCTTCCCCTTCTTCCCTCTTCCGGGCGTTTTCCGAATGGAGCTTTGCATCCGACACAGCCATGTCACACAGGTATTTGGATCCGCCCCGTTTGGGTGTACGGACTGTCACCTTATGCCCCGCACGGTCGGTGATATAATTGGTCAGCAGCCGCAGATCGTTTTCCGACAGTTCAAAGGACAAAAGTACTTCATTCGGAATATATTCCCGGCTCTGGTACAGGCTCACCAGAAATGCCAGCATGGGAGAATCGGCAAAGTCATCCTCGTCCCAGTCCGGCAGAATTTCCTCACTGCCGAACAGCACATGCTCGCTGTCTGAGATATACACGCTGCGGACATAGAAAATGGACACACAGTCCCGGAAGGATGCCTCGTCTCCGAAATCCTTCATGTACAGACCGACAATATCGCATTCCACATCCGGCGAACCCACCGCTTTCTGCCGTTCACTGAGCTTCCGCAGGGCTTCGATGGTATCCCGGCACCGGGCGGCTTCCTCAAACAGCAGCTCCTCCGAGCATCGGTACATCTTTTCCGACAGGGCCCTGATGGTGTCTCTCGTACCGCCCCGGAGAATTTCCGCCGCCTGCTCGATCCGTTCTCTGTAGGCTTCCTCTGTCACATCCCCCGTGCAGACCCCGATGCAGCGGCCGATCTGTTTATAGACACAGGGACGGCTTTTGCCGATGTCTTCCGGGAAATTCTTCTTGCAGGAAGGAATCCCCAGTGTCTTTTCCAGAGAGGCAATTACCGTGTACACCGTCTGGGTAGAGGAATAGGGGCCGAAATACAGGGATCCGTCCGGCACACGTTTGCGGGTCATGGTGATCCGGGGGTATCTTGCTTTCACGGACAGCTTGATATAAGGATAGCTTTTGGCATCCTTGAGCTTGATGTTATACCGTGGCGTGTACTGCTTGATGAGACTGTTTTCCAGCGCCAGGGCTTCCATTTCCGTGTCGCAGGTAATAAAGCGGAAGTCCCGGACGGATGCGGCCATCTTCCCGGTTTTGGTATCGTGGGAGCCATGGAAATACTGGCTGACCCGGTCTCTGAGCGAACGGGATTTTCCCACATAGATCACAGTCCCGCCCTCGTTTTCCATGATATACACGCCGGGCGTTCTTGGCAGAGCGGCAGCCTTGGACTGCAGATATTCCAGATTCTGTGCCATATGCCCCGCCTCCTGTGCGTGTTTTTCCGGGTGTATTTTTTCTCTCCGGACAGCATGATATACATGGAGACGAAAAAAGTCCCCATAACAAATTGAGCGAAGGTGAAGTGGACACCATCGCTCATGTTCGTTGACAGTTATTATTGGATTCCTGTACACCGATAAAACCTGAAATCAAATCCATCCTCAGGCATACAGAAACCATCGGCAGTCCGTTCCGGATTATTCAGCGAAACCGGTGTCGATCAGGGCAGCCAGACCGTCCAGCGCTTCGGCTTCGTCGGCACCGTCTGCCAGCAGGGTGATGGTCATGCCCTTAACGATGCCCAGGGACAGAACGCCCAGAAGGCTCTTGGCATTGACTCTGCGGTCATCCTTTTCCACCCAGATGGAGCTCTTGTAAGAATTTGCCTTCTGAATAAAGAAAGTAGCCGGTCTGGCATGGAGGCCAACATTATTCTTTATGGTAACATCACGTGAAATCATAGTTTACACTCCCATTCGATGATATGAAATCCATCATTTCTGATGAAACTGTTTCCGAGGCAAATCCGTTACCTGCATGCCGCTATGTATCCTCCGGCCAAATGGTAACACCTCTGAGACTACAGTATTATTATATCAAAAAAAAGTCGTTAAATCAATAGCTTTATTCATTTTTTCTGTCAGCAGATTCAACAACTTGTTGCCCGACACACCGGTCAGTTTTACACGATGATGCCAACATCCCGCATATCTGCACCGATATACACCGAAAAGACCGCACAGAATCCCATGCGGCCTTTTTTCCGGTTTCAAAAAACCTTATGCTATCTTTACGGACATGGTCACGTTTTCGCCGTTGATATCCCAGTCCTTGGTGTACCCGTCGGAGGCTGCGCCAAAGGTCACGGAATCGGCCAGAACCACGGAAGCGATCTCGGCCATGGCTGCGGTCAGGATCTTTTCCAGCTCGCCGGATGCACCGATGGTCACATGGATGTGGTCGGTCACCACGAAGTCTGCTTCCTTCCGCATGGTCTGGAGCTTGGAGACCACTTCTCTTACAAAGCCTTCGGAGATCAGCTCGTCGGTCAGGTTGGTATCCAGAGCGATGGTGGTGGTGCCTTCCGCCATGGAGTAGTACCCGGGCTTCTGCTGTACGTCGATGAGCAGATCCGCTTCGGTCAGTTCCACAGCTTCGCCGTCGAAATCAAAGTGCAGCGCACCGGTTTCCTTCAGTTCGGCCATGGCCTTGTTGCCGTCCAGCGCTTCGGGAGCCAGAGCACCTCTGATCTTGCCCAGCAGCTTGCCGTACTTGGGCCCGATGGTTCTCAGCTGGGGCTTGAAGCTGTAGGAGGAGAATGCGGAAACGTCATCTACAAATTCCACAGTCTTCACGTTCAGTTCTTCCGCAATGATTTCCCGGTAGAATTCGGAAACCTGCCGGTCGGCCTTGATGTACATGGCGGCCAGAGGCTGACGGGTCTTCATATTGGAACCGTTTCTGGCGGCACGGCCCATGACCACCACATCCACCACGAACTTCATGTTTTCTTCCAGTTCGGGGTCAATCCACTTCTTTTCCACAGCGGGGAAGGAGCACAGGTGGATGGACTGGGGAGCGGATGCGTCCACGGAGCATACCAGATTCCGGTAAATATCGTCTGCCATGAAGGGGATCATGGGAGCGGCGGTCTTTGCAATGGTCACAAGGGCGGTATACAGGGTCATGTATGCGGCGATCTTGTCTTCCGGCATCCCCTGTACCCAGTACCGTTCCCGGCAGCGGCGTACATACCAGTTGGACAGCTCGTCCACAAAGGTATTCAGCGCACGGGCAGCTTCCGGAATCCGGTAGTTCCCCAGATTTTCGTCCACTTCCGCCACGGTGGTGTTCAGCACGGACAGGATGTACTTGTCCATAACGGTCAGAGCGCAGTCGTCCAGGCAGTACTTGGTGGGGTCGAACTGGTCGATATCCGCATACAGCACGTAGAACGCATAGGTGTTCCACAGGGTACCCAGGAACTTTCTCTGCCCTTCCACCACAGCCTTGCCGGAGAAGCGGGAGGGGAGCCACGGTGCGGAGTTGGTGTAGAAGTACCAGCGGATCGCATCGGCACCGTAGGAGTTCAGTGCATCGAAGGGATCCACGGCGTTGCCCTTGGACTTAGACATCTTCTGGCCGTTTTCGTCCTGTACATGGCCCAGTACGATGACATTCTTATAGGGAGAGCAGTCGAACAGCAGCGTGGAGATGGCCATCAGGGAGTAGAACCACCCTCTGGTCTGGTCCACGGCTTCGGAGATGAAGTCTGCGGGGAACTGTGCCTTGAACAGGTCTTCGTTTTCAAAAGGATAGTGATGCTGTGCGAAGGGCATGGAACCGGAGTCGAACCAGCAGTCGATAACTTCCGGTACACGGTGCATTTCACCGCCGCATTCGGGACACTTGATGGTCACAGCGTCAATGTAGGGGCGGTGCAGTTCGATGTCTTCCGGGCAGTTTTCGGACATTTCCTTCAGTTCGGCGATGGAACCGATGGAATGTCTGTGACCGCAGGAGCATTCCCAGATGTTCAGGGGAGTACCCCAGTAGCGGTTCCGGGAGATGGCCCAGTCCTGTACGTTTTCCAGCCAGTCGCCGAAACGGCCCTTGCCGATGGATTCAGGAATCCAGTTGACGGTGTTGTTGTTCCGCACCAGATTGTCGCGCACATCGGTCATCTTGATGTACCAGGATTCTCTTGCGTAGTAGATCAGGGGCGTGTCGCATCTCCAGCAGTGGGGATATTCGTGTTCAAACTTGGGCGCTTCGAAGAGCTTGCCTTCCTTGTCCAGATCGGTCAGGATCACGGGGTCAGCCTTCTTCACAAACAGACCGGCATAGGGGGTTTCCGCAGTCATGTTGCCGGCGCCGTCCACGAACTGTACGAAGGGCAGGTCATACTTCCGGCCCACCTTGGCGTCGTCTTCCCCGAAGGCGGGAGCGATGTGTACGATACCGGTACCGTCGCTCATGGTAACATAGTTGTCGCAGGTAACAAAGTGGCCCTTCTTCTTCTGCCTGGAAGCGGCTTCCCCGGCGCAGGCAAAGAGGGGTTCGTATTCCTTGTATTCCAGATCCTTACCGGTGTAGGTTTCCAGAACGGTGTATGCGGGCGCATCTTCGGTCTTCAGCTTGCCCAGCACCTTGTCCAGCAGAGCTTCTGCCATGTAGTAAGTGTATCCGTCGGCAGCGGCCACCTTGCAGTAGGTTTCATCGGGGTTCATGCACAGACCCACGTTGGAGGGCAGGGTCCAGGGGGTGGTGGTCCAGGCCAGGAAGTACGCATCTTCGCCCAC
>JAFQGY010000325.1 GCA_017415325.1 Clostridia bacterium
ACTTCCATCAAACGCCACATGGGCAGCGATTATAAAGTAAACATTGACGGAAAAAACTATACTCCCCAGGAAATTTCCGCAATGGTTCTTCAGAAACTCAAAGCTGACGCAGAGGCATATCTCGGCGAAACCGTAACCGCCGCAGTTATCACCGTTCCTGCATACTTCACCGACGCACAGCGCCAGGCAACCAAAGACGCAGGCAAAATCGCCGGTCTTGAAGTAAAACGTATTATCAACGAACCCACCGCGGCAGCTCTTGCTTACGGCGCAGACAAAGAAGACGACCAGAAAATCATGGTTTATGACCTCGGCGGCGGTACCTTCGACGTTTCCATCATCGAAATGGGCGACGGAATCCAGGAAGTTCTTGCAACCGCAGGTAACAACCACCTCGGCGGCGACGACTTTGACGACAGACTTATCAACTATCTTGCAGACCAGTTCAGAATGGAAAACGGCATTGACCTCAGAAGCGACAAAATGGCAATGCAGCGCCTTAAAGAAGCCGCAGAAAAATGCAAAATCGAACTTTCCGGCATGACCCAGGCAAACGTAAACCTTCCCTTTATCACCGCAGATGCAACCGGCCCGAAACACCTTGACGTAAACGTTTCCAGAGCAAAATTCAACGAACTTACCGCAGACCTTGTTGAAGCAACCATGGGACCGGTTCGTCAGGCACTTTCCGACGCAGGTCTTAAACCCTCTGACCTTGATAAAATTCTTCTCGTCGGCGGTTCTTCCAGAATTCCCGCTGTTCAGGAAGCAGTTAAAAACATTACCGGCAAAGATCCTTTCAAAGGCATCAACCCCGATGAATGCGTAGCTATTGGTGCGGCAATTCAGGGCGGCGTTCTTTCCGGCGAAGTTAAAGGTCTTGTTCTTCTTGACGTAACTCCTCTTTCCCTCGGTATCGAAACCCTCGGCGGCGTATTCAACCGCATCATCGACCGGAACACCACCATCCCCGTAAAGAAGAGCCAGGTATACTCCACCGCTGCTGACGGCCAGACCTCCGTGGAAATCCACGTTCTGCAGGGCGAAAGAGACATGGCAGCCGGCAACACCACTCTGGGCAGATTCATTCTGGACGGCATCACTCCCGCTCCCAGAGGCGTACCCCAGATCGAAGTTACCTTTGACATCGACGCCAACGGTATTGTAAACGTATCCGCAACCGATAAGGGCACCGGCAAGGAACAGCACATCACCATCACTTCTTCCACCAACATGTCCCAGGAAGACATCGACAAGGCTGTTCACGAAGCAGAAAAGTTCGCAGAAGCCGACCGGAAGCAGAAGGAAATGATCGAGCTGAAGAACAGAGCCGAATCCACCATCTACCAGAGCGAAAAGAGCCTGAACGAAATCGGTGACAAGGCTTCCGATGCCGACAAGGACGCTATTCGTGCTGCCATCGACAAGCTGAAGGAAACCATCAAGACCGACGACGCCGATGCCATCAAGGCCGACACCGAAGCACTGGAAAAGGCATTCTATCCCATCGCAGAAAAGATGTATGCACAGACCCAAGGTGACGCCGGTCAGGGCGCAGGCTTCGATCCCAACATGGGTGCACAGGGCGGCGACGGTACCTACTACAGCGCAGATTTCGAAGATAAGAGCGATAACTAATTGAAAAGCAACGGAACAGGGCGGGGAAGAGCGATTTTCAACTCCGCCCGATTTCCCGTATTATGACATTTCCTGCAGAGTTACGAGGAACGATAGAACATGGCAGATAAACGAGATTATTACGAGGTCCTGGGGGTTGACAAATCCTCTGACGAAAATACCATAAAAAAAGCGTATCGTCAGCTGGCAAAGAAATACCACCCGGACATGAACCCCGGAGATACGGAGGCAGAAGTCAAGTTCAAAGAAGTGAACGAAGCATACGATGTGCTGTCTGACCCGGACAAAAAAGCCAAGTATGACCAGTACGGCCATGCGGCATTTGATCCCGCTTCCGGTGCCGGTGCCGGGTTCGGCGGTTTCGGGGACTTTGGATTTGACATCAACGATATTTTCTCCAGCTTCTTCGGCGGCGGAGGCGGCTCTTCCCGCAGAAACGGCCCTGTCAGAGGCAGCAACATCAATGTGCGCCTGACCCTGACCTTTGAAGAAGCCGTATTCGGATGTAAAAAGGAAATCACCTACCAGAAGGTGCAGAAATGTGCGGAATGTAGCGGTACGGGGGCGGCCAAAGGAACCTCTCCCAAGACCTGTGACCATTGCCGGGGTACCGGTTTTGTGACCGTGCAGCAGCGTACCATGATGGGTATGATGCAGACCAGACGGGAATGCGACCACTGTAAGGGAACCGGGAAGATCGTGGAGACCCCCTGCGGAGAATGCAAGGGCAGCGGATATACCAGAGTTACCAAGAAACTGGAAGTGAATATCCCCGCCGGGATCGACGACGGACAGCAGATCGGGCTCAGAGGACAGGGCAGTGACGGTGCAAACGGCGGCGGCCCCGGGGATCTGAACATCATCATCTCCGTTCGTCCTCATGCGGTGTTTGAAAGAGACGGCTACGACCTGTATCTGGAAGAACCCATTACCTATGCGGAAGCCACGCTGGGTGCGGAAATTGAGATTCCCACACTGGAAGGCAATCAGAAGCTGGAAATTCCCGAAGGCACCCAGACCGGCACCACCTTTACCCTTCGGGGCAAGGGCGTACAGCAGGTCAACTCCAAGAACAGAGGGAACCTGCATGTGACCGTTGTGGTGGAAGTACCCAAGGGACTGAACAAGGAACAGAAAGAACTGCTGGAAAAGTTTGCTGAATCCTGCGGAGAGGGCAACTATTCCAAGAGAACAAAATTTTTCAAAAAATTCTTTAAGAAAGACTGAGACAGGCTATGACAGATACTCAGAACTGGATCCAGATCAAGGTTACCTGCAGTGTGGCGGATCTGGACACCGTTACCAGCGTGATGAGCATGGTGGACAACGGCCTTATGATCGAAGACTATTCCGATGTGGACAAAGAACTGGACGGCGTATACGGTGATCTGATCGATGAATCCATCCTGGAAGCGGACAGAACCACAGCAGCTGTGTCCGTTTTCATTCCCGAAATCAAGTCTCCCGCAGAAAGCCTGCTCTTTATCCGGAGCCGCCTGCAGGAGCTGCAGATTGACGCAGAAGTTACCCAGACCGGCGTGAAGGAAGAAGACTGGGCAGACTCCTGGAAGCAGTACTACAAGCCCATCCACACCGGCGACAGACTGGTAATTGTGCCCGTATGGGAAACCTACGATCCTACGCCCGACGAAATTACTGTACTGATGGATCCCGGTATGGCATTCGGTACCGGTACCCACGAAACCACCCGTCTCTGTGCGGCGCTGCTGGAACAGTACGTCACTCCCGGATGTTCCATGCTGGACGTAGGATGCGGTTCCGGGATTCTGGCCATCTGTGCCGCCAAACTGGGAGCAGACAAGTGCTTTGCCTGTGACATCGACCCGCAGGCCGTAAAGGTTGCTGTGGAAAACACTGTGCTGAACGATACCCCCAACGTGAAGTGTGCTGTATCCGACCTGCTGAAGCAGACCGAAAAGGTGGAAGGCGGATACCAGGTGGCGGCTGCCAACATCGTAGCGGATGTAATCATCCGGCTGGCTCCCGACATTGGTGCATATCTGGCGGATGACGGCGTGCTGATTGTATCCGGGATCATCATCGAACGGGCGGAAGAAACTGTGGCTGCTCTGCATGAAGCCGGGTTCCGCGTGATCAATGACCGCCGGGAAAACGGATGGTATGCAGCGGCAGTACAGCGCGGCTGATATAATATAAAGGAAGAAAACTGTTCTTTGGATCGGTTTATCGCCGGGATGGAGAGCAGTTTTTTTGTAGGCATAAAAGGTACAAATGTAACCAGAATGTAAACAATTGATGGAAAACAGGGGATTCTCAGCGAAAATCGGTAAAAAAACCGGAAAAAGAAGCGGAAAGGGTTTGACAAATTCAAATTTTTAGTGTATAATATCATGGTATCCTGACAGTGGAATGTGTATTTTGGCGGGAGATGTTATGCCCAGATTTTTTATTGACGCATCCGATGTTTTTATGGATGGGGAAAGCCGTTTTATCCGGATTACCGGAGACGATGCCCACCATATTACCCATGTTCTCCGTACCCGGATCGGTGAGTCTCTGACCGCCTGTGACAATGCGGGAATGGTCTACCGGACAGAACTGGAGAAAGCAGGGGATGAAGTGCTCCTGCGGGTTCTGGAAGTCTCTGCGGCAGATACGGAGCCTCCCTATATAGCCACTGTGTATCAGGCACTGGTCAAAGGCGATAAAATGGAAACGGTGATTCAGAAGGCTGTGGAAACCGGCGCTTCGGTAATCGTACCCGTAGCCACCAGCCGTGCCGTTGTAAAACTGGACGAAAAAGACGCCCGGAAGAAAACGGAACGCTGGCAGAAGATTGCCCATGAAGCAGCCAAGCAGTGCGGAAGAGGGATTGTCCCGAAAGTGGAGATGCCTCTCCCCTATAAAGAAGCCATCCGCAAAGCGGCGGAAGCAGATCTGCCTTTGTTTTGTTATGAAGGCGCAGGAACCAGATCTTTGTCCGGGATCCTGCAGACCTGTGATTCTCCCGGCACCATTTCGTTGTGTATCGGCCCGGAAGGCGGCTTTTCCGAGGAAGAAGCTGCTGCTGCTGCGGAGGTCGGGATGCATATGTGCGGACTTGGCAGACGGATTCTGCGTACCGAAACTGCGGCGCTGTTTGTACTGTCCTGTCTGTCGGCAGCATATGAGCTGTAAAATTGTAAATACTGGATTTCCATCAATATAAATTGTTCTCACGGGAAAGGAGCAGACCCATCACTGATGCGGTCACATGATAATGGATATGGCGAAGCATAATTCAATTCTCCAGATGAATACCGGCAAACTGTCCAGAGACGAGGCAGGCAAGGTGGTTGCCCTCAGAATTCTCATCATTCTGCTGGCAGATATCATCATAGGCAGCCTGCTGGACTTTGTTCGTGCCGATGCAACAAGAGAATATAATTTTGTATTCAATGTATGCCCTTGGCTTACCTGGGTGTTCGGTGTGATCTGCGCCGCTTCTGCAGGGTACTTTGTATGGTCTCTGGTGAAGAAGGTGGATACCAGAAGATATCCCATGACCCCCGCCATGACATTTGCTCTGTGTCTGTTCCTGTTTGCCATCGTACTGCTGTATAAGTACCTGACCATGGTGATGATCATGTCTGCTATGGTAATTGCCAGCGTGCTGTTTGCCGTGTACTACATATACACAAATCTGCTGTATTGATTTCTTTTGAATATCATGAAAAGGTGTAGGCAATCCGTCTGCACCTTTTGTGTTTTGAACAAAAACTACATAAATAGGTTTTGTAAATAAACAAAATAAGTATTGACAAATTGTTAAAAATATAGTATGATAATTGTGTCGATAAACTTCTCCGTAAAGAAGTACGATACTACAATATTTGGAGGAAATTTCATATGAAGAAGTTTCTTGTTATGGTTATGACTGTTGTCATGATCGCAACTCTGGCCGTAGCTGCTATGGCTGAAACTATCGAATTCGATTATGTTCGTTACACTGCTGCCGGCAATGACCCGTATGGTTCTTTTGAATTCGGTGCTATTGACCGTGCCGTTACCAAGTGGGCTGTTATCAAGTACAGAACTGTTACCGAAAAGGACAGCACCGGTGCTGCTATCAGAGGTCAGCTGTATGCCAAGGGCGCTGAACCGCACGTTCTGATCAACTGGAACCATACCCAGCAGTGGGAAACCATCGTTCTGGATCTGACTTCCACCTTTGACAATGGTGCAACTCCTGAAATCTGGACCACCACGACCGAAACTACTTTCCGTTTCGATATGATGGAATCCAATCGTGACGCTGTTGCCAACGACTCTGCTGACCCTGCTGTAATCGAAGAAGGTGCGCAGATCGATATCGCTTATATCGCGTTCTACAACAGCGAAGCTGATGCTAAGGCTGAAACCAATGCAGTAGTTACTCTCGGTGCAGATGAACTGGCTATTGAATCCGATAGATTCACCGCAGAAGTTCTGACCGAAGTTATCGAACTGCCCGATCCCGAACCGGAAACCGAAGCTGAAACCGTTGCTGAAGTTGTAGAAGCTCCCGCAGCTCCTCAGACCTTCGACGCAGGTATCATCGCCGCTGTTGCTGCTGTTGTAGCTGCTGCCGGTTACGCTGTATCCAAGAAGAGATAAATTATCTTCCAAACATACAAAAAAGCTCGGAGTTACGGATCCGGGCTTTTTTGTTTTCCGGCACAGAAAAACGGCAGAGCCGAAACCCTGCCGTGTATTCTGTATGGTGATTTATTTGCCCTGCTTTGCTTCAAAGTCGTTGATGATCTTTTCCAGATTGGTCAAAGCAGACGGTTCTCTCTTGGCATAGGAGGACGCAAAATCCTTTTTGCCGGCGGCAATGTTGTCGTCACAGAAGGTACCGCTCAGGAAGATGTAGTTCAGGGACGGGTTGTATGCCATGGGGAAGGTATTTCCGATGTTATCGTGAACGATGTCGATCATCTTGGCGGATGTGTCGTCACGGGTGTACTTCATTTTCAGCGAGGATTCGTAGTACACAGGCAGAACGGACTTGTAGGTTTCCCGGCACAGTACTTCTACAACGGCACTGACATAATCCAGATCGGTAGGTGCCAGCGTTACAGGGATCAGACCGATTTCACAGGTATCATGGGTACTGGTGATGTAGTTTTTCTGTCTGTCGCTGAGCTTCGGATAGGGGATAACGCCCAGACCGTCTTCCATTTCACGAACGGTGGCATTTTCCAGCGAACCCAGTCTCTGATATCCTACAAACATGGCACGGCCGGAGGTGAAGATGGTCACTGCCAGATCTTCGGTAACACCGTTGGCAACCCATGCACCCTGTCCTTCCTGATACAGGTCGTACAGTTCATCCATCAGCAGAAGGGAGTCTTCGTTGTTCATGGTGATGTAGGGATACCCTCTGTCGTCACGGTCAATGTAGTTGGGGTCGGCACTGATAAGGAACGGGATCATGGAACCCCAGATCTGGAAGGATACATACCCGTACTGGTCATCGATATCCCGGGAACCGGAACCGTTGATGTCCATATAGGATTCTTCCACGATTTCGTTCAGACGTTCCAGCGTCCAGTCCCCTTCCAGAACGATGTCGTACATCCCGTCGGCATTGCCGTAGATGTTTTCGTACAGAGACTTGTTGTAGAACAGACAGTGAGAACAGCGGAGGATATCGATGAAATAGTCCCCGCCCAGCATGAACTGGTAGTTGGAGTTGATGGAAACGTCGCTCATGAAGTCATCGTACCACCAGGGCTGAGAGAAATCAAAGTACTTTCCGTCCAGGGCGTTGTAGAACATATTCTCCAGCGTCAGGGAAGCGGTGCCGTACATATCGTTGATGATAAGTTCATAGGCGTTGTCCCCGGCCATGATGTATTTCTGTACGGAATCCTTCACAAGGTCATAGGTGTTGTCCAGCGGCTCGTACTGGAAGGTGACGTTCAGCAGCTCCTGTACCTTCAGGTTCCGTTCGTACGCCGCATCGGGAGCCGCATCCCCGGTGAGTTCTTCCGGCCCCTGGATCATGTAGTTGGAGTTCCCCAGAGAAACCGCCGCCGCATTGATACTGGTCCAGATCCGGAAGTCCCGGCCTTCGTAGTCAAACCCGGCAAAGGGATCCGCCTCTTCTGTTTCCGCATTTTCTGTAGTATCGACTGCCGCAGAGCCGGTATCCGCCGCAGTTTCCGTGGTGCCGCTGTCAGAGCAGGCCATCAGACCCGGAGCGATGAGCAGTGCCGCCAGAAGACAGGCAAATATTCTGTTGTGACGCATGATATCCTCCTTGTGGAAAATAGTTTTTTCTGAAATGGATTGTTTTCATTATATCACCAAACGGCATGATCGTCAATGGGTACAAAGAAAATGTTTTTAAAAACTATAAAATAATTCATTGTATATAGGAAAAGCGGAGTGTTGGTACATAAATACGACATATATAAACCAGTCATAAAGAGATGATTAAGAATTCCTGAATTTTTATTAAGATCCTCCGAAGGTACTTGCATGTTTGTAAAATGTGTGATACAATACAGATATAAAGTATAAACTACAATAGGAGAATACAGGAGGAGAACATGCAGAAAAAGAACCTGTTATCCCTGTTTCTGGCGGTCTGTCTGATGGCAGGATGTTTTTCCGGCTGCGGCAGAGAGAAGGTGCCGGAAGGGGAGATCATCGAAAAGCCCACTGTGCTGACCCATGTGTACAAGGGGGAAGACCTTGCGCTGTCGGAGGAATATGACATCCGGGAATATCTGGGCGTGAAGGATGGGAATTTCATCTTCCAGGGCAGCTTTTTCAAGGAAACAGAAGGGGCCACCCCGGAGGAATATACCTATGAATCCTATCCGGTGCTCTGTTATCTGCCTGTGGAAGGCGGGGAGCCGGTGGTGGAAAAGATCGAAGGCCGGGAATGGGTGAACCGGATGACCCTGATTGACGGCGGATACATGATCCTGGACAACAGCTGGGACGAAGCCACCATGCAGTCCACGTACAATCTGGAAATCGTCATGGACGACGGAACCACAGACAAAATCGAGAATCTGGCAAACTTCTTTTCCGGCGCCAATCCCGAGTACTTCTATCTGGATCAGATCTGTCAGGACGGGGAAGGATATATCTACCTGATTGCCGAACAGGAAATCGCTGTGCTGAAGCCGGACTTTACCCTGGACTGCACCATCACGCTGGACAACTGGGTCAGCAGTGTGGACAGGGATACCGAAGGGACGGTATATGTAGGGTACTGGAGCTATGATGAAGTTACCGGTACCGGCGGGCAGGTTTTCGCTCCCATCGACCGGGCAAACAAGACCATAGGCGAATCCATTGCCCTGCCGGAAACCATCCATGCGGATAACTTCTTCTTCGGCCCCGGATACGAACTGTATTATTACAACAGTGAGGGGATTTTCGGGTACAACACCGGGGACACCGACGGAACCCTGCTGATGGATTTTGAAAACTCCGACATCACCGGAGATCTGGATCTGGTGAAAGCGGTGGACGACGACCGGTTCTTACTTCAGTATTACGACCGGATCAGCTGGGACAGAAAGATGGGCGTGTTCACCAAGTCTGCTGACATCGATCTGTCGCAGATCAAAGTGCTGGAGCTGGCCACGGCATCGAATCCCTATGACCTGGCTACCATGGTGGTGGAATTCAACCGGAACCACACCGATGCCCGGATTGTCACCACCGACTACAGCAGATACAACACGGAAGAAGACTACAACGCCGGGAATACCAGACTGGCCAACGATATTCTGAACGGCCTGTACAAGCCGGACATGATCTGCGGATACTACCACGACAGCGGCTACAAAGCGGTGCTGGACAACGAGCTGTATCTGGATCTGCGGCCGTATCTGCGGGAGGACACAAAACTGCCGGAATCCGAGCTGCTGGGCTGCGTGATCAATACATACCAGAAGGACGGTAAGCTGTTCGGTCTGCCCATGTCCATCGGCATCAACGCAGTGATTGCCAACAGGTCTCTGGTGGGGGACAGAAGCGGCTGGACGGTGGATGAGCTGCTGGCTTACATCAAGGGACTGCCGGAAGGTGTGGAATACATGAGCGGTCTGACACGGAATTCTGCGGCATACCAGCTTCTGGGGAATGACGGATACGGGATTTTTGTGGATATGGAAGCGGGA
>JAFQGY010000326.1 GCA_017415325.1 Clostridia bacterium
AGGATGATGAAATTCAGAAACAGCACCAAAATCTTCCGCAGTGCCTTCTTCGGTGAGGAGGAGTTATTGTTCATATATGGTTTCCTTAGATGGCAGAGAGATAAAAAGTAAGAAGTAAGAGATAAGAGGTATTCCGTTTTTTAGCCGAACGGCGAATTTCTTACTTCTTATGTAACCACTGATTAACAGCAGTTCAAATCACAAAAATTAAAAATCAACAAAAGTTTTCAACAACATCCCTATCCGAAGGCCAGACTATCCCCTTTGGGGACTCAGCCTTCGACGGATATGGGAAGTTCACACAGCGTCGAACGTGACGCCATGTAGAAGTTGGCGCTGACAGCCAGCATCCGCAGATGGGTGTCCAGTTTGTTCAGACCCCGGTATCGGGTCTTGCGGAAGCCGAAAATGTTTTTGATCACATAAAAGGCATACTCTACCTTGTACCGGACTCTGGATTTCTGTGCTTCCATCTGACAATGCCAATAGGTGCCGGGACCTTCTTCCCACTTGTTTTTGCGATAGGGTTTCTGGCTGTTGGTTCTGTATTCGATTCTGGAAAAATGCGGATCCTGTTTTGCCCGTTCCTGCTTGCTTACACCGGAATATGCTGAGTCGCCGTACATGACCTCATCGTCATCACGAAGAAGATCCAGCGCAGGCTGGCTGTCGTGCACATTGGCGGCAGTGGTCTCTACAGTATGAATCATACCGCTTTCAGCATCCACTCCGGCGTGCATTTTGGCACCGTAGTAGCAGACATTCCCCTTTTTGGTAGATTTCATCTCAGGATCACGCTTATTTTCGGCATTTTTGGTAGAAGAAGGCGCATGGATAATGGTGGCATCCACAATGGTACCCCCGCGCATCATATAGCCGTACTTCTCCAGAAAGTTGTTGCAGGTGTCGGCGAACAGCTTGTCGATCTTGTTGTCGGTCAGAATCTTCCGGAACTTGCAGAGAGTTGTGGCATCGGGAACCTTGTGTTCATTGAAGTCCACACCCATGAATTTCCGCATGGCATAGCTGTCGTAGATAGCATCTTCCACCCCTTCATCGGAGAGTGTGAACCAGCTTGCCAGAAGGTACATCCGCAGCATGGTTTCGATGTCGTTGGACGGACGACCGGTACGGTTCTTGTAGTAATACGGCCGGATCAGTTCCACGAACTCGTCCCACGGGATGATGGAATCCATGGTGTCGAGGAATTCTTCCCGGCGGGTTGTACGTTTGCGGCTGCTGTATTCCAGATCGGTGAATGTCAGTTGATTTTTCATTTGCGTTTGCCTCCCTGTTGGGCTTGTATGGATATTATACCATACTTTTGGTGATAGGGGGTATTAATCAGTATTTACTTATTTCTTACCTCTTATATTTTATTTATAATACGCCCTTGGTGGACGGGATTTCGTTCTTGTGGGCTTCGTCGATCCGGGTGGCTTCATCCATGATCCGGCCGAATGCCTTGAACATTCCCTCGATGATGTGGTGGGTGTTTTCCCCGGCCATCTGGCGGATGTGCAGGGTCAGACCGG
>JAFQGY010000327.1 GCA_017415325.1 Clostridia bacterium
ATGAGGGCATCCCGCCCTACAGGAAATATTGGTGACATGGTGACAGACATGACAGGCATTTTGCAGTTGTTGGGGCATACACGGGGGAACAGGATGTACGTTGTTCTATCCCCTGCTAATCAACCTTCATATTGACACCGTGACAGACATGACAGGCATTTTCAACTTACTGGCGCATTCTGCATTTCCCAACAGAAAAACGACCTGCATCTCTGTAAGCCGTTCTTCTGTAGAATATGTATCTTAATTCATAATATATCTTATATTCATTCACAAATTTGTTAATAAGTTGTGAACACAATATATCTTTACAGTATCTCTTACCTCTTACCTCTTATCTCTACCCTCTTAATTTGCTGCAATCGCTTCCAGAATCTTGTCCATGGCGGTGGTTACTTTGGTTTTGTTGGAGGCTTCCTTGGAGGCGTAGGAGAAGCTCTTGTCTTTGCTGCCGGTGTCCTGCAGGAAGGTCTGCATGCCGGTGGTGTGGTTGAAGGCAAGGGAAATGTCGAAGTTCCGGCTGCCGAAGATGATGTCCAGCATTTCGCCGGAGTCGGTGTCCCGGGCGCTGCGGAAGGTCAGGGTGTAATCATAATACGCAGGCAGCACCGTGAAGTGGGAGAACATTTCGTAGGCTTCCGTCAGCAGGCCTGTGCGGGTCAGATCCCCGGCGGTCTTGGGTACCGATACGGCGTGGGCGTTGTTGTACTGGAAGGTGCTGTAGTATTCCGCCTGTGCTTCGTCCAGCTTGGGGAAGGGCAGTACGCCGAAGTCGGAGTTCATGTCGCCCCCCACCAGCGTTACCGTCCCCAGATGGCCCATGAAGAACCCGATCTGGTCGGACATGAACAGGGTGTGGAAGTCGCTCCACTGGTTGTTCAGCTTGCCGTCGTAGTCGTTGCAGTTCAGGATGTGCATGCCGCCGTGGAGGAAGTTCCAGATCTGTTCCATGGCGTCCACGATGGCAGGAGAATTCATGTTATAGTTGTAGGAACCGTCTGCGTTCATCTCAATGAGCTTGGAGCCGTCCCCCAGCAGCAGAGGCAGTACCACTTCATGCTGCAGGCCGATGCCGTAGATGTCCGTGCCCCAGGTCATGACACCGTCCCCGTCCACGTCCTGATGGATCTGTTCGCCGAACCGGTTCAGCTTGTCCAGCGTCCAGCCCCCTTCCTTCACCAGAGAATACAGATCCGGTACACCTGCGTTGCCGGTGAGCATCTTGTTGAACAGCACTACCCATGTGGCCTTCTTGCCGTTGAGCATGCTGTCCCCGATGGCGTAGTATACCTTGTCCCCGATGGTGATGCCGTCGATGGCCGTGGAATCCCACCATGCCTTGTCGAAGTTGATGTAGTCCATCTGCGCCATGTCCATCAGATACCCCTTCACCACAAAGGAACACTGATCCTGGGTGTTGGTCTGGAGCAGGTCAAAAGCGTCGTCTCCCGCAGAGATCAGCTGGTCGGCGATGGTGCTGGGCTTTTCCTGGAGATTCTGGGCAATCTTTACCCCGAACCGGTCTGTCATGGCCAGATTCCGTTCAAACACAGCGTCGTTGATCCGTTCCCCGTTGAGCTCTTCCGTGTAAATATCCGCCACCTTCCAGGCAATGGCCGTATCCGGATGGTCGTGGCTCAGCACGGTAAAGGTGTATCCGTCATAGGTCACATCCGTGGGCAGCTCGTCCGCTTCCGCCGGATCCACGGTTTCCTCCGCCGTCTCCGTATTTTCCGCAGCAGCCGTATCGGCAGTCTCCGCATCCGTTTCCGCCGCAGTACCGCCGCAGGATGTCATCCCGGTAAGCATAGCCGCCGCCAGCAGCAGTGTCATCCATTTTTTCATATTGGTACGCTCCTGTTATAATAACTGTCTGAATCCATTATATCACGGAACAATCCGGCAGACAAGGGAAATCTGTATGGCATAACGCAGAAATAGAAGGGGGAGATTTGTGCAAAACAAACAAGGGAAAGTAAGAAATAAGAGATAAGAAGTAAGAAATAGGTTTTGGGATACCATACGGTACAGAAATGCGCCAATAAGTCGAAAATGCCTGTCATGTCTGTCACGGTGTCACCATGAAGGATGATAGAACAACGTACATCCTGTTCCATCGTATATTCCGCCAACAACTTCAAAATGCCTGTCATGTCTGTCACCGTGTCACCCCAAAACAAAAGGACACCCCACATCCCTGCAAAGTGTCCTTCCGCCATGCACCAATACTTCTTACTTCTTATTTCTTACTTCTTACCTCTTATATTACCTTGTATCCTTCTTTCTCCACAGTCTTTTTCAGAACGGCGTCGGATACGTCCTTGTTCAGCTTCACAACAGCAGTGCCGGATTCGTGGCTGACCACCGCTTCTTCCACCTGCTTCAGCCCTTCCAGTGCCTTCTTTACCCGGGCTTCGCAGTGGCTGCACATCATACCTTCGATTTTCATGGTCTTTTCCATATCTGTATTCTCCTTTTTGGATATTTTTTTGCGTTTTCGGTCGTGTTTTGTGTCGTGGATTTTCAGGAAATTCAGCCGCAGGGCGTTTGTCACCACGCAGAAGCTGGACAGGCTCATGGCCGCTGCCCCGAACATGGGGTTCATTTCCCACCCCAGCACCGGAATGAATGCCCCGGCTGCCAGCGGAATTCCTATGCAGTTGTAGAAGAATGCCCAGAACAGATTCTCCCGGATGCCCGTCAGTACCCCCCGGCTCAGGCGGATGGCGGCAGGTACGTCGGTGAGGCGGCTGTGCATCAGAACCACGTCGGCGGCGTCTATGGCCACGTCCGTCCCGGCTCCGATGGCGATTCCCATGTCCGCTCTGGTCAGGGCAGGGGCGTCGTTGATCCCGTCTCCCACCATGGCGACCTTCCCGGTTTTCTGCAGATCCCGGATTACCGCTTCCTTCCCCTCCGGCAGCACCCCGGCGATGACCTCGTCCACCCCGGCCTGTTTCCCGATGGCGGCGGCGGTCTTTTCGTTGTCCCCGGTGAGCATCACCACCCGGATGCCCATGTTCTGCAGCTGTCGGATGGCTTCCGGACTGTCTTCCTTGAGGGTGTCCGCCACGGCGATGATGCCCGCATACTGTCCGTTCCGGCTGAAATACAGGGGCGTTTTGCCCGTCATGGCCAGCGCTTCCGCCTGTTCTGTCACCGATTCCGGCAGGGCAGTGTACTGCTCGATAAACTTCCGGTTCCCGCCGTGCAGAGCGTCCCCGTGCCATGTCCCCGCAACCCCATTCCCGGGCAGGACGGTGAACTCCTCAGCAGAAACGGGTTCCAGTCCCGTACGGTCAGCGTGCTGCAGGATGGCCTTTGCCAGGGGATGCTCGCTTTTTCGTTCCAGGGCGGCCGCCAGTGTCAGCAGTTCCCGTTTCGTGACGCCCTCTGCCGGAAGGATGTCCGTGACCGCCGGTTCCCCCCGGGTGATGGTGCCGGTTTTGTCCAGTGCACAGACGGCAATCTTCCCGGTTTCTTCCAGAGACACGGCGGTTTTGAACAGAATCCCGTTCTTTGCCCCCACCCCGCTGCCCACCATGATGGCTACAGGCGTCGCCAGCCCCAGGGCACAGGGACAGCTGATCACCAGCACGGAAATCCCTCTGGCCAGCGCAAAGCCGACGCTTTCTCCCAGAACAAGCCAGACCACTGTGGTGGCGGCGGCAATGGCGATGACGATGGGCACGAAGACCCCGGAGACCCGGTCGGCGATTTTGGCGATGGGGGCCTTGGTGGCGGCGGCGTCACTGACCATTTTGATGATTTTGGAAATGGTGGTATTCTCGCCCACATGGGTGGCTTCGCAGCGGATGAACCCGGCCTGGTTGATGGTACCGCCGTACACCGGATCCCCGGCAGTCTTGTCCACGGGAATGCTCTCCCCGGTCAGGGCGGACTCATCGGCGGCGGTATGGCCTTCCAGAATGACCCCGTCCACCGGAATGCTCTCCCCGGGACGCACCGTGAACACATCCCCCAGTCGCACCTGCTCTACAGGAATCGACACTTCCTCCCCGTCCCGGAGCACAATGGCTGTCTGGGGGGTCAGATGCATCAGGGAGCGCAGGGCGTCGGTGGTTTTGCCCTTGGAGCGGGCTTCCAGCATTTTCCCCACGGTGATCAGGGCCAGAATCATGGCGGCAGACTCAAAATAGAGCCCGTGGAGCTTTTCCATGGCGAGGGCATGATCCCCGGCAAGCAGGGCAGCGGACATGGCGTAGAGCTCCCATGTGCTGTACCCGAAGGCGGCGGCGGAACCCATGGCCACCAGCGTATCCATATTGGGTGCCCCGTGGAGGATGCCGGTGAAGCCGTTTACAAAAAATTTCTGGTTGATGACCATGACGGCCCCGGTAAGCAGCAACTGGGTCAGCCCCAGTGCCACGGGATTGGCGGCAAGGAAGTCCGGCAGGGGCCAGTGCCACATAGTATGCCCCATGGA
>JAFQGY010000328.1 GCA_017415325.1 Clostridia bacterium
GATGATGCCCTCCATCCGGGCCAGCTTGAAGAAGGCGTCGATGGTCTCTTCGTCGTCGATCACATCGTACTTGACGCGGCCCACACTCTGCAGGAAGGCGTGCTCGGGGCCGGAGGAGGGATAGTCCAGACCGCTGGCAACGGAATATACCGGAGCGGGATCCCCGTTTTCGTCCTTCAGCATGATGCTGTTGAAGCCGTGCATGATCCCTTCGGTGCCGTACTGCAGGCTGGCCGCATGATCCCCCATAGCAGGGCCCTTACCCAGAGGCTCAATCCCGTAGATGTCCACAGGATCGTTCAGGAAGCCGGAGAAGAGCCCCATGGCGTTGGATCCGCCGCCCACACAGGCCACCACAGCGTCCGGCAGCTCCCCGGTCATTTCGATAAACTGCTCTCTGGCTTCGATGCCCACCACGCTCTGGAAGTCACGTACCATCATGGGGAAGGGATGAGGCCCCAGAACGGAGCCGATGCAGTAGATGCAGTCCTTGTATTCTCTGGCGTAAGCGGCAAAGGCGGCGTCCACGGCTTCCTTCAGGGTTGCCAGACCATGGGTCACTTCCACCACATTGGCCCCCAGAATCTTCATCCGTGCCACGTTGGGCGCCTGCTTTTTGATATCCACGGAACCCATGTAAATGTCGCATTCCAGACCGAAGTAGGCCGCCGCAGTTGCCAGAGCCACGCCGTGCTGTCCTGCGCCGGTTTCTGCGATGATCTTCTTTTTCCCCATGAACTTCGCCAGCAGCGCTTCGCCCATGCAGTGATTCAGCTTGTGGGCACCGGTGTGGTTCAGGTCTTCTCTCTTCACGTAGAGCTGCACCTTCCCCAGTTTGTCCGACAGCCGTTCCAGATGGGAAATGGGTGTGGGTCTGCCCTGGAATTCCTTCCGGATTCTGCGCAGTTCCGCAATGAACTTCCGGGATTTGCAGATGGTGAAGTACGCATCCGTGATTTCCTGCATGGCCGCCTTCAGCTCGTCTGAAATGTACACGCCGCCGTAGCGTCCGAAGTATCCGTTCTTGTCGGGGTAGTTCTTGAAATAGGTGTCAAAATCGATTCCGTTGTACAGCATGGGATGTTCCTCCGAAAATGAAATATAGAATGGTGCAGACCGGGTATAGAGGCGATTCTCATACTGGAAAACAAAAACGCCCCTGACAGATGGTTGTCGATCTGCCAAGGACGAATAAAACTTTATCCGCGGTGCCACCTTGCTTCACAGCCATGACGCTGTGCCCTTGCGGGATACCATCATATCCCCGGCAACTGACGTATGCCCACACGTTGCATAATACTCCGGCAGGGTCTCCCGTACCGTTTCCATGCACCCTCGGCGGTCCATTTGATGATCTGTGTTACACCTGACTCTCAGCGGCGCAGGCTCTCTGTGGAAGCATAATCACCGTTATCTCCGCTTCATCGGTTTGAAGTTGGGGGTAGTATAGCATATTTTTGTGCGGTTGTCAAGGGGGAGAAGGAAAAAATAAGAGATAAGAAATCAGAAGTAAGAAATGCGTGGTTTCTTTCCGGTGGGAATCTCTCTTATTTCCGGAAGGGACACCGCACAATGGGATCCTTTGTCTTGTCCAGGGCTTTGAAGCAGGTGCAGCAGCCGGTGCATCCGGTTTCCTTTCCCGCCGCCAGTTTATCCAGCACATCGGGATCCTGCAGGAAGGGTCTGGCCATGGATACGGCGTCGGCTCCCGCATCAAACAATGCTTCGATGTCCTCTGCCGTCCGGATGCCCCCCACTGCGATCAGGGGAACGGCCGTTTCTCTGCGGAGTCTGCGGATGTTTTCGAGAAAATAGGGTTTGTCGGGTCTTCCTGTGCGGGCGGAGCTCCAGCCGGAGATTTCCACGGCGTCCATGCCCATGGTCTCACAGATGCCCAGCACGGTCACAATGTCTCTGTGGTAGTCTTCCGTGTCCTCCCGGTCGTCGCCGTTGATTTTCAGGAACACGGGGGTTCTGTCCCCGCAGACGGTTTTGATCTCTTCAAAGATCTCCCGGATGATCCGGAACCGGTTTTCGGCACATCCGCCGTATTCATCCGTCCGGTGGTTGTATTCCGGGTAGAAGCACTGGGACAGCAGGTACATGTGGGCCCCGTGGAGCATCACGCCGGAGAAGCCTGCCCGCATGGCCCGCTGTGCTGCTTTGCCGAAGGCTTTCACCACGCCGCGGATCTCTTCTTTTGTCATGCTGTCCGGGGTGTATACAGGCAGACCGCCGTTATTGCCTTCTCCCTTCATGCCGCCGTGGCCCAGCTGCATCACGCAGGGAACACCGCCGGACGTGGCGCATGCTGCAATCTGAGCCGATTCCGCCAGATATTCGTCCGACCATATGGCGTTCTGCCACCGGTTGCTTCTGCCTTCCGGGGAGACGCAGGTGTGGGCGGTGATGATCATGCCCAGGGGTTTGCCCGCCAGTTCCCGGTACACATCGTATTCATAGGGATACACATGGGCGTCTTCGGTGGAGCAGAACAGCTCGGTTGCCGAACGGACAGCCCTGCAGGGGAGGGTGATGTTTTTCAGCGGCAGTGGGGTGAATAGTTTGTTTGTCATACTGCGGTTCCTCCGTTTTTTGTCAGTTTTCAGTCTGCATTCTCCGCCAGCCAGATGGAAACCCGGGATTGGATTTTGTCGGCACAGTCCGCCGCAGTACCCTGTCCGGCTGCCAGAGCGGAAAATTCTTCTTCTATAATTTCGGATACAGCATTCGGCAGTCTGTCGCACAGGGGAATGCCTTCAGTGTCCAGATATTCGATGCCGTACTGTACGGTGGGTTCGTGCCATTCTTCACTGATATAGGAAGTGCCCTGCCCAAATGGAAGGCCGATGGAATCGTTGAATGCCGCTCTGCTTTCTTCAATGGCATCACCATTCCCATAAATACGATATGTTTTCCCCTGATTCTGGTACTGCCGCTCCGTGAAACTATCTTTCATGGCAGTGATCCCGGGGCCGCTTGTCCACATGCCGTAATCCGTGTGCATGAAGGCTTTGATGAAGTCCCAGCATACATCGGGATCTTCCGCCGTATCGGTCATCATGAATGTCATTCTGGTGTTAAACACAGCTCCTGATGTGCCGTTGCCGGGAAAACCGATCAGCGTAGTGTCCGGTGTCCCCATATCGTACCGCATGAACAGGGGATCCCCCATGTAGAATTCTTTCAGCGGAACGGTTCCGTCCATGTAGTATTTATACCGGTCTGCCGGTGCAATCTGCCCCAGAGGAGACTTCGCTTCATACTCAGCTTCCGTCGGCAGAGACAGCAGGTAGTCCAGATACCGCGCAAACAGCGGAGAATCAAAGCTGCACGTACCGGATTCCGGGTCGCAGAAGGCAGTATACACCGGATAAAAATAGGTCTCCATATATTCTCTTGTCAGAAAAAAGAGCGGCGTCGGATACTGCTCTGTGAAATCCAGAAATTCTTCCACAGTCCATGCGGTGTTTTCTGCATATTCTCCGAGACATGCATTTGTCCCCAGCAGTGTCCGCAGGAAAAAGTACGGCGTCAGTGCCCACAGTTTTCCGTCTTCATCCGTAAACGCCTTCTGCACACAGCCGAACACCGTATCCGGATTTACGGTATCATCCTCCGCAAAATACGGCATCAGATCCGTATACCGCCTATGTTCCATCATCTGCAGGATCTCCGTACTGTCGGAATACCCGTACACAATATCCGGAGAGATAATCCCGTTCAGGATATCCGTCACCAGCCGCCATGCCCCGGCTTCGGGATCGTCATTTGTGTTATATTTGCTGTAGTCCAGCGTCACTACACTGATATCCCGGTTCTTTGTATCATAGTTGATCAGGTTTGCCCGGATGTTGTCCTCCAGCGGGATGGCATGGGCAAACTCGATGACCTGTACCTCCGCCAGTACAATATCCTCCGCCGTACGGTACAGCACAGGGGTGGTGATCCACTGTCCGTCCCGACTGACCGTTTCGGCAAACAGCATCAGATCCTCACTGCATACGGACACCAGATCCGTGCCTCCCATATCCACACCCATAAGCCGGGCTTCTCCATAATTGATGATCCCGGAAGCGGCGGAATCCAGCACCATTTCCGGTTCCTTGCCGTCCATCCATGCGCCGTAGATGCCGTCTGGTTTACTGTAGTAGAAATCATACCCGGTATCCTTTTCTGCCGTATATCCGGCAAAGGCAAGGGTTGTGGCTTCCCTGTCCCATGCGGTGACCTCTGTATACGTACCGGTTTCCTCTTCCAGCCGCAGCAGAGATGCTCCATCATGGACACAGGCATACATCCGGCCGTCCTCCCCGCAGACCAGTCCGTCCACCAGTCCCGGCAGTGCAAACTGTTTTCGCAGGGTCAGATTTTCGTTCATCAGCAGAACGATATGGTGGTTTCCCAGCCACAGGTTTCCGTCCCCGTCCGTTTTCAGATACAGAATCCGGCTGTCGATAAAGGGAAGATGCTCCGGCAGAATTTCCGTCTCCGCCTGCATGGAACCGTCTTCCCGCAGACAGGTGATCAGCGACCATCGCTCATGACGGTACTGTACAAACATTACATCTGTCTCACGGATACATCCCACCAGCGGCGATGCGTATTCCGGCAGGGACAGGGTCTGGGTGTGCAGAAGGTTTCCGTCTCCATCAAAGGTAAACAGTCCGGAGACATTCCTTCTGTGGATTTCGCCGTTTTCTCCGGTCACTTCGGTTTCGCAGTTTCCCAGAACCGTGATCTGTCCGGTATATTTGTCATAATACGGCGTGACACTTTCCGCCATGGAATACCCCTCCGGCAGGGAACAGGGCACCGGATCATATAGATTCGTCAAAACAGCCTGCGTCTCCTCTGCCTCCTGTTTCGGCACACTTCCGGTACAGGCACTCAGGGTGAACAGAGCCGCCAGAAAAAGCAGTTTGATTTTCATAGAAGGATCTCCTTATCCCATATCAGGTGTGGTTACAGGATAAGACACTTTCCGGCAGCAAATGTTCCAGAGAAAATAGAAAATATGTATTTTTGTAGAGGTGGACAAACCTCAAATGCACTTTTTGTAGAATCTCACAATTTTAAAATGCAGCCGTCTCCGGTGATACGCTTACTTCTCTTTGGGATAGGACTTGCGGATCTGCCAGAACACCGGAATGGCGGCCAGGGGGAACAGCATCCCCACCAGCATCCCGGCCTTCATACCCAGCTGTTCCGGAGCCAGTGCCATAGACTGTGCCAGAGCGGATGCGGCAGGGTTTGCGATGACGGCGTCGGTGATAATCCCCACCAGCTGCGGCCCAACGGAGGCACCAAGATCCCCGCCCGCTGCCATCATGGCATACAGGAACACCCCGCTGTCGGCAAGGCGGTCAGAAGCGGCGATGAGGCTGCCCGGCCAGAGCATGGAGGTGCAGAACCCGGCGAAGGCGCAGGCGGCAAGACCCAGTACCGGCACGGGGGTCACGGCGGCGATCAGGTAGCACGCGGCAGCCCCGCAGGCACCCAGAAACAGGATATGCCCGATCCGCCTGCCGTATTTGCTGTAGAGGGTACGTCCCAGACCCAGCATCAGCCCGAACATGGCCACGCCGAACATGTCTCCCCAGACCTTCGGGATTCCCAGCGCCTGTTCCAGATAGCCGGACGCCCACTGGGCCATGGTGCATTCTGCGGAGCCGCCCAGGAAAATCCCCAGCACGCTGAGCCACAGGACCTTGTTTTTCAGATACGCCAGCGCACCGGACACCTTCTCCGGGGTTTCCATAGGCGGAATTTCCGCAGGCAGATACAGCAGGAAGGAGGCAAGGGGGATCAGGGTGAGAAGCAGCGTCAGCCACTGCCAGTTTTCCCCGCCGAAGCACAGCAAAAATCCCGTGGCAATCAGAATCACGCCCACCACGCCCCATGCGTACACGGAATGGAGCCTGCTCATTTCTCTGTCGGGATCCTTGGCGGGAATGGCGGCGATGACGGGGCTGCCCAGCACTTCCCCGAACCCGCTGGCTGCTGAGAAGATGATGGTGCCGATGACCAGTCCCGCATACACAGCCCCGGGGAACAGTATGGGAGAGGCTGCAAAGACCAGCAGGCCGACAAACGCGATAAAGGGCGTCATTTTCACCGACAGCGGGATATTGAACCGATGGGAGAAAAAGGAGAAGATCAGGTCGATGGTCAGCTGGGTCACAAAATTGATCAGCACCAGCAGCCCCAAAAGGGAATAGGAGATGCCGTAGAGATCCCGGAAGGTGAGAAACAGCACAGGGGAAAGGTTGCCTGTGACCGACATGGACAGGCTGGACACGTAGCACGCCAGCTTCACGCGTTTGTATCTGGGTTCCATAAGAAAGAGATTCCTTTCAAAATGTCTTAATCAGCCGATTGCAAAACTCCTGAAAAACAAAATCCAGCACGCAGAAACGCCCTGTGGCGGGCAGGTGCGGTGCCTGACCGCTCGCTCTCCTGCTCCGTCGGGCGCAAGGATCGCTGGCGCCCTGTGTAAACGGAATTGCAGAAACTATATCCAGCGCAAACCCATTCCAAAAGTTTTTGCGGAGCTTTTTTCAAAAAGCGACCCCGTTCCCCCTTGATGGCGCTCTGCAATCGGTTAATGTCGTTTTATTCTTCCGTCTTAATCAGCGCATCGTCTCCATGGATGCCGCACATGCCTGCGTAGATGCCGCCAAGCTGTACCAGCTGGTCATGGGTGCCTTCTTCCGCAATCTTTCCGTCTTTGAGTACGATGATCCGGTCGGCCTTCCGTACGGTGGAAAGTCTGTGGGCGATGGCGATGAGGGTATGTTTTCCGGTGAGGTTTTCGATGGCCTTCTGGATCTGGGCTTCCGTTTCGTTGTCCACGGCGGAGGTGGCTTCGTCCAGCACCAGAATGGGGGTTTCCCGGAGCACCGCACGGGCAATGGCCAGCCGCTGTTTCTGTCCGCCGGAGAGCCGCACGCCCCGTTCCCCGATCATGGTGTTATACCCCTGGGGCATGGCACGGATGAACTCGTCCGCACAGGCGATTCTGGCCGCCGCATACACCGCTTCTTCCGTGGGACTGTCCGTGCCGTAGGCGATGTTGTCGTACACCGTCCCGTTGAACAGGAACACATCCTGCAGGACGATGGAAATATTGTCTCTGAGGGACTGCAGGGTGGCTTTCCGGGTGTCCTGCCCGTCTATGGTGATCTTCCCCGAGACGGGGTCATAGAACCGTTCCAGCAGAGAGACGATTGTAGTCTTGCCAACCCCGGTAGCCCCCACCAGTGCGATCATCTGCCCCGGTTCCGCCCGGAAGGAGATATTGTCCAGCACCGTGGTTTCCGTTCCGTAGCCGAAGGTGACGTTCTCGAAGGCAATGGCGCCCTGTCCCTTGGGGATGGTCACGGCATCGGGGGCTTCTTTGATTTCGCTTTCCGTATCCAGCAGTTCAATGACCCGGTTTCCGCAGGCGCCCGCCACCTGAATATCCTCCGCCAGTCTGGCCAGCGCCGAGAGGGGGCTGTAGAACAGGGACAGATACATGAAGAACCCCACGATATCCGCCGTGGACATGGAGCCCCGCATGGCAAAAACGCCGCCCACGCCCATGACGATCACCGTACCGATGGAAGTCATGAATTCCACGGAGGGGTGGTACATGGCGTTATAGAAATTGGCCCGGACGTTGACGTAGATGTATTTTTTGCAGTATTCCTTCATGCTGAGGGATTCCGCGCCCTCCTTGCCGAAGGCCTGGATCTCCTTCATGCCGGAGAGGTTGTCCTGGGTTCTGGCGTTGAGCCCGGCCAGCACCTCCTGATTGATCTTGAACAGGGGCGCCACACGGACGATGAAGATCCGGGACAGCAGGAAGATAAAGGGTACCGGCAGCAGAGTGAACAGTGCCAGGGTGGGATTGATGGTGAAGATCATCACCGCCACCCCCAGAATCACGATGACATTCATGGCCATATCCGGCAGGGAATGGGCGATGAGCACTTCCAGCTGTCTGGTATCGTTGATCATCCGGGACATGATTTCCCCGGTCTGTTTATCGGAATAGTACCGCATGGACAGGGACTGGAGCTTATCGTAGCACACGGAGGTCAGATGCCCCACGAAGTTCCACGCTGCCACATGGGACTGCCACATGGCGAAAAACCGGCACACCCCACGGAGCAGATACGCTCCCACCATCACGGCCACATAGGTCAGAAGGATCCCGGTGGTGAGCTTATCCGGTTCCGAGAGCAGTGCCGTCAGCCGTCTCACCGCCTCCGGTGTCACCAGATTCAGCAGAGAGGCGAAAATCAGCGCCAGCACCGTTACAAACAGCGATCCCCACCATGGTTTTGCGATCTGCAGCATTCGTTTTATCATAGGAAAAACCTGCCATTTCTTTGGATGTATGTACGGCTATTCTACCACAGTTATCCGGGACTTGCAAGGGGTTTCGGCAGATTTTTCCCGTTCCGGGGGGGTGA
>JAFQGY010000024.1 GCA_017415325.1 Clostridia bacterium
ATTCCGTACTGGAAGGACAGATCCTTCAACAGGGGAGACCTGCAGTATCTGGTGGATCTGGTAAAGAGCTACGGCATGGAAGTAATCCCCATGATCAACCATCTGGGTCATGCTCCCCAGTCCCGGGGCAGAAACGGCCGTCATGTGGTGCTGGACGCCAATCCCCGCCTGGAACGTCTCTTTGAACCCGACGGCTGGACCTGGTGCGCTTCCAATCCCGACACGTATAAGGTTCTTGCCGATATGCGTGCGGAAATGATCGAATTCTGCGGTGACGGGAAATACTTCCATCTGGGCTTTGACGAAGCGGATTCCTTCGCAACCTGCGACAGATGCAGAAAAAGAGAACCGCATATCATTCTGGCAGAGTACATCAACCGGCTGACCGAGGATCTCTGCAGTGCAGGCCGCCGCCCGATCATCTGGCACGATATGCTGATCCGCCGTACTGATTTTCCGGAAGGCTGCTACATGGAAGCCAACGGCCATTTCCACAATACCGACAAGGCAATCGATCTGCTGGACCGCCGGATTCTCATGGCAGACTGGAACTATGCATACCAGAACGGATACAATCCCACCACCTCCTATTTCATCGGCAAGGGCTTCGATACCGTCATCTGCCCCTGGGACAACCGGGAAAACATCCGCAGCATTTCCGCCGACGCCGCCAGATACGGCGCATTCGGTCTGATCATGACCACATGGCATCACCTGCCGAACTTCCTGAACAGCGCCGCCTACTGGGGCAACTGCGCCTGGTCCGCCGGCCAGAATGCCTTCGGCTGCTCCGGAAACGAAAGCGCCTCCTTCATCCGCAAGCTGTATAACGCAGACGGATACTTCGAAAGAGCCGGCTGGGGCAACTGTGAAGTGGAATTCTGAGAACTGCCGGCCGCATCTGCCAAACACCGATACATACCAAAGAACCTGTCGGACAGAAATTTGCTCTGCCTGACAGGTTCTTTTCCTATCTATATATCTGTTGAATCCGTATCATTCCGCTTTCCCGTCCGCCGATCCCGCATATTCATCCATAAACCATTCTGCGGTTTTGGTGATCTGCAGATGTACACCGTTCTCCGTAAAGGTAAATTCCGCCGCCATATTCCCGAAATAATCGTCAATGACATAAGAACGCACCAGGAACCGTTTTTCGTCCTTCCATACCCCGGCGTTGAGACAGCGGTATCCCTTTCCAAGCGGCGTATTGATCCGTTTTCCGGAATAATGGGTTTCCGGGAAGAATGTATCCGCATACTGTCCCAGACCAAAAGCAAAAACCTTTTCTCCCCTTGGCGTACTGTATGTCACCTTGCCGCCTTCTCCCTCAAAGGCAATCGTGAAGTCCGTCATTCCCATGGGATTTTCCCCGAGAACATATTTCACACCATTGATTTTTTCCGCCATCGGGGAAGTTTTTTCGCCAAAGGGAACAGAAACTTCCAGAGATCCCAGCAATGCCTGCAGAGCCCCATATGCTTCATCATCCTGCGGCAGCGGTTCATCGGTCATCTTGTCCAGCACGGTTTTCCACAGTGTCTTAACAATGGGAATCTGATACCCGTCCGCATCCCCCTGCATATCGCTGGTACAGCAGAAAACAAAATCCTTCTCCGGTACACATACCGCCATCTGACCGCCCATACCAAGGAACGCATAACATCCCTTCCACTGCATCCAGATCTGATATCCGTACCCCTGACCGCTCACTTCCATGTCATCCGATCCGCCGGCATTGTCAATCTGCTTCGTGGTAGCCGCACGGATATATTCCTCACTGAGATACCGCTTACCGTCCACTTCTCCCTTTTCCATAAAGAGCAGCGCAAATCTGGCCAGGTCTCTGGTGGTACACATCACCCCGGATCCTCCCCAGAGCTCTCCTTCCGGCGCTTCCACACACCACGCATTTTCGGAAAAACCCGCTTCTCTGAGATACTTGTCCTTGAGATATGTGAGAAAATCCTTCCCGGTGAGCCGCTTCACCAGCACATCCAGTGTATAGGAAGCGGAAGTATCATACCGGAATTCCGTACCAGCCTTATGATCGGGTTCCCAGTGGGGCTGGAAAAATGTCTGCAGCCAGTCCATATCCGTTCCCCGGTATGTGGAATATTTATGACAGGTAGCCATCATCAGCATATCCCGGATGGTCATTTCCAGAATATACGGATGGGGATTCTCCGGCAGCTTATCGGGAAAATAGTCAGCAATCCTATCCTCCAGCGACAGTTTTCCTTCATCACAGAGCATCCCGATGGCGGCAGAAACAAAGGTCTTGGAAACGGAATACATTCTGTGCAGCCAGTTCTCATGGAACGGCTTCCAGTATCCTTCCGCAATAACCTGTCCGTGTCGCATCATGAGAAAGCTGTGGCACATCTTCCCTCTGGCGTTCATCTCTTCCACATATTCCCGGATCCATGCGGGATGTACCCCAAGCACCTCCGGTCTGGTATAGCGTAAAACATCTTTCATACAGCGTTTCTCCTTTTGCGGCATATACTGCGGTTTTGTCAGCATCGGTTTGCTACAGAATATCACATCCCCCCTCTTTTGTCAAGGCAGTATCTGTTTTTTTTCCTGTGCAGCCGCCAAAAACCGCACTGCCCCGATTTCGGATTTTACATTGACGGATACAGGAATTCATGGTATAATACCGGTAGATTATTCCAGAAATAACAAGGATTTTTATGCAGAATGTACCATCCCGGAATCCATGATCTCCAACCTTTCCCGATGGCTTCCTGTCTGCGTACAAACCTGACTGCGAGGTACTTATGGCTATCAGAATCATCGAAACCTTCCATACACCCGACACTTTTGTGTTCATCCCCGCCTGCTGTTATGCCGGGAACCAGTTCCGCATGCTGAAATACAGCTATCCGCCCATGTTCCGCCCGGAAGTAGCCGAACTCCATATGCCGGTTTCCATCACGGATGTTCCCAGACTGGAACCGGACGGCAGCGGCAAGATTGAAGTCACCACGGGAGACGCAGCAACGCCCTGCATCGGTGTATTTTCCGCTTCCGAAAAACGCGGGATCCTGGTATTCACCGCCCAGGAAATCAGCGGCAGAAACATCGGTCTTGCCTATGAATGCGGCCGGATCTACCTGACATGGCCCGCCAGACGGGAAAAGGTATATCATATGTGTGATACCGCTCCGCAGGATACCCAATGGACAGACGAACCGGCGGAAATTCCCTGTAAAGTGCTGGACTTCCCCTGCGAAACGCTGGCACAGTTCTACCGTGTATTTTTCGAAAACCGCAAGATTATGGAACTGGACAGCACAAGACCGACCCCTCTTCCGGCTGAAAAACAGTTTGCCATCCAGAAGGAAAAGTTCAATACCATGAACTGGTACGAAAAACTGGGCATCTACATGGTAGGCACGGATAAATCCCGTTTTCAGGTCTGGCAGCCCGGCTGGACAGGCGGTACCATGAGCGGATATCCGCTGATGAAACTGGGCGGTGCATTGGAAACCGAACGGCAGATGAAAACCCTGCAGTTCCTGTTCTCCACCCAGACGGAAAGCGGTCTGTTCCACGGCATCGTAGACAGTGAAGGAACCGCATTTGAAGACGGATTCTATGTAAAGGGTGCAGAACACTGGCACCTGATCCGCAAATCCGCCGATGTACTGTACTTCCTGTTCAAGCATTTCCGCCTGATGCGGGAAAGAAATATGGAAATCCCGGCAGAATTCATCGAAGGAACCCGCAAACTGGCAGACCGGTTCGTCAGTCTGTTTGAAACCTACGGCCAGTTCGGCCAGTTCATCGACGTATATACCGGCGAAATCTGTGTCGGCGGATCCACCAGTGCCGGTATTGCCCCCGCAGGTCTGGCAGAAGCATGGCGCTTTTTCGGAGAAGAAAAGTATCTGCAGACAGCGAAAGCCGGTGCCGAATACTATTACCGGAACTGGCTCAGCCGCGGATACACCACAGGCGGCCCCGGCGAAATGCTCCAGTGTGTTGACAGCGAAAGTGCCTTCGGTCTGCTGGAAAGCTATGTCACGCTGTACGATGTTACAGGAGAAGCCAAATGGCTGGAATACGCCAGAGAAAACGCCCATTACTGCGCCAGCTGGGTGGTCAGCTATAACTACCGTTTCCCGGAAACCAGCGAATTCCACCGGCTCGGCATGAAGACCGTCGGCACCGTCTTTGCCAATCTCCAGAACAAGCACTCCGCCCCCGGCATCTGCACCCTCTCCGGCGACAGTCTCCTGAAACTGTACCACTGGACAGAGGATCCGCTGTATCTGGAACTGATCCGGGATATTGCCCTCTCCGTCCACCAGTACATGTCCACGGAAGAACGGCCGATCTACGACTGGAGTCTTTCCCGGGAAGACAGAGAATCCGGAGACCCCGCCCGTATGGAACCCCACAGACTGCCCGCAGGCTTTATCAACGAACGGGTCAATATGTCCGACTGGGAAGGGTACGGCTGCATCGGCGGCGTATTCAACGGAAGTTGCTGGTCGGAAACAAGCAATCTTCTGACCCTTGCGGAAGTATATCCGTATCTGCCCTGACCCAGGCACCTGACCGCAGCAAGCAACAGGAGGAAGCATTATGTACATTGCAAAACCTACCAAAGAACAGCTCGCCTGGCAGGATATGGAACTGGGCGTGCTCATCCATTACTGCATGGAAATCTACAATCCCGACCTGAGCCGCGAGTCCGGTGACTGGTACAAAACCGACAGAGTCCGCACCGCCATTGCCCCGGAAACCATCCATCCCCAAAAACTGGAGCCGGAACAGTGGGTCAGAAGTGCCGCGGAACTGGGCGCCAGATATGCGGTTCTGGTCACCAACCACTGCACCGGTTTTTCTCTGTGGAACACCGCAGTAAACGATTTCTCCATTGCATCCACCGACTGGCGCGGGGGCGGCGGTGACATCTGCCGGGAATTCATTGAGGCCTGTAAAAAATACGGCCTGCGTCCCGGCTTCTACTATTCCACCGGATGCAACGGATACTACAACATCAACGACAACCTGAAGTGGGACTACAAGTCCGAGTATTATCAGCAGTACGTGAAAAATGTGGAGGCTCAGGTAACGGAACTGTGGACGGAATACGGCGATCTGTTTGAAATCTGGTTTGACGGCGGGATCATTCCCCCGGAAAAAGGCGGCCCGGATCTGACACCGCTGCTGCGTAAGTTCCAGCCCAGAGCCATCTGCTTCCAGGGCCCCCGGGACTACGAACACAACATCCGCTGGGTCGGCAACGAAGATGGTCTGGCTCCGGAAAACTGCTGGGCCACCACCAATGCCGGAGAAGCACGATACGACGGAACCGTACCGGATGAAAAAGCAGGTGTGGGAGATCCCGACGGGAAATACTACTGGCCTGCAGAAACCGACATGCCCAACCGAACCCATGCGGCTTTCGGCGGCGGCTGGGCATGGAAAGCGGGAGAAGAACACCTGCTGTATACCCCCGAACAGCTGCTGGACTGCTATATCCGCTCCGTAGGCCGCAACTCCAATCTGCTGTTGGGCATGGCCATCAGTGCCGACGGAGATTTTCAGGACGAAGAACAGTTCAAAGCCTTCGGCAGGCTGATCCGGGAAACCTTCGATACCCCTGCCGCTCTGCTGAACGCCCCTGTACCGGAATCCGACCACTACACCCTGTCCCTGCCCGAAAAGCAGAAGATCCGCTATGTGGTCATCCGGGAAGACATCACCGAAGGCCAGCGGATCCGCGGGTTCCGGATTCTGGCGGACGGTGTTCCGGTGTACACAAGCGAATGCATCGGACATAAACGGATCGTCCCCTTTGACACCCTGGAAGCCGGAGAAATCACACTGGAAATCACCCGGAAAGCCGGAGGTGCCAGAGTGCGGGACATTGCAATCTATTGAATCTCTCCCAAAAAAGGAGTATCTTCCATGACAAACCAATATCCTCCCCTGACCCGGGAAGAAGTCATCTCGGTCATTGAAGGCAAAGGCAAAGCCAATCGGATCCCGCTGTACTACCACGGCTGGATCAACCCCGGTGTATTCGGAGACAACAGCGAAACCGCCGCAGAGTGTCTGAAGCAGTTCCCTTTTGATTTTGAAGTCATCAGTATCCGGATGCCGGACAAATACACCGCCCCCGCAGACAATCCACGCTATCGCTTCATGCACCGGGATCCTCTGGAAAACGAAACCGCAAGCCAGGCACTGGATGCCCAGACAGCCCTGCAGATGGAAGAAATCGACGACATGATCGCAGACTTCCCGGATGCGGACTACCCGGCGCTCTGGCAGAATCCATCCGGCCCCAAAACAAAATACCGTGTGCTGTACTGGTGCTACTGGCTTTTTGAACGGCACTGGTGGCTCCGTGGGATGGAAAACGCTCTCGTAGACTTTTACGAATACCCCGAAGAAACCCACAAACTGTACAGTGCCCTGACGGATTTCTATATCAAACTGATTCTCAACACCAAAAAGCACCACGACATCGACGGTGTATTCATCACAGACGACATCGGCACCCAGCGCGCTCCCTTCTTCTCCCTGGATACATTCCGGGAGTTTTTCAAGCCCTATTACGCCAGACTGATCCGTGCCGCCCACGATGCCGGAATCCATGTCTGGCTGCATACCTGCGGCAATGTCACCGAATTCATGGATGATTTTATCGAAATCGGATTCGATGTCATCCACCCCATCCAGAAATACTCCATGGACGAAGTGGAAATTGCCCGGAAATACGGCGGCAGAATCACCATACTGGCCGGGCTTGACGTCCAGCAGATCATCCCCTACGGCACAGCGGAGGATGTCCGTGCAGAGGTACGGCATATTATTGACACCTATGCCAGAGCGGACGGACGGCTGATCCTGACCCTGGGCAACGCCGCCACCAGCGACTGTCCCATCGAAAATCTGTATGCGCTGCTGGAAGAATCCGTGCAGTACGGAACAGGAAAATAACAGTATATAAGGCAGGTTCCCCATGAATCCATTATTACCGAAACAATATTTTGTCCCCGATGTGGAAGCCCGTGCCATGCCGGACGGACGGCTGTATCTGTACGGCTCCTTCGACATTTCGGGCAGTCCGGATTATTGCTCCCACGAATACCATGTCTTCTCCACAGACGACCCTACCCTGTCCCGGTGGACGGATCACGGCATCTCTTTTCAGAATACCCCGGAATCCCCCGGCATCCCGTGGAAACCCGGTGTCCGTCTGTATGCCCCGGATGCCATATACAGGGACGGCAAATATTATCTGTACATCTGCGGTGCCGACAGTTTTGAAGCGGTGGCCGTATCCGACAGACCCGAAGGCCCCTTCACAGACGCCAGACCCATCTCCGGTGCCGACGGCGACAGCATCGACCCTTCCGTATTCATTGATGATGACGGACAGGCGTACTATCTCTGGGGCCAGTTTTCCCTGCGGGGCGCAAAACTGTGTGACGATATGTGTACCCTGGAACCGGGCAGTATCCGTTCCGGCATCCTCACCGAACAGGAACACGGTTTCCACGAAGGCGCCTCCCTGCGGAAGCGAAACGGAAAATACTACATCATTTATACCGACATCTCCCGGGGCAAGGCAACCTGTATGTCCTATGCCATGGCAGACCATCCCCTTGGCCCTTACACCAGAGGCGGCGTGATCGTGGACAATATGTACTGCGATCCTTCCACCTGGAACAACCACGGTTCCATTGAAGAATACAAAGGGCAGTGGTATGTATTCTATCACCGCTCCTCCCAGAACGGAAACACCTGCCGCCGGGTCTGTGCCGAACCCATCACCTTCAACGAAGACGGCACCATCAATGAAGTACCGATGACCTCCCAGGGTGCCGCCGCGCCATTCTCCGCTTTTGAAGCCATTGACGCCTCCTGGGCCTGTCGGATGAAAGGAAACTGCTATATCCTCCCCGCCCCGGCAGCGGAAACCGGAACCACACCCAACGAAATCCTGACCGAATGCGGCGGCGGAAACTGGTGCGGCGACTGGGCAGAATACCGGACCATCGATTTCGGAACCGGCGCCCGCTCCTGCAGTATCTGCGCCAGAGGTACCGGCCGGATTCTTGTAAAAATCAGCGGCTCAGATGTACCGGTCTGCGAATGCAGTATAGACAGTCCGGATGCTTTCACCACATACACAGCTGCCGTAACGGGAGAATGTACCGGACTCCATACCGTATGGATTGTCTTTGAAGGCCGCAGCATGTCCCTGGACAGTTTCCGGTTTCACCAATAATCCAGCCGAAAATCAAACCTGTTGAAAACTGCGGAAAACGCACATACTGAACAGTCAGGAGAACCATTATGAAAAAATTTATGGGAAACGATTTCCTTCTGAATACCGACACCGCCAAGGCTCTGTACCACCAGATTGTCGCCGGACTGCCCATCATTGATTATCACTGCCACGTACCGCCCAAGGATATTGCGGAAAACAAACAGTTTGCCAACCTGACCGAGCTGTGGCTGGGAGGTGACCATTATAAATGGCGTGCCATGCGCAGCTGCGGTGTAGATGAAAAATACATCACCGGCGACTCCACCGACTACGAAAAGTTTCTGACCTACGCCAGATGCATGCCCTCCCTCATCGGCAATCCCCTGTACCACTGGACCCATCTGGAACTGCAGCGGTACTTTGACTGCGATCTGATCCTGTCCGAAGAAACCGCAGAGGAAATCTGGAATCTGACCACCGCCAAGCTGACAGACCCTTCCATGAGCGTACGGAATCTGATCACCAAATCCCGTGTGGAAATCCTCTGCACCACAGACGATCCTGCCGACACACTGGAATACCACAAGGCACTGGCCGAAGACGACAGCTTCCCCACCCAGGTGCTGCCCGCATTCCGTCCCGACAAGGCCTTCAACATCGACAAAGCCGGGGTTACAGAATACTATAAAAAGCTGGGAGATGCCGCCGGGGTGGAAATCACCGACCTTGCCAGCCTGAAGGAAGCTCTTGTCCGCCGGATTGACTTCTTTGCTTCCATGGGCTGCCGCACCTCCGACCATGCCCTTGACGGATTTGATCTGTTTGTAAAGCCGGAGGAAACCGCCGTAAACGAAGCGCTGACAGCGGCTCTTGCCTCCGACGGACAGGCTGTCTCCCATGAAGCGGTATGTATGGTGAAAGCGGAAATTCTCGGATTCCTGGCCGGTGAATACGCAAAGCGGGGCTGGGTAATGCAGCTGCACATGGGTGTATACCGGAACGCCAACAGCAAACGTTTTGCCGTAATGGGTCCGGACACAGGCTATGACGGCATCGGAGAAACGGACATTCCCGCAGTAATCGGTCTTCTGGATCATATGGAATCCGGTCTGGGACTGCCCCGCACCATTGTGTATTCCATTGATCCCACCTGTGATGCTGCACTGGGTGCCATGATCGGCGCTTTCCAGACAGCCGGCGACGGATATCCCAAAGTTATGCAGGGTTCCGCCTGGTGGTTCAACGATACCCTGAACGGTATGCGTCAGCAGATGACCACCCTTGCCAGCCTCAGCGCATTCGGCAGATTCAACGGTATGCTCACCGACTCCCGCAGCTTCACCTCCTATCCCCGCCACGAGTACTTCCGCCGGATCCTGTGCGGTCTCATCGGCGAATGGGTGGAAGAAGGTCTGTATCCGTACAACCCGGAAACCCTTGCCCAGATTGTGGCGGATATCTGTTACAACAACACCAAGAATTATTTCGGATTCCGTCCGGTATAAGGAGTCATGGTATGGAAGAAATCCTGATACAATCTACCAAAGACAACACTCTGCAGCCATCTCTGTTCCGGCGGGCTGTATCCGAACAAAAACGTCCGCTGCTGGTAGGCCTGCATTCCTGGAGCTTCGGCCGGACCAATCAGAAGGATGTCCTGCTTCCCTGGGCAGAAAAGTACAACCTGCACCTGCTCCTGCCGGAATTCCGCGGCCCCAATCTGACGGACAATCCGGACAGAACCCTTGCCTGCGGTTCCGAATATGCCATGCAGGACATCAAAGACGCCATTGACTGGGCCATCCGGGAAGAAAACGCCGACCCGGCCCATGTATTTCTGTACGGCGGCAGCGGCGGAGGACATATGGCACTGATGATGGCCGGCTTCTGTCCCGACTGTTTTGCTGCCATTGCCGCCTTCGTGCCGATCACAGATCTGGAAAAATGGGCAGAGGAAAATGCCCACTACCGTCCACACATTCTGGCCTGCTGCAGTGAGGACAAAGCCGAAATGGCAAAGCGCTCCCCCATATCCTATATTGACAATATCGCCCGGGCCAATGTAAAAATTTTCCATGGGAAATATGACCCGGTGGTACCTTTTACCCACAGCACTGCGTTATTTGAAGCCATTTCGTCGAAATATCCCCGCTCCCGGGTTTTCCTGGACATCTTTGACGGCGGCCACGAGACAGACGAAACCGAAGCCCTGTACTGGTTCCTGTCCCAGTACGAAAAGAAGCAGAAAACTGCCGTCACCAGATAAACCTTCAGGAGGATAAACCGGTATGAACAATCGCATTTCTCTGAACGGCACATGGCAGATGGACTGGCTGTCCGATCTTCCGTATACATCCCAAGAAGAGCCGCAGATCCGTCCGAATTCAGATTCCGCTGTATCCTGTCCCGTTCCCGGGTATTGGGAAGATCTGACCGACCTGTTCCGTACAACCGCTCTGCATACCAAACTGAAATGGAATCCCCTGTACACCCTGCAGCGGTATCCCCTGTCAGGCTATGTCCCGGACACGGCACTGCCCAATCCGACAGGATGTTTCGTATATCAAAAAACCGTAATACTGGACAAACTTCCCGCCGGCGAAACAGAGCTGTATATCGGCGGTGCACAGAATACCGTATCTGCCTGGATCAACGGACAGTATCTGGGTCATCATGAAGGCTACTCCGCTCCCTTTGGCTTTCCCGTTCCTGCAGGCATACTGACCACAGGCGAAAACCGGATCACGCTGGCAGTGTCCAACCACCGCCTTGCAGGATATATGGAACGTCCTGTGTCCGGTCTGACTTCCCGTGCTGCCAACGAATGTACTGGCGGTATCTGGGGAGATGCAGAACTGCGCTCCTATCCGGACGGTCTGCGGGATCTGTGGGTATCCACTGCCGAAGACTGCTCCGCCTTCACTGTACATATAAACGGTCTGACCACAACAGCAGGAACCCTGCGGATCTATGACAGAGATACCTGTATCTGCACACAGAAAATTCCGGCAGGACAGACCAGCTGCACCATCAGCACCGAAGGCTATACCTTCTGGACCCCTGATACCCCGAAGCTGTATACGGCGGAAATCACCACAGCCAGCCAGACCCTCTCTGTCCGTTTCGGCATCCGGCGTCTGACAGTGGACGGTATCCGGCTGTATCTGAACGGCGAACCATATTTCTTCCGCGGAACCTGCGAGCACTGCTACCAGCCTGTCACCATCCATCCCACCCGGGATAAACGCTACTACCGTATGGTGCTCCGGAAACTGAAGGAACTGGGTTTCAATTCCATCCGGTTCCATACCTGGGTTCCTCCGCAGGAATACATGGAAGCCGCCGATGCACTGGGGATGCTGATGGAAATCGAATCCCCCAACAATACCACACTGACCGAATGGCTGGAAATCGTACGGTTCTGCCGAATCCATGCAGCTGTCAATCTGTATTCCACCGGAAACGAACTGCAGATTGACAACGAATACGAAACCCATCTGCAAGCCTGTGCGGATCTGGTACACAGCGAAACAGATTCCCTGTTCTCTCCCATGTCTGCCATGCGCGGCATCGAATATAATTTCATGGACAGCGAATATGTGGACAACCCCTTCCGCCATAATCCCCGCAGACTGTCCGATGTGGGAGAATACTGTGATATTTACAACAGTTATTCCAATGCCCTGACCAGTTATTCTTCCGCTTCCGGCACCCAGGCAGTCCTGGACGAACGAAATGCAGTGTACGGCAAACCTCTGCTTTCACATGAAATCGGCATCCACGGTACATGGATTGATCTTTCCCTGGAAGACCGGTACAAGGGTACCCGCATGGGCGACACAGAACTGTTCTCCTCCGTCAGACGCCATCTGGAAGACAAAGGACTGCTTGCAAGATCCAATCTGTACTACCGGAATTCCTGTGCATGGCAGCAGATTCTCCGGAAACACTGCTTTGAAACGGTACGCCGCTGTGAGACCTTTGCCGGATATGATTTTCTGGGAGATATAGACACCCACTGGCATACCTTCGGGTACTGTGTCGGCATGATGAATGAGTTTTACGAGCTGAAACCCGGTGAAACCGCCGAAAACGTCCTGCGGTACAACAGCGACACCGTACTGCTGGCGGATCTGCCCCGCTGTGTGAACTTTACAGCAGGCACCCTGACGGAAATCCCTCTGCTGGTTTCCCATTACGGCGGAAGTATCCCGAAGGCCCTGCTGCAAATCCGGATCTCAGGCGGCGGGAAAGTCCTGTACCGGAAAGAACTGCGTCTCAGCGAAATTGCCCGGGGACAAATCAGCGAACTGTACCGCATCTCCTTCCGTATACCGAAATGCGAAAAGCCCATGGCACTGACCCTGACCGCCTCCCTCTCCGGCGGCAATACAGACTGCGAAAACTGCTGGGATCTGTATGTGTTCCCGAAAACCACCGCTCCTGCCGCAAAGACACTCCGGGCTGCCGGTACGGTGGTCATGGACAGCTGCGACGGCACCACCCTCCATACCGCCCTGCAGGAAGGAAAAAATGTGATCCTGTTCAGTCCCGGGCCCTTTGCCTCCTCTGATGTATCCTGGCAGATTGCTCTGGCAGGCCGCACCAACGGACATCTGGCCACCGTGATTGCCGATCATCCTCTGTTTGAGGATTTTCCCCATCAAGGGTACTGCGGCAGACAGTTTGAACACATGCTCAACGGCAGCCGCTCTGTCCTGCTGGATCTGCCGGATCTGCCCCACCTGCCTGTGCTGGATATTGCCTCTTCCTATAAAAATGCCCATAAGGAAGCCATGATTGCAGAATACCGTGTGGGAAACGGAAAGCTTCTGATCTGTTCCCTCCGTCTGACAGAAACCGACCCTGCCGCATGCTGGCTGAAAAACCGGATTCTTGCTTATGGAACCGGTGAAAGCTTCCGGCCTGTGCAGTCCCTGACAGACGAACAGTTCCTCTCCCTCTGCAAAGCTTCGCCCGTTGTTTCGGGAAAAAACAGCAACGAAGCCAGAAACAGGAATGATATCACCGCATAAATACACAGTTAAAGGTAGAAAACCATGAAACTTCTGCAGATTCACCCTACGGATACCGTTGCCGTAGCCGTGGAACCCATCGAAGCAGGCAGTATCCTGCAGACAGGCGGCATGTCCGTTACAGCCCGAGAACCCATTCCGGCCGGGCATAAAATCGCTCTCCGGGATATTGCCGCAGGGGAAAACATCATCAAGTATGCTTCCCCCATCGGTCATGCCGCAGCAGATATTCCCACCGGCAGTCACGTGCATACCCATAACACCAAATCCAACCTGAGCGGCCAGCTTTCCTATACCTATACCCCGGACTTCACCGAACTGCCTCCTGAGCCCCCCCGCAGCTTTCAGGGATACAGACGCCCTGACGGAAAAACGGGCATCCGCAATGAGGTATGGATTGTCCCTACCGTGGGATGCGTCAACAATATCGTCCGGGAAATCGAAGCTCGTGCCCAGTCCATGAAAACCGAAAACATCGATGCCATTGCCGCTTTCTGTCATCCCTACGGCTGTTCTCAGCTGGGAGATGATCAGATGCTGACCCTTTCCTTTCTGTCCGGTCTGATCCGGCACCCCAATGCGGCAGCTGTACTGGTAGTGGGACTGGGATGCGAAAACGGCAATATAGAAGAACTGAAAAAGGTCATGGGAACCTGGGATGACAACCGGGTGCGTTTTCTCACAGCACAGGACTGCGAAGATGAAATTGCCGAAGGGCTGACAATCCTAGAAGAGCTCTGTACCTATGCGGACTCTTTCCGGCGGACAGAATGCTCTGCAGCTGATCTGGTGATCGGACTGAAATGCGGCGGTTCCGACGGCTTCTCCGGCATCACAGCCAATCCTTTGCTGGGAGCGCTTTCCGACAGACTCATCGCCCAGGGCGGCAGTGCCATTCTCACGGAAGTCCCGGAAATGTTCGGAGCTGAGACACTGCTGATGAACCGCTGCCGTACGGAAAAGCAGTTTACCGATACCGTGGCATTGATCAACGATTTCAAAGCCTATTTTCTACGGTACGGAGAGAAAACCGACGAAAACCCTTCTCCCGGCAATAAGGCAGGCGGCATTACCACACTGGAAGACAAATCCCTCGGCTGTACCCAGAAGGGCGGCACCGCACCTGTGGAAGATGTACTCCGGTACGGCGATCCTGTCCGTGTCAAAGGTCTTTCTCTGCTGCAGGCACCCGGCAATGATCTGGTAGCCTCCTGCGCTCTGATGGCATCCGGCGCACAGATGGTGCTGTTTACCACAGGCCGCGGCACTCCCTTCGGCTGTCCAGTACCTACGGTCAAAATCTCCTCCAATCCAGCGCTGTATAAC
>JAFQGY010000329.1 GCA_017415325.1 Clostridia bacterium
AATGGTTCCCGCTATCCTGATCCTGACCTGCGCAGGTTCTCTGAAGAATATGACCTCCAACCTGGGTTCCGATGTATTTGTGGAATCCATCATGGCGGACGCAGCCGGTCTGCAGCTGTTCCTGCCCGCCATCATCTTCATCGTGGCTTGCTTCATCGCTTTCTCCACCGGTACTTCCTGGGGTACTTTCGGTATCCTGATTCCCATCGTTACCGCTATCTTCCCTGCTTCCAGCGAGCTGATGTACATCGGTATGTCCGCATGTCTGGCCGGTGCTGTCTGCGGTGACCACTGCTCCCCCATCTCCGATACCACCATCATGTCCTCCGCCGGTGCAAGATGCGACCACATCAACCATGTATCCACCCAGATTCCTTACGCTGTAACCGTAGCGGCTGTGTCCTTTGTATGCTACATTCTCACCGCTATCCTGCAGCTGTTCCTGGGTTCCATCACATGGCTCATCTCCCTTCCCATGGGTATCGCCCTCATGTTTGCAACTCTGTTTGTCATCAAGAAGGTTACCTCCAAGAAGGCATAAAACCACACCCAAACATATACTGCCTGTTCTCCGGAATGGGCAGTTTTCTTTTGTCTCCGTACAGAAAAAGACCGATGCAGATTTCTCCACACCGGTCGGTTCTGTTTTTTTATGGTTTATTTTGCGGACTTCACGAAATCCATGAACTGGTCATACAGATAGGATGTGTCTGTGGGACCGTTGGCGTACTGGGGCTGGAACTGTACGGAGAATGCGGGGGTATCCAGATAAATCAGCCCTTCGTTGGAGTTGTCGTTTACGTTGACAAAGTACGGCGCAGCTATGGCAGGATCAATGGATTCGTTCTTTACAGCATAACTGTGGTTCTGGGAGGTGATATGCAGGTGACCTGCTGCCAGATTGCGAACGGGCTGGCTGGCACCTCTGTGGCCGTAATGAAGTTTTTCTACGGCGAAACCGTTGGCCAGAGCCAGAATCTGGTGTCCAAGGTTGATACCCATGGTGGGGATCTTCTTATCCATCAGCGCACGGATGGTTTCGATGGCTGCGGTATTGTTTTCCGGATTTCCGGGGCCTGCAGACAGAACGATTCCATCGGGAGCCAGTTCCAGAATGGCATCGGCAGATGTATCGGCAGGGAGAATGTGTACCTGGCAATCCCGTTCTGCCAGATCCTTTGCGATGCTGTTCTTGCGGCCGAAGTCGATCAGAGCAATCTTGTACTGTCCGTCTGGATTTACCAGAACAGGTTCCTTCACGCTCAGTGCTGCCACGGGATTTACAATGGTGTATGCCTTCAGAGCGTCCATATCCACAGAAGCAGGGTCAGACACGATGGCTCCGTTCATGGTTCCCTCTTCCCGGAGTATCTTGGTCAGAGCTCTGGTATCGATTCCTTTCAGACCGACGATACCTTTCTGCTTCATGAATGCATCCAGAGAAAGTTCGGAGCGGAAGTTGGAGGGAACTTCTGCACATTCTCTGACGATCAGAGCAGATGCACCTTCCCCTTCGTTTTCAGCGTCTTCCAGGCATACGCCGTAGTTTCCGCCAAGCGGGAAAGTCTGGCAGATGGCCTGTCCTTTATAGGATGTATCTGTAAGTGCTTCCACATATCCAACCATGGAAGTCGTAAATACGATTTCTGCAATTACGTCCCGGTCTGCGCCAAATGCTTCGCCGGTGAATACGGTGCCGTTTTCCAGAACTAAGTATTTTTTCATAGTGCAACTCTGTCCTTCTCTGTTAATTTAGGGTTCTCTTTTATCTGATATATTATACCACAACATCCCTGTACTTTCTACAGAAAAATTGCATTCTGCAAAGCCTTTTTTCAAATTTCAGCACATCGAACAAGGGTCAGGGATCCCTTTTGGTATTTTTATGCAGATTTCCGTAGTATGCCGGCTTGTTTCTCACACCAAAAAGAGGACAGCAAAACTGCCATCCTCATAGGTACACTTATTTTTTCAGACTGCCTCTTTCCAGTCCCAGCAGATCTTCCAGGGAACCGGTGCAGGCTGCTGTATTGGCTGCCGCTTCGGCGCTGTCTTTTCCGCAGGCCAGAATGTAGAACTTGATCTTGGGTTCGGTGCCGGAGGGTCTTGCCACAACGACACAGCCGTTTTCCATGGCATAATAGAGCACATTGGATTTGGGAAGTCCTGTAGGTTCCACTTTACCGCTGCGTACGTCCATGGAGGTTTCTGCCTGATAGTCGCGGATATTCACCACGGCACTGCCGCCGATTTCAGAAGGAGTCTGTCCCCGCAGAGCATTCATCATATTGGCGATGGCTTCCTTGCCGTCCAGACCTTCCATATAGATTTCCGCAGCATTTTCGCTGAAGTATCCGTACTTTTTGTACAGATCATTCAGTGCGTCAATCAGGGTCATACCCTTCAGAGAGTAATATGCTGCCATTTCGCAGATCAGCATGGATGCAACAACAGAGTCCTTGTCTCTGGCATGGCCGCCCTTGAGATACCCATAGCTTTCCTCATAACCCAGCAGATAGGTACCATGGCCGGCTTCTTCATGTTCTCTGATAACTTCGGCAATAAATTTGAACCCGGTCAGAACATTGTACAGTTCCACACCGTGTGCCTTACATATAGCTGTTGCCATTTCGCTGGTTACGATGGTTTTCACGCAGTAAGCATCAGAGGGCATGGATCCCTGTTCTTCCAGTGCATTGAAAATATAGTCCAGCAGCAGGGAGCCCATCTGGTTCCCGTTGATGCACTTGAACTGACCATCCTTGTCCCGTGCCATGACGCCTAAGCGGTCTGCATCAGGGTCGGTGGCGATGATCAGGTCACTCTTCACCTGTTCCGCCAGTTCGATTCCCAGAGCAAAGGAAGCGGGATATTCCGGATTGGGCTTGGCAAGACCGGGGAATGCACCGTTGGGAGCCATCTGTGCTTCTACGGGATAGATATACTTTGCACCGATCCGCTTCATGATTTCCGGTACCAGCTTTGCACCTGCTCCGAACAGGGGGGTATATACAATTTTCAGCTGTTCTGCCGCCTTGGAAACCAGACCAGGATAAACCTGTTCCTTCAGCAGTGCTTCCAGATAGGTTTCATCAAAATCATTGCCTACCATGGTTACCAGATCCCAGTCAGCTTTATCGGAACCGGGAACATCGTTCAGAATGTCGGCAGAAAGGATCAGTTCGGATACCTTATCGGCCATCTGTGCTGTCGGCTGTGCACCGTCTTCCCAGTAAAGCTTATATCCATTGTATTCGCTGGGGTTATGGGAGGCAGTAATATTGATCCCGGCTATGGCACCGAAATGCCGTACACCATAAGACAGGCAGGGGGTGGGACGGAGGGCATCGAAGAGATATACCCGGATTCCGTGTGCAGTGAGGACTTCTGCGGAACGTCTGGCATAGGTATCGGAATTGTGGCGGCTGTCATAACCGATCACTACCCCTCTGGTTTTGGCTTCTTCTCCCAGAGAATCAATCATCAGTGCCAGACCTTCGGTTGCCTGTGCTACAGTATAGTTATTCATCATACCGGTACCGGCACCCATCTTGGAGCGAAGGCCGCCTGTTCCGAATTCCATATAGGACGAGAAGCGGAACGCAATTTCATCTGTATTGTCTGCGAGCGCTTTCAGTTCTGCTTTGGTAGCTTCATCCACTGCGGGTGATGCCAGCCATGCCTGATACCGTTCCATGTAAAGTTCCATTCCGTGTGTTCCTTTCTAATATTCAATAAATTTTTATACAATATCATATAGCCCGACTACGGTATACCGCAGCTGGGATGCTTCGAGAAATACAGACAATCCTGCAAGGTCGGCCTTTGTCAGATCCAGTTCCAGACAGAATTCCTGCATCCGGTCTCCATATGCAAGGGGGATGGTATATACGGCTGTCACCGCAGCTCCCAGAGCTTCACAGGCGGCAATCAGATCCCCTGCAGAACCATTTTCCGGCAGTACGGCGGACAGTTCCATACAGGCGGGCACATGGTCTTCGGAGCCGGTCAGCAGTCTGCGGCGCAGCAGGGCAAAACGCATCACCGATTCATCCGCCAGCTCCACTTCTGTCTCCAGACAGATCTTCAGGTCATACTTACCGATCAGTTTCCGGAAAGAGACCAGCTGGCCATCTGCAGAGGTATACAGCGGCAGGATACAGTACCGGCACCGGGCATTGTACACTTCTTCGCACACAGCAGGATAACTGGTAAAATACTCCGCTGTCATATCCGATACCGTTTCGGAAAACCGTCGCCACGCTTTGTCGGTATAACTGTTCTGCATGTAAGCGGTGCGGCTGTTTCCCGATGGGAGCTCGGTCTGGCTGCTGTCCTCATTCCATAAGCTGTCAGAAAACGCATCCGTTATGTCCTCCGGTTGATTCTTTTCATTTTCCAGAAGACCGAACACGGAAAGATTCCCGGCGAAATGGCGGCAGAAACGTGCAAATACCGGTGTGCACAAAGAAGCGGTATCTGTCAGCAATTCATCCGGTTCCGCCATCGGGTCACCCGTCAGATACAGGGCTGCAACCCGGTCGGTATCCGCACGATTCCGCCACAGCTGCAGTGCACTGTCTGCCATCTGCGCAAACTGTGCATCCTGCAGTTTTTCCAGATTCTCTTTTTTTCTTGCGGTATAGGCCAGATTGTCCCGGTATGTATCGAATGGCTTCATCAGCTGAGCTTTTCCAGAATGCTGTAGCTGTCAGTAAGGAATGCGGTCAGTTCATCGGCAGTGAAAGGCCGCTGGGACATGGTGGACAGGGCATAGATCTGACGTGCGATTGTTTCTGCAAGCTCGTTCTTGCCTTCATCACACAGAGAAGTCAGTTTATGCACCAGCGGAGAGGCTGTATTCAGCACCAGTGTGGATTCCACCGGGAAGTCAGACATCCCCTCCATCTTGTACAGCTTCATCATATCCTGCATTCTGCGGCTTTCTTCGGATACATTGAGAATGGCAGGAGCGGCGGCATCCCGGAACCGGTCAAAAGCGATAGAAGTATGCTCTCCGGCTACCTTCGCAAACAGATCCTTCAGGGCGGGGATTTCGGTCTTGTCGCCGTCATCCTTCAGTACATCAGGCGTTTCTGCATCCACACGGGCAAATTTTACGTTTTCACCGTTCATTTCCACGGTAGTGATGAACTGGGTGTCGATTACTCTGTCCAGCAGGAGCACATCGATGTTTTCATTCCGGAACATCTGGATATACTGGGTCTGGGCAGTGGCGTCGGTGGCGTAATATACCTTGTTTTCATGCTTTTCCTTTGCGGCTTCCAGATATTCGTTCAGAGTCACAAATCCGCCGCCGCACTTTTCAAAGAGAACAATATCCCGGACTCTGTCGTAGAATTTCCGGTCACGCATGCAGGCGTATTCCACAAAGGTTTTCAGATCTCTCCACAGGCCTTCAAAGGCTTCTCTGTCGGTATTGAACATGGAATTCAGCTTGTCCCCTACCTTCTTGGTGATGTGGGCAGAGATCTTTGCCACGTATCCGCTGTTCTGCAGATAGCTTCTGGATACATTCAGGGGCAGTTCGGGACAGTCCAGTACACCCTTGAGCATCAGCAGATATTCGGGAATCACTTCCTTGATATTGTCCGCTACAAACACCTGATTGTAGTACAGCTTGACCTGTCCTTCCAGGCTTTCGTATTCATTGGCGATACGGGGGAAATACAGGATACCCTTGAAATTCAGGGGATAATCCGCTTTCAGATGGATCCAGAAAAGAGGTTCCTTATAGTCATGGAACAGTTTCCGGTAAAATTCCTTATATTCTTCATCGGTGCAGTCAGAGGGATTTTTCAGCCACAGAGGAGTGGTTTCGTTGATGGGTTTGTTGCAGGTGCATTCCTTCCCTTCCGCTTCGCAGGTACACGCTTCACCGTCTTCATGGCAGTGGCATTCCTGTTCTGCTTCTTCCGGCTTGTCCGCGTCCACAAAATAGATCGGCACGGGCATGAAGGCACAGTATTTTTCCAGAACTTCCTTCATCTTGTACTCGTTCAGGAATTCTTCCCCTTCTTCACTGATGTGCATGATTACAGCAGTACCGTATGCACCGATTTCTCCATCCACATCGTAATCGGGAGTGATATCGAATTCGCCGTCACCATTGCAGGTCCAGTGTACGGCAGGAGCACCGGTGTAGGACCGGGTTACCACTTCCACCGTTTCGCTGACCATGAATGCAGAGTAGAAGCCCAGACCGAAGTGACCGATGATACCGTTCTGGGAGGCATCTCCTTCCCCTTCGTACTTCTGGATAAAGTCCAGTGCGCCGGAAAGAGCGATCTGACAGATATACCTGCGCAGTTCTTCTTCGGTCATACCGATCCCTTCATCGGTAACAGTGATGGTTCTGGCAGTTTTGTCCAGAGTTACTGTGATCTTCGCGTTTTCCGCATCCACACCCTTTGCTTCCCCCAGAGAGATCAGACGGCGCAGCTTGGTTACGGCGTCACAGGCATTGGAGGCGATTTCCCGGAGGAAGATTTCCTTTTCGGAATACAGCCATTTTTTGATGATCGGGAAAATATGGGCGAGCTCGATCTGGATGCCGCCGTGTTCGGTATTGGACATGATTGGGATTCCTTCTTTCGTCTATTTAATGGTATATTGTACACAGAATACAGGTCTGTTCAACCTTATATTATAGTACACAAATTCCGTAATGTCAATGAACGGCAGGTGAATTTTCCTGCAGGTATGTTTTTTTCTTCCGCAATTTATATATTCATTGTCCTGTATATTCTTATGCTTTATACAGTATATCATGACTGCTCTGCGGATTCTGTTGTATTTTGTGTGAATATTTATTAACTGTTCTCATTCACTGTGTATACATATTTTCGTCGCTGAATTATATGCACGCTATCTTTTTATAGTATCTTCTGCACTACAAAACCGGTATCCACCCTTCTGATTTTATGCTTTTTTCACATTTACTGCCTGTTCCGCTGGCAAAAATAAACATTTCATAAATTTCCAGACAAAATACTTGATATTTTTCGTTTTTTCTGCTAAAATTTCTTGTGGACTTAAATTTAGAATTATCGTACATTTTCGTGTCGGTAAGAAAGGATTTCCCATGGAAAAGCGTTATTATCAGAAAGAAATTGAAACCGCATCAAGAGAACAGCTCCGGGCATGGCAGGACGAACGGCTTGTGAAGACCGTGAACCATGTCTGGAACAACAATGAGTACTACCGGAACAAGATGAAGGCTCAGGGTGTGGAACCCGGCGACATCGCTTCCGTTGACGATCTTTGGAAGCTGCCCTTCCTGACCAA
>JAFQGY010000330.1 GCA_017415325.1 Clostridia bacterium
CTAAACCGCTGTACGCCAGTACGAAAGTTACCTCCCCTCTATGGTCATAGAGAATACTATACCGCTGTAAGCAGAAGCAAAAGCCATCTTCCCCTTTCTATGGCCATAGAATCTCCCCCCCGCTGTACGCCAGTACAAAAAATATACCTCAGAACAAAAGGATGCTCACAGAACCCGGTTCAGAGCCTGGTTCAGATCCTCGATCAGAGTCCCTGCATCTTCCAGCCCGGCGTGAATGCGGAGCAGCGTGCCGGTGTCGCCGCCGATGTAGATGGCAAGGCTTTCAAACCCGCCCCAGCTGCAGCCGTTCTGGAAATGGTGCAGATGATCGACAACCGCTTTGGCTGTGTCGGCGTTCCCCTTGACCGTAAAGCTCAGAAGACCGTTGGTACCGGTCAGGTACTTTGCAAACAGATCCTTCTGTGTGTAGGTTGCGGAACCGGGGTAGTAGACGGTTTCCACGGCGGGATGGGTTTCCAGGAAGGCTGCGATTTTCAGTCCGTTTTCCCCATGCTGCTTCAGACGGAGGGGCAGGGTGCGGATGCCGCGGATCAGAAGCCATGCCTGATGGGGATCCATGTTGCCGCCCAGAAGAGCGCGTTCCTTCCCCTGAATGGAGGAAATGATTTCCTTGCTGGCTGCAATCGCTCCGCCCAGAATATCGCTGTGTCCGCCCAGATACTTGGTGGCCGTGTGGCAGACGATGTCGATGCCGTGGCGCAGGGGATTCTGGTGCAGGGGAGTGGCGTAGGTGTTGTCGATGACGGTGCCGATGCCGTGTTCCTTTGCCAGAGCGGCAACCGCTTCCAGATCCTGCATCCGGAATACAAGGGAGGAGGGGCTTTCCAGATAGATCAGGCTGGTTTCCGGACGGATGGCATCCCGGATTTCTGTGATGTTGCCGCCGTCCACAAAGGTGAAGGTCACGCTGAACTTGGGGGCAAGCCAGTCCCGGATCAGGGAGGCGGAAGGCCCGTAGATGGAGGAAACCGCAACGATGTGGCAGCCGGTCTTTGCAAAATGCAGGATTGCACTGCTGATGGCCGCCATGCCGGAACCGAAACACAGTGCCCCGTCTGCGCCTTCCAGAGCGGCGATTTTCCGTTCGGCAATGTCCACGGTGGGGTTGCTTACCCGGGTGTAGGCGTATTCTGTCTGGGTCAGACCGTTGACTTCGGTGGGCTGCACGAACAGGGAGTTCTGGAAAATGGGCGGTACAATGGCGCCGCAGAATTTATCGTAATCGTCCCCCAGATGGGCGCAGATGTCCTCGGGGGTGGTGTAGGTTCTGTCCTTTTCAGTGAGAAATGCCATGGTGATGTCTCCTTTGCTGTGTTACAGTTCTATGATTGAAAACCGGTTTTCTTCCCCCTCGCACATGGCGGGCAGGGTATGGTACCGGATACCGTCGATTTAGTTTTCGTGCCCGGGATTGTAGTGTACCTGCAAGACCGCCTTCACCTTGCCGGAGGAGGACAGCAGTGCCCGTACTTCCGGCGCATTGCGGATGATGTGGTGGCCTTCCACGTCCGGATCCAGATTCTGATGCAGGAACACATAGGCTTCCTCTGTCTCCGGTTCCGCCAGCGTCCGGCGCAGCAGACCCAGCTCGGAAGAGGGAATACAGCTGTCCGTCCAGTCGACAGGATTTCCGTCATAGGGCGTGCCGTCTTCCCTGTAGGATGCATTGGGGAACAGCAGGGTCTTCCCGCAGAGCCGCAGAACAGAGGGTGGAGCCAGACAGTCGGTGATCTGCTGGAACTCTGTCAGTGTAAAGGCTTCGTAGTCGTGGTTCCCCGGCAGACAGTATACAGGCATGGAAAAGCTGTGCAGCAGTGCGGCCATTTCCGCCAGCCGCTTCCGGTTTTCCGCAGAGTTACCGCAGTCGTTGATCAGGTCTCCCAGACAGAGCACCAGATCGCATCCGGCCATAGCTTCCATCGCCTCCCGGACTTTGCCGTAGGAGAGCACCGGACGGCGGGTGGAGCAGGTTAATTCCTGATGGCTGTAGTGGGGATCGGTAAAAAGTCCCAGTTTCATGATCGTATTCTCCCGATATTGATGTATATGTGTATTATACAGGATTACGGCGGAAATGTCATGGCTTTTTTTCAGATTTCCGGGAAAAAGAAAGAAAAAATTCCCTCCCCGGCAGGCACACCGGCGTTTGTCTCACGGAAGGTGGAATCGGTGAAGGTGCTGCCCGGCGGTACATCGCATGACTGTGCCGGATTTCCGGATCCGGATGAATTTGCTGCGGCAGCTGCACCACAGACCAACGCCCGGCATCCGCACCATCTCCGGCCTCTCCTCCGGACAAAGTCATTGCCGTTCGGTGTATCAAAGGGAGTATTTCAATCATGGATATGTCCTCCTGTGCGGATTGTATCTGCATCATACCATATCCGGGGAAAGTTTGTTAGAGGATATGAATGAAAAGGTACGTTATGCGACAAAAAAGCCCCGGTACATCGTAGAGATGTGCAGGGCTTTGGAGGGAGTTGTCAGTGAAGTGAGGAGCGGGGCGGATTGGCAGGGAGACCGAAGCGGATGTTCTTTTGCCGTTTTTCCTGATGATCGGTGCAATCATTCTATTCTCGCTGAACGTGATGAAGTACAGGATTTGGAACAGAAATGTTTGCATATTGAGAAAAGATGTTAACGTACAATCAACGTACAAATTGTATGTTGGATTGTACATTGGATTCAAGCTTCAATTGATTATCAGCTGCAGTTGCCAGGTGAAACAGATTTGCCAGACACTGTCTGTTATTTTTTATACTGCCAATATATCGGATTATAGCAACAGAGAAATTCTTAGCGAACCGTAGATAGCATATATCATTAAACACAAAAAGAGCTAACTGACCATTCACAAATCAGTTAGCTCTTTGCTTTTATTCAGAAATAATGTGCTTGTGTTGCCATTCTGTTGCCGCATACGTCCGAAAACGTCGATTTCTCAGGTCTACACCAGAGAAAGTGCAGTTACAGAATCATTCCCACTCGCCAAATGGAACCGAAATCTAAACAATTTTGTATGGGCGATTTGATTCCGTTTGGTTTTATTTGATGTGTGGTATCCGTATTCTATGGGGTATATGACTTTCTGCTATCAAACAGCTATCGGCGGATGCTATCACTGCCGGCAAAGCTTGGTTTGAATTATCTGTATTATACCATATAACAGATATAATGTCAACTTCGGTTCCCGCAAGACCTATAGTCAGAATACAATGTCATCAACTTCTGCTTCGATTTTATTTCTAAACTGTTGTTCTTTTTCCTGTGCACGGCGTTCCTGTTCCCGTTGTGCTTGGAGATAAGATTTTTCTTGTTTATTGGCAGTCAGAACCGCATATTGAAGAGTATCATGATGGTATTTTTTATACTCATCAATGGTGGTTCCGTCAAGGATAACTTTACTCCCACGTACCTTTGCAATCCCCGGACGATGCATTGATGTGAAACTGCTGGGATTATCCCAAGCATAAATAAAATACTTTTCCCATATTGGCGAAGGTAATCTTGAAAGTCTGAAAGGAATTGCATATAAAGCAGATCCTCTTGTACCATCATTTCTCGGCGAAGTGATTTCATCTTTTATGATTTCAACAATTTTTATATCTTCAGATTCTGTTTCATCTTTTGAAGTTGAAGGAACATATCGCTTTGGAGAAGACTTTAGGGGAGAATATGTAGCAGACGCTTTCTCAACTTTGGTCACTTTGTTTCCAGTAATTGTCTGGATTAACTTTTCAAACTCGTTCATACTGTATGGTCTTGTAGATAAGTCAATCCCAAATTTACCGGATGCCCACGTTGGAATTGCAGTATCCCACGTTCCAGCGGTCAAAACTGTTATGTATTTCCGATGATTCTGATGTGCAAAAACATCCGCAGTAATAATGGATTCCTCATAACCTACACCACCTTTGCGTGCATCTGCTTTTACTTTATAATTAGGTGTACACAGAATCAATACATAATCACTGCATGAAATAGATTGTTCCATAAATTGAGGAAGTGGATCTCCAAGTACTAAATCTATCTGATCTAAAATTGGTTGTATATCGTTTTGCGCTAAATCATCGGCTAATTTTTTAACCCAAAGTTTATAAGACTCATTATCCCATGAATAAGAAATAAACACTTTTGGTTTTGTTGGCATTTCTGTATCTCCCATACTATTTCATTCCCATAAATATTTTGTGTCTTTATTTCGCAAGAATTCCAATATCTCTATTTTTACACAATATCATCTAAATAGTTATCGAATTTTTATTTCCCCCGCCCATTCCAGACAGTATTCAAAAAATTCACTGATATTTGATCTTACTTTTGAACTATGTTGTTTTTGGGTAGCAGAATAGAGAAGCCGGACAATTTCCGTATTGCTTCCCAACTCTTTCGTCAATTTTATAAACAATGTCCTGTAACCACTGACTTTTTCACTGTCAGCAAAAACATGGTCAATAACACCAGCATCTACAAGTACATCCTCCAGAGAAGGAGTAGTATAGATTGGGTGTATGTAGTCACGGAGCCAGTGATCCTTTAGGAAGTTATTGGAACTATAATTTTCAATACTCTTTTTATCAGCATCATCTGTGTCCATGACAGGAAACAGTTTGAAGTTTTTTAAAGTTTTTTTGTCATGCTCGATATTATCATAAAACTTCAGAAAATCCGTTCTGCTCTTAAAGGTCTTCTCTGAGTTAAACAATGCCGGAAGCCCATTAATCTGTATGCTGTTCCTACCGTTATTCTTTGAATAGACAGCTAAAGGAATTCTTAATCGACTCTTTATTTCTTCAACAATGATTTTTTCGCTCAATCCATGGCATATAACTAAGCCCTTACAGTAGTATAAAGTTTTTCCTGCCATGACTTATTCCTCCGAAACACCTTCTGTTTCATTCACGTCTGATGTGTCAGCAAAGGAAAAATCAATTCCTGTTGAATAAGGAATTCCACCAAACATTCCTTTCAGGTACAAATTCCGCAGATTGTTTGTTTTCTGAATCCGCTTATAATCATAGTCGCTGCAGCAGGAAACTTCTTTGTTACCTTCACTGTCAAGGTTTATTATATATACGGAATTGGGATCGATTGTCTCAAGAAGAAGGGTGTTGTGCGTTGTAAAAATAAGCTGTCCGCCTTCAGGGATATTCTCTGCAAGAGACATAAGCAGATTTCGCATCAGCAAATCATGGATATTGCTGTCAATTTCATCATAAACCGAAACAAAACCGTAAAGAACATTGACAAGGGGCTGCAATTCATCAACCAGTTTTCGGGTTCCTGTGGATTCTAGATTAAAATTGATATCTCTTATCTGTCCGGCAATCTTCTTCCTGAGATACAATTGATACAGAATTCCATTGTTGAGATAATCCTTTTTGTAGTATGCCTCCACAACATCTGGATATAACTGAGACAAATAGTCAGTTAACAGTTCTTCATACCGATTCAGATACTCTTCGTTTTTAATCGATGTTTGACCAAATACAATATCAAGGGAAACTGGAAAAGCCATCTGATAGGAATTATTCATAATTTCTTCTTTAGGCGCAGATGGTTGATAAGAGGATGATGTGGACATCAATGTAAGAAAGACTGTGGAAACGGATTTACTAAGATTTTTTACCATATAAGCTGCGTTTTTCTGTAGCAGCTCATCTCCCAGAATACTCCAGAATGAATACTTTCCCCAGTATTTATTAAGCAGTTCTTTCAATTCCTTCTGATACGATTTGTTATTTGTTACTTTAGACAAATCGGACTGAATTCCGGAATCATTCTGTGAAATCACAAAAAGCTTTGATCTCCTCTTATTATGGAGATAATATAATTCTTCGTACAGAATTTGATCTGCAAATTTCAGAGTATAATGTCCTTCTACTGTGTCAATGATAAAACCGAACTCAATGATTGTGGGGGCTACACAGTCAGCCATTCTACAGTTGTATAGAAATGTAAGGAGATCAGTCTGGCATTTATGGGCATCCAGCATTGCATCTATGGCCGCTGGGTCTAAAGAAATATCCACTGACTCCTTTGCCAATGCCAGCAATTTCAGAATACTTGTATCTGTTTTTCTGTGTGGCAGACACTTAAAAAACATCCACAGAACCTCGAAGGCTGATACAAAGTTCGACTTGCCACTGCCATTCTCGCCATAGACGGCAATCATTTTCTTCGCTTCATGTTTGTTTTTGTGAAAATCGAAGGTAATGTTCTCGAAAGATTTAAAGTTTTCCAGATGGATATATGAAAACATAAAAGTTACCTCCTCATTCAAGAATACCTTATTGTCTTTTAAGTATAACATAAAGTCTCCGATTTGTCAATATAAATCTATTAATTGATATATTTTATATCATTTTTAAGAGATATATTCTATTCCAGCAGATGTTATTACAAAAATTAAAGTCATATAGGTATCGAATTAGTGCTTATACAATAACCTGTACTTTGTGCATCCTATAATTTTTCTCTGAACTTTTTGTTCAGCATATATTATGTATATCAGTATAAATTAATATCATGTCAATCAATCGAACCAAGTTTTTACATATTAGCAAATTAAATCATATTAATACAAAAAAACAGTACGAACTACCACTAAATTCGTACTGTTACCGTTTAGTTAAGCTGTTTCGGATTTGGCACCATAGATATATGCATCAAGCTCATCATCGGTCATCCCGCGATTTGAGTATGCTTTACTCATGTTGCTGTGATAATCTACAAGATACGATGGATCATTTTCTGTATGAATACGGGCAGTCTGTATAAGAGAGCCATAAGTGTTGATTTCATCCTCGCGGATGTCCTGCTTATTGGGTGCATATTTTCTGCCATCGATATATTCCGTCCGATCAGCTTGTATACGTGTTGCAATCATACTATTAAAATACTGGCTTGTATTGTAATAGTAACCTTTTCGCACGATAGACTTGGGAACCATAATAAAGACCCTGCCATTGATTCTTAAACAATTCCCCGTGTACAGCTGCCATGAGCCTGTTGCTGCATCCCAGAAATAACGTTCCGCATTCAACGGCTCGGTGTTAATGTTATACCGTCTGCACTGTTCTAATGTAAAATCAGAAAAGTCTTTGTAGAGGATATTGATTAACATATCTGACATACAATCCTTATCGAATTTTTTCAAGAACAGCGGCAGGTCAATGGGGTGTTCCATTTTAATCCCTTTGCGAATTAAATCGTGTAAATCAACGAGAATATCTTTCATTCCCTCGGCTGTCTTGCCTTTGCCGTTACGACCATTTCCGTATCCCATACGCGCTTCATTTCGTTCTCCTAAATGCTGAAGCAACTCATCGATTTCAGGACCTGCAGCGGTAAATTTGTAGTTTGCATAGAGCTTATCGAAGAAACTGTCGATTGTCCGCTGTGCGTTCACACACATCGCATCGTCAGATATCTTGATAAGGCAAGGGTCGACAAAAAGCTCTGTATCAGTAGAGGTATCTACATCTACAAAGTCGATATCAGCATGACCACTGATATTCAGACCTAACAGGTCTGATAAATGTTTTGGGATCATATATAATCCATCCTTTTGTTTTATATTTCAAAACAAAAGAGAAAAATCAGCGATGTGAATCAAAATTCATCTTTTATTCACGTTACGTTCACACGCAAGTGGTATACTAAATATGCATTATTTTCAGTATGCGTATCATTCGTATGCTGATAAGGAACCAGATAGGTAAGCAGCGCCAACTGTTTACTCTATCTGGTTTTCTCTTTTGTATTGATCTGTTTAATCGTCATCTGACCCATCCAGATCAACGGCGTTGTTCATATCAAATACGAGCGTATCTTCATCTGGATAATATTGTCCGGTGACTTTTTTTCCGCGAGTACTGCCGTCCCACTTCATCATAGATGCAGTGGTCGATGTAAAATCCTTACTATTCCATCGTACATTGACGGTTTTGCGTCCATCTTTCGCGAACGGTGTAGCGTAATCATCATCTTCACGGCACGGACAGATGGCCACCATGTTCTTTTCGGAATTAAGCAGAACACGAACATACTTGGGGCCATCAATTTTTAATATTGCAGATTTGTTAAACCCGATTCCGTTCTTGGTCAAAGTCATCGTGGGAAGCCCGGACGTTATACTGATAGGTCTGAATCCATCAAGCATTTGGCGTCACCTCTCCTGTACAATTATCGTATATATATTATATCATAAGACAAATGGTTTGTCAAGTACTTGGAACAAAAAATGAGTACATAAAGAGTGCGCAAAACGTGTAAAATGCAAAAATGGGATGTGTATGTACGGTTCACAACAATTGGCTGGAACGAGAATTATATTTTTTGCTGAAGTGCGTATAGATGTAACATTACTCTTATACACCAGACAATTACTTTGGGATCTATATATGGTGGTCGGAAAAAATGGTTAGCAAATATTGTGTTGGGGGTGTTTATGTTTTGTCATAAAGTTTATGATTATAAGCTGATTTTGAGTTGTGTTAAAGATTTATATTGATCTATTTTATATCTCTAAAGAAGTGGGGTTGCGATCACCATTACCAGCGAACAATTACTTGTGCTATATAAGTGGATTTACGTGAAGGAATGTTTACGAAATTGTCAAGCGCTTTTCATATGTTTTTGCTGATCTGAATATGCATCTTATTTTCGTATAATTTTTGATCGAAGTCGTGTTTTGATGGAGTGATTTGTGTTTTGAGTTTATTTTGGCGATGATGTGTTTATACGGAATAAAAATGTACCCACCGTGTTTTTGTGTTGCTTTGTGAGAGTTGTTGTCTTGTGAATACAAAACACATAATTATCTATCAGAATGTAGTGAATATACAAATCTATGTATCATTGCAACACCCATTCACAAATAGAAAACAATACCGCCCATAGTAGATACTATCGACGGTATTGATATTCTTCACTTCAGCACTGTATCTATAATCCTACAACACTCCGTACCATCTTCCAGTATCGGAGCTTTCCCACTCCCCATCAAAAAATCATAGAACAGCAATGTATATGTATCCATCTGATTAAATCCATCATCCCATTTATAATCAAATGGCAGAATTTCACCAGCATCAATCTTTCCATAATCCCACTTGTAGTCTGGATACAGATGCGGAATCAGAACCTCAAGTTTATTGAAATCATATTTATGATACTTCACACTCCCACGGGTACCGTGTACTTCAAACATCATTCCGCTGCTGCCCATGGTTACTCTGGAAAATTCAAAGTTTCCCAAAGCATTGTTAGTGAATCGTGCAGTAAATGCGGACAACTCATTGGATTCAGTAGTAACGAGCTGATCCCCTTCCGGTCTGACCTTGCCGTAAACCTCACTCATGCCGCAGACATCCTGGAATTCCAGTCCTATATATCTGCACAGGTCAATAATATGTGTCCCGAGATCCCCCAGAACACCACAGGGACTATATCGGTGATTGAGCCGCCAGTTCATACCGCCATTGGGATCGATTGCCCAACCCATCTTGAAGGAGCCGTGGATAAAGCGAATATCACCCAGTTCACCACTTTTCACAAGATGTTCAATACATCTGATGGCATGAATATAGCGATAATTCGTACAAACAGTAGCTCTGATGTTCTTACTCCTAGCAAGTTCTGCAAGTTCCATAGCCTGTTCATAGGTGTCTGCAAGAGGTTTTTCGCAAATTACCATTTTACCGTTTGCTATGGCAGCTTTAACAATTTCATAATGCAGATAGTCGTAGGCACAGATATCAATCACATCAATATCAGCCCTCGTAACAACTTTTTTCCAGTCGTTTGCTGTTTCATTCCAACCCATATCTTTTGCTTTTTCCTCTGTGATATGGGGAGAACAGATAACAGCTTTTTCCACCTGCACATCATCATAATATGTATTCAGCCTGTCGAAACCATAAGTGTGGGAACGGCTGATGGAACCGCTGCCGATCATACCGATTCTGTATTTCATATTCGTAATCCTCCTTTATATGGTACACAAATAGTCTTTCTGATACTTTTCTGCCTGTGTATGGAACATTTCCGCATATTTGCCGTTCTTCACCATCAGTTCATCATGACTGCCTTCTTCGATCAGCTCACCGCTATCCAGCATATAGATCCGGTCAGCCATGATGGTTGTGGAAAGACGGTGCGAGATGAAGATCACAGTCTTATCGTTTGCCGCTGCCATCATGGTGTGGTTCAACTCATATTCGCTCATGGGATCAAGGGCAGAGGAAGGTTCGTCAAGGATAATCAGATCTGCAGCTTTCATGAATGCTCTTGCGATTGCCAGCTTCTGACACTCACCGCCTGAGAAATTGGCACCGTTTTCGGCAAATTCTCTTGTAACTTCGGTGTCAATCCAATCCGGTAGTTCCGCTATTTTTGGGGAAAGTCCGCTTCTCTCGAGTGCCGCTGCGATGTTATCACGATCACTTTCAGAGACAACATCCGCTTTTACGTTTTCTGCAACGGAAACAGCAAATATCTGGAAATCCTGAAAGACTGTACCGAATTTCTCATGATACTCTTTGACCTTCAGATTACGGATGTCTGTTCCATTCCAATCAATTGTACCGGATGTTGGATCATATAACCGCATCAGCAGCTTGATAAGCGTGGATTTACCCGCACCATTATAACCAACAAGAGCGATCTTTTCACCTTTTTTGATATTAAGGGAGAGATTCTTCAACACCTGTTTTTCTGTACCTGGATAGATAAAGCCAACATTGTTCAGCGTGAGTGAGTCAAATGCCGGAACTCCTTCTGCCGTATCGCTGTCCTTTACTGCAGGTTCATACCCCAGGAATTTTTTCAGACGTTCCGCATACAGGCTGTGACCTTTCAGCTTTGTAAAGTAATCAAGCAGATTATTGAGCTGCCAGAACAATGTCCATGTACCGCCGATAGAGGCTGTAAAATCACCAAGAGATATGGAATTTTCCACCATGATCTTATATACAAGCAGTGTAATGATGCCTACATTGATCAGAACGGACGAGGACAAATCCCGGATGATGCCCATGAAGAACAGTTTTCTGCCGTACTTTTGGTTAATGGAAATCTGCTCGTCCACCGCATCTTCAAAATCACGGTTCAGAATTTCAGAAACATCGCTCAGACGGATTTCTTCCGCATATTCGGCAAGGTAGAATACTCTGCCAATATAGTCCGCTTTACGCTCAGATGGTTTCAGCTCCTCCTGTTTTGCGAAATCCAGCTTTGTGTTGAAATACTTCAGTATAACAGAAACTGTCACAGCAAAAACAATTGCGATAACCACAAAAATATCAATGGTAGCAACCAAAGTTATAATAATCGCAGACGATAGAATCCGGTTGATGAATTTGCTGATATCAAAAGCGACATCCATGACTTCGTTCTCGAAATTGTTCAGTATCCATACGTAATCGTTATAGAATTGGGGATCGTCATAGCAGGAGATATCCAGACTGATCGCTTTTTTGAACAGCTTGGCGTGCATTTTTTCATGAAGCTGCTGCTGTGTCCGCGGACGTACAAAACAGTAGAATTTTTCGTGGAACACATAAATGAGCATCATGTAAACTCCCATCGCCGCCACGATAGCCATGATCTGCCCGAACGGTTTCCCCTGTTCGATCCAGTCAAACAGATATTTTATGAAAACAACCGTGGTAAAGGAACGATAAAGTGCCCAGATAATACCGTCAACGATACACCACCAGATGAAATGGGTATGCTTTGCCGCAAATCCAAAGAGAAAGAAGTAATTTTTCAATGTTTTAAGCATGGATTTCCACTCCTTTCTGGTACTGTTCCGACTGTTTACGCCACATATCAGCGTATTTTCCGTCTTTTTGGAGCAGTTCTGTATGGGTACCGCTTTCCACGATTTCACCATTTTCCATAAGATAAACCCTGTCTGCCAGAACTGCGGAGGAAAGTCTGTGGGAAATATAAATCACAGATTTATCCCGGCAGGCTTTCATCATTGCCTCATACATTTTATATTCCGCAATCGGATCCAGCGCCGAGGAAGGTTCGTCCATGATTACAAAATTGCATGGCTTTGCAAAAACTCTTGCGATGGCAATTTTCTGATTTTCACCACCGGAGAAGACCGTACCGTTTTCATCAAATTCCTTGGTAAGAACGGTATTTTCTTTTTTGTCCAGCGACATCACTTTAGCGTAAACACCACTGTTTTTCATCCCTTCCAATGCAGCTGTTTTTTCGGATTCTGTAATATTACCTTTCAACAGAATATTCTCCATCACACTCATGGAGAACACCTTGAAATGCTGGAACACTGCACCAAAATACTTGCGGTAAGAAGATACCTTGTATTCTTTGATATCCCGTCCATCAAGCGTGATACTTCCGGAGGTTGGATCATACAGACGCAGCAAGAGTTTCACGAGAGTTGTTTTACCGGCTCCATTGTGACCAATAAGTGCGATCTTTTCCCCCGGCTGGACCTCAAAGGAGATATTCTTCAGAATCTCTTTTCCATCCGCTGTATAAGAGAAGCTGACATTTTTGAAAGATATGGTTTTGTTTTCTGCAGGCACTTCGGCGGAATTTTCGCTGTCTTTATAACAGGATCATATTCCAGAAACGCTCGGATATTCTGGATTTTCAGAGAGTTGCTGTGCATAGACATATATCCCCATACCACTCCCTGAATAGCGGATGCGGTGTTGACTATATTGTTGACCACAATCACGCAGTCACCGAACAACATGGTTTTTGCTACAACAGTTTTATAGGTAGAGTAAACAATGCTTCCGATAAAGAGAATAACATACTGTATGACAATATTAAAGTAATCCACAACAGCGATTTTCAGTCCGTGCTTCTTAATGATATTCTTAAGATCAGCAATGATGTCAAAAAATCTGCCGAACAGCACGTTGGAAATTCCCGTCAGACGCATTTCTTTGGAGAAATCTGCAAGATAAAAGGTTCTCTTGATATAGTCGCGTTCACGGATCTTTTCAGCCATCTCCATATCATAATTATACCGAAGCTGGTTTAATTTCTTCCCCATAGAAAGGGTGTAGACCATCGGGATTACCGCAAATACAATAAAGATCGGATCAATCAGGAAAATCATCAGAGAAGTTGAGAATATCGTGAGTATATTACCGATCCAACCGGTAACCGTAGAAAGAACTGTATTTGCAACCGAACTGGTTTCGTTAACTGCCTTCATGTGTGTATCATAGAATGCAGGATCCAGTCCGTTTCCGAGTTTGTTTGCATTGGTGGCAAAGAATGTCTCTCGGTTTTATATCGCACATACGCTTCTTTTTGAAGTACGGAAGAATCTTGCTTTCGATCACACTCGTTTTCATTTTCCAAGTATTCTTTTTAAGTCTGTCCTGGAGATTCTTTTTATACAATTCATAAAACGC
>JAFQGY010000331.1 GCA_017415325.1 Clostridia bacterium
ACGGTATTTTTCCTGTACAGAGTAGGAGCGACGGAAGCCAACCGTAATTCTGGCAGACGTATCGTGCTGTACGTCATGAGGTGCGTCACTTTTATGTGGCGAAATAGGGTGGTATCGCAGAAGTTTGCTAGCAGCTTTTGTCCCTATATTGTGGGCAGAAGCTGTTTTTGTTTTCTTCCCGCCGGAATCAGAAAATTTTATCATGCATCTGCGTCAGAAAGCATTTGCATTCACAAAGATTGGAGTATATCATGAAAATCAACGACACACAGCTTTCTCTGGTAAAAGACCGGATCCGGGTTCTGAAGGAGTTCGGCACCCCTCTGTACAAGGATAAACTGGCCCATATCGAAGCGGACGATCTGAAAACCCCGGAAGATTTTGAAGCACTGCCCTTCACCGAAAAGGGAGAACTGCGGGACGTATATCCGCTGGGCAACCAGGCCGTTCCCGATTCCGAAATCGTCCGGATCCACTCCTCCTCCGGCACCACAGGCACTCCCATCATCATCCCCTACACCAAGCAGGACGTGGAAGACTGGACCACCATGTTTGCCCGCTGTTATGAAGTAGCCGGCATCACCAGCCGCGACCGGATTCACATCACCCCCGGGTACGGCCTCTGGACCGCCGGGATCGGTTTCCAGCTGGGCTGTGAACGTCTGGGCGCTATGGCCATCCCCATGGGCCCCGGCAACACCGACAAACAGCTGAAAATGATGGTGGACATGGGCTCTACCGTTCTCTGCGCCACCTCCTCCTATGCCCTGCTGCTGGCGGAAGAAATCGAAAAGCGCGGCATCCGGGATCAGATCAAGCTGCGCAAGGGCGTGATCGGCTCCGAACGCTGGGGCGACAAGATGCGTGCCAGAATTTCCGATGAGCTGGGCGTGGAACTGTACGACATCTATGGACTGACGGAAATCTACGGCCCCGGCATCGGTATCAACTGTGCCAAGGACGAACCCATGCACTACTGGGATGACTATATCTATCTGGAAATCATCGATCCCAAGACCGGCAAGACCCTGCCCGACGGAGAAATCGGCGAAATCGTCATCACCACACTGCGGAAACAGGGCGCACCGCTGATCCGTTACCGTACCCACGACCTGTCCCGCATTGTCACCGAACCCTGCTCCTGCGGTCTGCGGTATCCCCGGATCGACCGGATCATCGGCCGCAGCGACGACATGGTGAAGGTCAAGGGCGTGAACATCTATCCCGGACAGATCGAAGACGTACTGCGGGATGTAAACGGTGTCAGCAGCGAATATCAGGTGATGATCGACCATCTCAACGGCAAGGACATCATGACGCTGTTCTTTGAGATCAATCCGGAAGCCAACAAGGAAGCCATGGAAGAAGTGGTTCGTTCCGTTTTCAAGACCAAAATCGGTCTGCTGATCGAACCCAAGGCAGTGGCTATGGGAGAACTGCCCAGAAGCGAAAAGAAATCCACCCGGATCTACGACAACCGGTATTGAGGAAAATAAGAAGTAAGAAATCAGAGATAAGAAATATTCTGACAGACGATCTGCTCTATGGGGCGGGTCGTTTGTTTTCGGGAGGTTTTTATGGAGAGAGGGATACGCAATTCCGGCAAGGCACTGATCATCCGTGACGGAAAGATGCTGGCGGTGAAACTACAGGATGCGGATGGGGTGTTCTACATTATGCCGGGCGGGGGGCAGGAATCGGAGGAGCTGCTGCCGGAAACGGTGGAGCGGGAAGTTCTTGAGGAGCTGGGGATCCGGGTTTCAGTGGAGGATCTGGTGTTTGTGGTGGAAGGATGCCGGGGAGAAGCCTTTCACAGGGTGGATCTGGTGTTCCGGTGTACCTTTCTGGGGGAAGCGGACAATGCGGTATTGCACGGAGACACCAACCAGATCGGTGAGGACTGGCTGGACATTGCCACGCTGAACACGGCACCGCTGTATCCCTCGAAGCTGCGGCGGGCGATTATGGATCCGTATGCAGGGAAACCCCACCCGGTGTATCTGGGAGACGAAAGCATGGGGGATCCGGAAATTACGGATTGATCTGTGCGAAACTGCATGTGCCTGTGGTATGTGCAGTTTTTTCATGCAAATTCACAGAATCCCATTGACACAGCTCCCAAAACATGGTATCCTCTAACCAAAGAGATTCAATCCCCATCAAAGGAGGCAGTTATGTACGACAAGAATCGGATCGAGTCCCTCCGGCTGGCCGCGCTGGAACCCCGGATCGACTATACACCGTTTTATTACCTGTTCCAGAAATCCTATGTAGCCCGGCGGGGAGAAGCCAGCAGTTCCCGGCGGTATGCCCTTGCCTTTGCGGATGCCTACGAAAACTGGCAGGTGTCCATTGATCCCGGTGAGCTGATCGTGGGGAAGCCTGCGGATGTGCCGCTGACGGAAGAAGAACGTGCCGAATGGGCTCTGCTGGAAAAATATGCCATGGGTGAGCTGCATACCCCTGTGGGGCAGGATTCCCATATGGCCATCGACTACGACCGGCTGATGACCCTGGGTACCTCCGGGGTACGGGCCATGATTGACGAAAAGATTGCTGCTCTGCCGGTGGGAGATCCCGAAAGCGTGAAGAAAGCCGACTGGTACC
>JAFQGY010000332.1 GCA_017415325.1 Clostridia bacterium
AGGTTTTCGCTCATGCTGCTTTCCGTATCGGTGGTGAAATAAATACTGATGCTGTCGGCGCTTACTCCGTCATGGCTCCAGCGGCACCGGATTTCCACACTGCCGTAGTCGGCTGCCGTCAGATTCACTTCTTTGCCCAGCTGGATGATGGGGTCACGGTGATCGGTGATGGATGCCGCTGTCATGGTGCCGCCCACTGTCTGCAGGCTCATATGGGTGGAATGCCAGCCTTCGTTGTCGCCGTCGGTTTCAAATTCCCACTGACCGGGGATACGGTCGTCCATACCGGCAAAATAGTCATACTGAGCGGTCCTGATCCGGATTTCATCGTCCACGGTTTCGCAGGTATACCCCAGATCCCGGCAGAGCTGTTCAATGGGGATCATCGGCAGACCGTCCTGCAGATACAGGACATAGCCCAGCTCTTTTTCCTGCCCGTCCAGCAGATACTTATCCCAGCCGATCCGGTATTCCAGTGTATGGTCACAGCCGTGGATTGTCAGGGTCTTATGCTCCCAGTCCCACTGGTAGAATACATTCAGCAGGTAGTCCAGTGCAATTTTCGGATCAAAGGCAATCACAGTCTGACCGTCGTGGGAGGTTTCCTTATAGAGCTGCATATCCACCGCCTGTTCGTTGATCCACAGGGTACGGCTGGGGTCGCTCATGAATTCCACGGAAGTCAGGGTGAACCAGTTCTTTTCCGGGTCTCCTGTACCGTCCGCCACCTGTCCGGGGTCTACCCGCAGACCGGTGATGATATCCTTCCATTCGCCCTTGCTGCTCATGTCCAGTACATATTCGTTCTTGCCGTCCACGGTGGAGTGGAACTGGAAGGACTTGCTCTGTGCCCAGTCCGGAGAGGTGTCGGTGATGAAGAACACTTCGCATGCCGTACCCTTGGGAGCCGCCAGTGTCACCCGCACATACGGAGAATCGGCGGCGGCCACATTCAGTCCGGTCTTGACGATCAGGGTGTCCCCGTCCACATAACCGGTAATCCCTTCATCGGTATACGCCAGATTGCCCACCCGGCTGGGAGAAACATTGTTTTTGTTCGTATAGTCAATGGTGAAGATTTCCGTGAGAACGCTGTGTTCGGTCACATCATAATACCCGGTTTTCCGCAGGAGCCGCCGGTGCTGGGGATACAGATGGTTGATCCGGGCTTTCTGGCTGGCATCGGGGATTTGGTTCAGCTTTTCGTCCGGTTCTTCCGCCGTGTACACCTTCCGCAGGGCATCCAGATAGCCGAAGCCGCCGTTGCCTGCCGAGGGCATGATATAAGTACCTTCCCCGTATTCGTTCCAGGTGGACAGCATCACAAACTTTTCCTGCCATGTATCCTTTGTGGCATACTGGGGCAGGTATTCGTCACGCACCCACAGATGGGCGGTTTCGTAATCTTCTACGGTCATCATGGGGTAGCGGATGCCGTGCCAGGGGATGCTGTTGAAGCCTACGCTGACGGTGGGGACGGTATACATGGACTGTACGGAAGCACTGGACAGCATCCGGTTTTTGTTCACTTCCACGTCATAGCCGGAGGTCCCCCAGTTATAGGCGTAGCTGCCGTCAAAGCCCATGGCGGCCAGGGAATCAGAAGAAGTGCCGCAGGCCAGATAGATCATCCCGTCAAAGCCCAGTTTTTGTACTTCTTCTTCCAGATAGTCAAAGATTTCCTTCACAGCCGCTTCGCTGCCCAGGGTGGTTTTCAGCTTGTCGGAGCCGAACACGCACAGCACCAGCTGGTTGTCGATGGTCATGTACCGACTGTCCTTGAAGTAGTTTTCGATCATGTAGGGGACATAGTAGTTCTTCCATGCGCTGAAATTGTCCGGGCGGGCGGCGTTGGCGGCTTCCCAGATCAGACAGTATTTCATGGCGTCGCTGTATTCGGCGTACATATACCCGTCATGGAGATGGTTTTCCAGATGGAGATTGTGCAGAGGCGCATTGGACTGGCTGGCGTACCAGCAGAAGGCCTGGAAGTCAATGCCGTGTTCCACCATATACTTGATTTCCCAGTCGGCGGTTTCCGGCACCCCTTCGTCATACCAGCCCAGCACCGGTTCGGCATCTTCATAGGCAGAAATGCAGTTCCAGCCATAGTGGGTGCCTTCCCGCCACAGGGAGCAGATATTCATACCCACGATGTAGTCCTCTTCCCCGGCAGGACGCACAGGAGCGGGGACATAGTCGTCATGGCGGATTTTCTCGGATACCCGGACTTCGTCATAGCATACGGCAGCCCCTTCGGGCGTGCGCAGGGAGACCTCGTCCACCCACTTTGTCGAAACCGCCAGCGGTACTTCCCCGATTTTCCGTCCGTTGAGCCAGATCACCGCCAGGTCTTCTTCCAGTCTGGCTTCCAGACGCACCCGGTACCAGAGGTTTTTCACATACTCTTCGTACACCAGCTGTCCGTTGGCATAGAAATTTTTCGTATCGGAAGTGAAGGCCACCACATCTTCTCCGTCATACCGGAGGGCAAAGGCGGATTCCATGCCCTTGGGCAGTCTGAATTCCGTTTCAGCAATGACCGTTCCCGTGATGGGCGCAAATCCGGTTTTCACATCTCCCGCCTTCACTTTCAGTTCTCCGCCGGATACTTCGCCGCCTTCTCCGTACCAGCCCAGAGGCAGGTTTCCGTCCGCAGTATGGGTAAAGTCCGTGTTCACCCAATACCCCGCCGTGATGCGGATGGCACCCAGCGATACACTGGCGGTGCTGGGTTCGTCTGTGGCAAAGCGGAACTGGGCAACCTGCATCCCGCTGTTTGGCAGTTTGCAGGAATGGCCGCTCTGTTCATTGATGCTGACCCGCACCTTGCAGTCCTGCAGATCCAGTTCCACATCAAATGTGAATGTCCTGTCCATTGCGGCTGCGTTTTCCAGAAGAATGATCTCATCCAGTGCTTCGCAGACCCAGTTCCCGTTTTTGGTTACAATGCGGCATATGTTTTTTCCATCCGGGTCACGGAACTCCAGAGAAACCCCGTCAAAGCACTTGCCGCCGATACGCACGGAGGTTTCCAGATGGAGCACACCTGCTTTGATCACATTGAATTCCCGGATCATGGCGGTGCCTTCGGTGGTGCTGATGTCGTTCAGGGTACCGTAGCCCCCTTCCAGCTGGGTTCTGGGGGTGCCGCCCCGGTTGTCCAGCTGCCAGCCGGAGACAATGCCTTCCTTATTGCCGTTGTAGGTGGTGTTGTCCACCAGGGTATAGGCTTCCCCTCTGGTATAGACTGCAGCAGGTTCCGGCATGGTTTTCCGGTTTGTCAGGTCGATGGTGTACAGATTTTTGTCATCCATGGGTTCCGCCTCCGTCTGTTGGGTGGTTTCTGTTTCCGGCTGTTCCGGGTCGGCCGTTTCGCTGTTGCAGGAAGTTAGAATGCCGAGGGATGCCGCAGCGGCCAGCAGCACCGACAGCAGTTTTTGTGTATGTTTCATGAGCGGGATGTTCCTTTCGGGAATTCTGTGTTTGTCTTCATTATATCGGAAATCTGCGGAAGAATCAATATGTATCGGCTAAAAAAATATTCCTCTCATGATATTTCCGCATACCGGTGATTTCTGGTTTCAATCAGATCCCTGCACATACAGAAACACCGCCGGGAGCAGTATTTCCAACGATTTCCGGCGGTGATTTTGAATTCAGTTCAGAATAACATATGTCGTGGGCATTTCCAGAGGATGCCATGCGGTGTCCAGTACCTGCCTGTCTATGAGTACAGAGGCGGGAACGCATACTGCATGCACAAATTTGTCCATGGCCGCGATCCCTTTCACCTGCTCCTGCAGATGCTTTGGGGTATGCGCTCCCAGAATTTCCGCACAGGTACGGTCTATTTTATGGATGATGTCCGTTAGTTCCGATGCGATATATGTCTGGATCCTGTCTATGATGGTTTTGTACTGTTCCAGCGTGTAGACGGGTACGGCCGGTTTGTATGTATCATTTTCCCGGATCACATACCCCTTCTTAATCATTTCCGCAGCGATTTCCTTCTCATATTCTCCCATGGGCGTATGCTCTCCCCGGCAGATGTCGCAGAAAATATGCGTATACTGTTCTTTCCCGTAAAAATCACATTGATCCCCTTTGCCTTTTCCGCCCTTCCTGTAGTCGAAGAAATCCATTCTGTCTCCTTTTTTCCCTTCCACAGTGCAGAAATTGAAGTAGTACCGCTCGTCCATTCTCTCCACACACCACAGGAAAGCATATTCCCCCCAGCCTGTTTTCGGTGCATCCGTTATATCACTGCAGTCTACGCAGAACAGCGCACGGAACACCAGTACAGCCAGCTGCCAGCGCAGGGTATTTTCCGAAAAATCACATCCGGCAAACCCGATCTTTCTGTATCCGGCAATATTGTCCAGCAGAAAGGCTTCGATCTTATCCGCAATCTGCTCATGGTACACGGACACAGCCCGATCCATTTCATCCGCACATTCGGAGGTTATGACAATAATGTTTGCTTTATAGCGGTTTCCTTCCCGGATGAGGATTTTCCGTTCTTCCATCTCCCGGATATCGTCATCCAGATAGGGCAGCGGGATGCCGGTTTCCAGACTGATCTGCTGCACGGTGAGTGCGTCGTTATAGCAGGCGCTCAGAAGATTCTGTCTGATCTTGCTCTGCATAAACTGCCAGAATCGGTTCGGCCCCTGTCCGTTGTACATGGGGAATATCGTTTTGGGATTGTAGCTGAGTTCTCCGAGGGTTCTTTCCATATGCATTCCTTCTTTCATGATTTTTCTGGATTTGAACAGCAGATATTTCACCATACTTTCGGATATGGCAAGCGCAGATGCGATTCCGGAACAGGAAAGTCCGTCAATATAGTACAGAATCGTTGCACGGCGGTATTTTTCGGACAGCAGAGCAAGTTCCCGGCGGAGCAGAAAGAGATCACTGCCGTCATCCTCTGCCAAGTCTTCTTCTGCGGGAATGTCCTCCGTCAGTTCGCAGGTTTTGTTTTGCAGTTTCTTTCTGTACCACTGTTTATAGACATTTCCGGCAACGCCCCACATGAAAGCGTAAAACGCACGGTCATCCCGGATATTCTCAGCGGATCTGAGCAGTGCCAGCAGAATATCCTGTGACAGATCTTCGGCTTCTTCCCGTGTCGGCGTTTTGGCCATACAGTAGGAAAAGATCGTTCGGGATACTTCCGTTATCTTTTCATGGAGTTCGGTTTCCGTCATACGCTCACCTCCTTCGGTCTGTTTTCAGAAGCTTCTGCCATATTAGTGAAAGAAAAAGGATTTGGTTAATGTTTTCTGGAAAACTTTTTCCCGGATCTGCAGATTTCAAAAAAAGACACAGCCGCAGTGTGCCATGTCTTCCTCTGTATATTCAGGACTGCATTTCCGCCTGCCATTTCCGGTGGATCTCCTCCCAGCCTTCCCGGAGCATTTCCAGCGCCTCCCAGGGCAGAGCACCTTCCATGACAGCGGCTTCCAGCGGAGAGGACAGGTATTCCGCATAGGGCAGCAGGATCCGGATCAGGTGCCAGTCCATTTCTCCGTCCAGAATTTTTTCAAACACGTTATACCGTGCCTTTTCGTCCATAAAGGGAATCAGCCGGCTCACAAGCTCGTCGCTGGCTTCCACTTCGGTGGCGTTTTCCAGCATGGCGATCACCGTCCGGTCATTGAGGAACTGCGACAGCTCCACGATATGGGTCACGTCAATCCCCCGCTTGGCCAGACCTACGGATGCCGCTTCCAGAATACTGGGGTTCAGCAGCGGGGCGATGCCTTTGATATCTTCGATGTTCTGGGCAAGGGCGGTGGGCTCGCTCCGGGCGGCAGTAGACAGAATGGCGGCTTCCCCCACGGTGGGTTCCCCGGAACGGATCAGCTCGTCCAGCGGCACTTCAAAAATATTGGCAATGGTAACCAGCACCGAAACGTCCGGAAAACTGTCGCCGGTTTCGTATTTGGAGACAGCCTGTCTGGTCACATTCAGCCGTTCCGCCAGTTCCGACTGGGTCATATCCCGCTCTTTCCGCAGTCTGGACAGGTATCCTCCGAATTTCTGTGTACTGAACATATACAATTCTCCTTTTGCTTGTCTGATTTTTTCTGGTTTTATTGTACTATATCCTGTTCCAAAAATCAAGCAAAGACTGGTTGCGGCAACTTTCGGGGGCATCTTTTCTTTTTGGGAAATATATGTTATAATAAAGGCAGTGCTGATCTCAGCCCTTACGATACATTCAATTCCCCGGAGGTATTTATAACATGTATACATCCAAATGGATCACCTGCCCCGGCGCACAGTATTCCGAAACGAAGCTGTACTGGTTCCGGCGCATCCTGACCCTGCCCAAAGCACCCGAGAAGGCCATTCTGCACATTTCCGCCGAAGCACGGTACAAGCTGTTCATCAACGGAAAAAGAGCCGCCTTCGGTCCCTGCCGGACATCTGCGGAAGAAAAGTATTATGACACGCTGGATGTGGCGGCCTATCTGCAGGAAGGCGAAAACGAAATCTTCTGTCCCGTTCTGCAGCTGACCGAAACATCCGACATGACCGCCCCCCGTATGCTGTATGCCGTCCGCCGTACCGGAAACCTGGCTCTGGCCATGAAGCTGACCTGTTCTCTGGAAGGCATGGACGATATTACCCTGATCACCGACGACAGCTGGGAAGTCTGCCCCTCTCCCTCCTCCACCTTCCCCATTCAGAATGGCGGTCTGATCGCCTCTACCCTGGAAGAAACCGCTGTCCCTGCTGATGCCGTATGGCAGAAGGCTGTTTTACTGGGCCGGGTGGACTGTGCGAAGGAACCCCCATTTATCTGGGGAATCACCAACGACCTGTATCTGACACCCAGACCGATCCCCATGCTGTACCAGAAGGATGTTACCCCCAGCGGCGGAATGGATGCGGACGGATACATCATCATGGACGAGCTGACCTTCGGGTTCCCGGTATTTACATTCTCCGGCAGCGGTAAGGCAACGGTCCGGTATGCGGAATCCTTCGGAGACGGGGGGAAGAAAGCAGACCGTCTGGACAGAAACCTTGGCATCACCGGGGCTGTGGATACCGTTCTGGTGGACGGGGAAACCGTCTTTGAGCCCTTCTGGTTCCGTACCTGCCGGATCATCCGGATCGAAACCGAGGGGGATGTAACTCTGACTTCCTTCCGGTTCACCGAAGTGGGCTATCCGCTGGAAGTACCTGCCGACTGTGATTTCGGTTCCGATGCGGACAACGCGCTCTGGAAGATTTCCGTTGCCACCCTGAGCCGGTGTATGCAGGAATCCTATGAGGACTGTCCTTTCTACGAACAGCTGCAGTACGATATGGACACTTCCCTGCAGATGATCTTCAACTATCAGCTGAATAACGACGACCGTCTGGCCAGAAAGGCGATCCATGACTTCCGCTTGTCCCAGAGAGCCGACGGACTGATGAACAGCCGCTATCCCTCCACCGAAATCCAGTATATCCCCACCTTCTGCTTCTACTACATCTTCATGGTGGCAGAACACTACCGCCGGTTCGGGGACAAGGCGCTGGTGAGAGAGAATCTCCGTGCCGTGGATGGGGTTCTGGAATGGTTCGACGGACACATGGACGACTGCGGACTGCTGCATAACACTATGTACTGGGATTTCGTGGACTGGTCCGGCCCCTGGATGCCCACCCGCGGAGAACCCTATATCGGCGGGGAAAGCAAAATCGTCACCATCCACAGCGCCATGTATGTCTTTGCTCTGCGGCAAGCGGCGGAACTGGCTTCTCTCTGCGGACGGAACTGCACTGCGGCGGAATACCGTACCCGTGCGGACAGGCTGGCAGAAAAGATCGAAGCGCTGGCATGGCGGGAAGAAAAGGGACTGTATGCGGATGATCTGGCCGGGAATTACTACAGCCAGCATATGCAGGTATGGTGTGTGCTTTCCGGTATTGCATCCGGGGAAAAGGCACACCGGATCATGGAAAACGCACTGGCTCTGGAAACGGCATGCACCCAGGCATACGGCTACCTGTACTTCCGGGCACTGGAAAAAGCCGGGCTGTATGAAAAGACAAACATCATGATGGACAAGCTCCGTGCCCTGCCTGCCCTGAACTGCACCACCATTCCGGAAACCCCCGATGCCCCCCGCAGTGACTGCCACGCATGGGGTGCCGTTGCCATCTATGAATTTGCCGCCGTGGTGCTGGGTGTCCGTACCCTCTCCGCTGCCGACAAAAAGGTGCAGATCAAGCCCTCCATCGCCGGTCGGGATCATGCCAGAGGCTCCGTAGCTACCGTAGGCGGGATGATCACCGTGGACTGGAAAATCGAGGACGGCTGGTTCCGGATGCAGGTGACCGCCCCCCGTGGTCTGAATCAGGAAGTGGTTCTGCCCAACGGCGCCGTAATGCACACCGATCTGGACAGAGCTGTGTATACCTGCAGACTGTAAGCCACTGCACCACCACAGCATCATCGGATACAACAAAACCGTTTCTGCGTCCCCCCGGGTGGAGGATACAGGAACGGTTTTCTGTGTTTTTCAGTTTAGCGGGTTCATCAGTTGTCGATGATCTGCCCGAAGTCCCATTCGGAGAGAATGTAGATCAGGTAGTCCGGTTCGTTCTTCTTGATCTGGGCAAAGTTGAAGGCGTAGGAGAAGGTGGGCATCATGAAGGCCTTGTCGCTCTTGTCCACGATCAGTTCATACATATAGGCACCGTAGGAGTTCCGCATCACCATAGTGTCCGGCAGATCTTCCCGTCTGGTGTTGTAGGTGCCGCCGTTCTGGATTTCGGAGCTGTACATGGGATATGCCAGAGACCAGTTCTTGTCCGGATACCGGGTAATGGCACGTACGGCAGGGTGGTCGAACTTTCCGGTACGGGTGATGGTGTATTCGTAAACCTTGCCGCCCTGGTCAATATCGAAGTACCACGGCATGTCTCCTCTGGTGTAGTACGCCCAGTTCCACTCGAATTCATCGAAGGTCTTGGGGGCGGCAGCGGGATACCGGTCGGAGATGTAGTCGAACAGATCCACATAGGCCAGGTAGGAACCGTAGTCGGTCCAGTGGCTGTCGTAGTTGAAGTACAGCGGCAGGGAGTCGTTTTTCCGTTCGTTGAAGGTTTCCCGCATGTCAATGACCTTGGCTCCGGCTTCGGTCAGCGCCTTTTTCAGCTGGTCAAACCGGCTGTCCCCCGCCACAGGCTTAGCCACTTCTTCCGGTACCAGTTCGGTAAGCACCGTCATGGAAGCGGGCACCATCACGAAGATCATTTCACAGCCGTCGCCCACGGTCTTGAGCTTTTCCACACGGTCGGCATACCGTTCCGTCAGGCTCTTGACCACTTCGTCGGACATCAGATTGGTGTGGGTGAAGTCCGGGATCATCTTGTGATAGAAGCCCTGGTTTTCGCCGCCGATCCATACGCCCCAGTCCTGTCCGTAGTCCGGCAGAACGATTTCGCCTTCCCAGTGGAGGGTATCGCCGATCTGCTTGCCTTCATAGGACTGGCTTACATCCAGAATGGCAGTCAGATCCGGGCTCAGGAAACGCAGGGCAAAGCAGCCGCCCTCGGATACCACAGAATAGGTACCTTCTTCGTTGGTGACGGATACGGTAGCGCCCACAGCACATTCGCCATATACAACACACCAGTCCCCGTCGGAGGAGGAGGCACCATGTACCTTCAGTTCCCGGTTGTCTGCAGCAGCGTCATACACTTCGGGGGTCTTGGGCGGTGCGGCATAGGGCGTGTAGTCCGTAATCGGCACTTCTTCCACAGGCCCCTTGGTTTCCGGCGGTTCGGTTTCCTTGGGCTTGGTTTCTTCGATTTTTTCCTTGGTACCGTTGATGGTAGCCAGCTTCTTGGATTCCGTAGCTTCCTTCTTGGATTCCTGGGTCTTGGCATCGGAGAGCTGGAGCTGTTCCATGGCCTTGTCCTTGTCTACAGAAATCCCGCCTTTTTTTCCGCAGGCCACTGCAAGGGGCAGACAGCAGATCAGCGCCAGAAGCAGGGCTGTCAGTCTTTGTGTCTTTTTCATAATCGTATGTTCCTTTACACGTACAGATTGCCGCGGTACATTACTGCACTGCCGCCATATTGTTGTTTTCAATCAGGTTCGCCCAGTTGTATACCACAAGTACCCGGTCACAGCCGTATTCTTCCACATAATCTGTGATATTTGCAACACGGCCGGACAGGTTGATGACCACGATGTCAAAATGCTGACATAAGAACGGGATCATGGTATGCACAAAGGAGTCCTTTACCACCAGCAGCCGTTCTCTGCCGGTATTGCCGTCACCGAGGAACACCGTCTGTTCATTGTGTGTTCCGCTCATGAAGGCACCGTATTTGTCCTTCTGGGTCAGGAAATCTCTATCCAGCCAGCCGGAGAAGGTCTTGTAGGCTTCCTTTACGGCGGTGGGCTTGCCGTCTTCCCCCTTCACCTGCTTTTCGGAGATGCAGGAGGTGACAAACTGGTCTTCGTTGCCCACGGTCCAGATTTCCAGCGTTTCCGGTTCGATGAACTTATACCCTGCCTTGGACCAGGTAGTGCCGTAGAAATCTTCCACCACTTCCACCGAGAAGGCATCCTGCGGCAGAATCTGATCTTCCATCCCCCAGGACTTCATCACTTCGGTATAAGCGATATATGCCCCATAAGTAGTCCAGTGGTGGTCGGTGCGCAGATATACGGATTCTCCGGCATCATATTTCTCCCGCATGATGGGCAGAAGGTCAATGTAGTTTGCTTCCGGAGCAATGGTTTCGTTCAGCTGGGCATGGAGCGCATCGCTGATTTCCGTGGGATAGGAAAATGCGGAGGCGGCCACGTCCACGGTTCTGGGGGGCAGAATGGTGGCCACCGGCAGATCCGTGGATTTCGCCCAGTTGTTCAGGGCATCCACAGACTGGGCCACGGTGTCGGGATAGAAGTAGTCCATATCCGCAGTCCGTTCCAGACGGCTCTTGAAGATGGTGAACAGCCGCACTGCCAGCTGCCCGTCATCCCCCAGCAGGACACCGTTGTTTTCACCCTTGCCGAACAGGGTTTCCGTCACACCCTTGATCCCCACCAGAGAATTCCGTGCGGGGAACTGGTCGGCAAAGTATTCGTTGATTTTAGAGGAAAAGGAACCGTCCACCAGCGCATCCCAGGAAAACTTGGGAAAGGTGGTCAGGCTGCGGTTTTCTTCTTCGGAAAAATCTGCGTCCGGCGTTACCACAAAGGCAATGGCAAACGCAAAGATACTGAACGCAAACAGGGCGGAGGTAGTGATGTTGATGATCTTGTTGAATTTCATGATACTGCCTCCTCAGAAAATGAAGTACAGGAACGGGCTGAAGGTGGAGTCCACCAGGTAGGCCACACAGACCATGAATACCGCCATGGTACCCACCGTAGTAGCCACTGCCATGACTTTCCCTCTCACGGACAGCTCTTTCTTTTCCATATAAATGGGCTCTTCCGTACCGTCTTCCCGGATGGCACCCACGCTGATCCAGTCCACGGTGCAGAGCTTATCCCAGAGCTTCTTGGGCAGGGGCGTGGCTCCGATGGCACCGATGACCAGCAGCGGCAGGCTGTGCAGAATCTGGTATCCGATGGTGGGAGTACAGAATGTGGACGTACCGATGCCGAACAGGGAGGCAAAGCAGTTCAGACCGGCGGACGCATCCGTGAAGGAGAAGATGATCCATCCGAAGCCGATCAGCAGCAGGGAGTAGATATGCTGTACAAATGCGGGGGTCTTCTTCAGTGCGTTCAGCAGGAATGTCTTTTCCGCCATGAGAATCAGACCGAAGTACACGCCCCAGAGAATGTAGTTCCAGTTGGCTCCGTGCCAGAAGCCGGTCAGGAACCATACCACGGCGATATTCCGGTACTGCTTCAGCTTGCCGACCCGGTTGCCGCCCAGGGGAATGTATACGTATTCCTTGAACCAGGTACCGAGGGACATATGCCACCGGCGCCAGAATTCAGTGATAGATTTGGAGATATAGGGATAATTGAAGTTTTCCAGGAACCGGAAGCCGATCATGCGGCCCAGCCCTATGGCCATATCGGAATACCCGGAGAAGTCATAATAGATATGCAGGGTATAGAAGATCATGACCATCCAGGCACCGGCTGCTGAATCCGCAAAAGCATCGCTGGCCTTGAAGTATTCGTAATACGCAGCGCAGGCGTCCCCGATGATGACCTTTTTGGCCAGCCCCACCACAAACCGGCGGGCACCGGAACTGAACAGGTCGATGGTTTCCTTCCGGGTGGTCAGCTGGTCGTCCACGTCATGGTACCGCACGATAGGACCGGCAATCAGCTGGGGGAACAGGGTTACGTAGGTACCGAATGCCACATAGTTCCGCTGTACGTCGGTCTGTCCCCGGTACAGGTCGATGGTATAGGACATGATCTGGAAGGTGTAGAAGGAAATCCCGATGGGCAGCTTCAGGCCTTCGATGGGGGCGATCACATCGGTCAGGAACGGCAGCAGACGGAGGTTTTCGATAAAGAAGTTGCAGTACTTGAAGAACAGCAGGGAGGCCAGATTCATGGCAAGTGACAGCACCATATAGAACCTGGCTTTTTTGATGTTGGATTCCCGGTATTTATTGATCAGGAATCCGAATCCATAGGCTTCCGTAATGGAGGCCAGCATAACGATGATGTACAGCGGTTCGCCCCAGCCGTAGAACAGCATGCTGACAATGAACAGCACCCAGTTCCGGTATTTCATATTGGGAATCAGATAATACAGGAACAGCGTCACCGCCAGATAGGCAAACAGGAACAGCAGTGATGAAAATACCATGGAATTCTCCCGGATCTGTCAGATTTTATTTGCCGATGGATGTTTCGATGTAATCGGTGATGGCATCCACATCATAGGAGATAACATAATACACGTAATCCCCGTGCTTGGCAACGGTAGCAGCTTCCAGTGTGGGTACGTCGATGTCCGGATAGCCGGAGTCCGCCTTGGCAATCTTGTCGTCAATACGGGTCTGGAAATACTGCATCAGGGTGTCGGCATAAGCAGTGTCGTTCAGCTTGAACAGGCCCACATCAATGAACACATTGGGGTCGGATTCGTCGATGTATACGCAGTATTCGGAAATCTTGGTGAAATCCGGAACGTCCACAGCGTCGCCGTAGTAGCCCATAATCAGGTCATCGTCCAGATATTCGCCCAGTTCGGTGGAGGAAGAAGTGAACACGAACCCATCGGTCAGGCTGTAGTCTGCTACCACGGTGTTGATCACTTCGTCCACATTCACGGAAACAGCAGATTCTTCTGCTTCCACAGTGTCTCCGCCGCAGGAGCACAGCAGCGCCGCCAGGATCATGGTCATTGCCAGAAATTTTTTCATAGATACCTCACTTATGTTGATTTTTTCGTTACAGCTACGATTCATTATACACAATCCTGCGGGATTTGTCAACAGAAAGGTGGGACTGTATAAAATAAATAGGAATATTTTACAAATTCCGGCGGATGATTACGGCAATATGCCTTGACAGAACCGGTGCGGGAGATTATAATGAAACCAGATTCCAAAACAAAAGGAGAAACACCATGCATAATGTACTGTTCAATCTGTATCCCGGCGGACTTTCCCGGGCACTGACCTTCAGCTATGACGACGGCCCTGCGGAAGATATCCGTCTCACCGATATGCTGCGGAAATACGGGCTGAAGGGTTCCTTCCACCTGAATTCCGCCCGCATGAAGCCCGGTGCCGCGGTTTCCCTTGCCGATATTCCCACGGTATACGCCACCCATGAGGTATCCTGCCATATGGTGAACCATCCCTTCCCGGTGGATATTCCCGATGCGGCAGTGCTTGCCCAGATCCAGGAAGACCGCCGTGCGCTGGAAAAGGCCTGCGGATACGTGGTGCGGGGGATGTCCTACCCCTACGGCAATTACGACGGACGGGTGATCGGACTGCTGCGGACGGCCGGGATGGAATATTCCCGTACCACAAAAGCCACCAATGCCTTCGGTCTGCCGGAGGACTTCATGGCATGGCATCCCACCTGCCACCACAACGGGCACCTGATGGACCGGCTGGCGGACTTCAACGAAAACGACCGCTGGGGCAGAAGCAAGCTGTTCTATGTCTGGGGGCACAGCTTTGAATTCCCCAGAGACAACAACTGGGACATGATGGAAGAATTCTGCAAAACCGTCTGCGGCAGAGAAGACGTGTGGTACGCCACCAATATTGAGATTGTGGATTATGTCAATGCGCTGCGTTCCCTGCGGATTTCGGTGGACTGCGACAAGTTCTATAATCCCACCATCACGCCTGTATGGATCACCGTGGACGGGCAGAAGCTCGAAGTAGGCGCAGGTGCTTCCGTGGTGCTGTAATCGGGGGCAGATTCCATATTCCTGAAAAAACAAAAGACTGAGGCGTCGGAACCGTTTCCGCAACGGAGGGTTCCTGCTCAGTCTTTTTCTGTTCAGTTATCTGTGGGATGGGGTTCCGTTTCCTCTCCGGCTTCCTCTTCTTCGCTCACAGGATGCCGCACCACTTCCGCAAAGGCTACGCGCCGTTCTTCCGTTTCCGTGACGGTGACGGTAAGCTGTCCGCAGACAAAGGAATCTCCTACCCCGGCCACCTTGCCCAGCTGTTCCATAATCCAGCCGCCGACAGATACGCAGTCCGATTCGGCTTTCAGGTCAAAGAAGGCACAGAAATCTTCAAAATTCGCCAGGCAGTCCACCCGGTATACCTGCACATCGTCCTCGTCGGATAGAAGCTGGAAATCCTCCACCACTTCGTCATGCTCGTCCCAGATGTCCCCGACAATTTCTTCCAGAATATCTTCCATGGTGACGATCCCCAGCGTGCCGCCGTAGTCGTCCATCACGATGGCCATATGGGATTTCTGCTGCTGCAATACCTTCAGCAGGTCATGGATGGTTTCATCTTTATGGATAAACAGCGGCGGGATCATCATATCTTCCAGCTTTCCCGCAGAAGCCGGGTCATGCAGATACCGGTAAAACGCTTTCTGATGCAGCACGCCTACGATGTGGTCAATATCGTCATCATATACCAGCAGTCTGGAATAGGGGGAGGATGCGAACAGATTCCGGATTTCCTCGACAGGCATATCCTTCTCCACACCTTCCAGGTCCACACGGGGCGTCAGGATATCCTCTGCCGTACGGTCGGTGAATTCGATGACGTTGCGCAGCAGTTCCCCTTCGTCGGTATCGATGGTGCCGCCTTCCTCTACTTCGTCCACCAGCATCAGCAGTTCTTCCTGGCTCATGGTGTCATCTTTTTTCACGCCCATGATCTTCGCCAGCAGCTTTTTCCACATGGCAAAGAGCCAGTTCACAGGCGTCAGAACCACCATGAGCATCCGGATGATGGGAGCGGAAAACATGGCGAAAGATTCCGGCACATCCTTGGCAATGCTTTTCGGAGAGACTTCCCCGAAGATCAGCACCACCACCGTGATCACAGCCGTGGAAACCGTGGCACCGATGTCCTTCCCAAGCAGGTCTATAAACAGGATTGTCCCCAGAGAAGAAAGCAGAATATTGACGATGTTGTTCCCCACCAGAATGGTGGAAATCAAACTTTCATATTTTTCTTCCAGCCGCAGAGCCAGCGCTGCCCGTCTGTTCCCTTTTTCCGCCAGTGTGCGCAGTTTTGTTTTGTTCATCGACAGAAATGCCGTTTCCGTAGCGGAAAAATACCCGGACATGATAATGCATCCCAGCATCACAAGCAATATCGGTATATGGTCTTCCATGATCCTTCTTTCCTTTTGAAACTGTAATAAATGATTTTATCTATTATAGCAAAATCTCTCTGTGAAGTCAATATATTCACGGAATTTACAAAAAGAACGGCGCTGCAGTCCCTTCCAAACCACAGTCCGCCGTTCTTACGCTGTCAGTATTCCTTACATAAATGATGATTAACTAACCTGTTTGTATAGAGGGAACGGGTCGCTTTCTTGAAAGAAAGCTCAGCAAAGAACTTTCAACAGGATTTCCACTGGATATAGTCCCTGCAATTCCATCTGCCACTGGATATTGTTTATCCAAGACATGAGAAATAGTGGAGAGAGCTCCCAGGGACCCGACCCTGCTCGCCACAGAACGTTTCCAATTGCATAAATATAGTTAATCAGTG
>JAFQGY010000025.1 GCA_017415325.1 Clostridia bacterium
CCGGTAATCTGCCTGCATATTGCTGTTTCCCTACTATTATACTGTTTTTCCTCCTGTGAGTCAAGGAATTTTCTATCCGAAATCTCTTGCAAATTGCACCAGAATACGGTATACTGGATACAGATATTCCATATACATTTCAAGAGCGGAGGTTTCTATATGACCAGCAGAGAACGGGTACAGCGCGCCATGCATTTTCAATCCGTAGACAAAGCGCCGCTGCGGTACTATTACTGTCCGGTAGGATATTACGAACACGGTGACAAACTGAACGATCTGTACGCATCTCTGCCGGGAGATTTTGAAGTGTTCCGCAGAGTTCCCGTACCGGTTCCGGATCCGGCAGATTTTGATGCGTCCGGCCGATACTGTGCCCGGATGACGGACGGATGGGGTGTTACATGGAAATACCTGATTTACGGCATTGCGGGAATCCCCTGTGACAGACCGGTTTCCACCCCCGAGGAAGCTGCCGCCTACCTTCCGCCGGAACCGCCTCCTGTGACAGACCCTGCTTATGCACAGGCCATTGCCAGACACAAGGAAGAGGGGCTGTATGCCATGGCGGGATGCGGAAATCTGTATGAAAAGCTGATCTCCCTGTATGGCGATGAAAACGTCCTGTGCGATATTGTCACGGATGCACCGGAAATCAACATTCTGGCCGACCGGATTCTGGAATATGATGCTGCCCTGCTGGAAAGAGCGGTGCGGGCCGGAGTGGACTGTGTCAGTTTCGGAGATGACTACGGCAGTGAACGTGCCCTGCTGATGGCTCCGGAAACCTGGCGGAAATTCTTCAAGCCAAGACTGAAAAAGCTGTTTGCACCGGCCATATCGGCAGGAGTGGATGTGCACTTCCACAGCTGCGGACAGATCCGGGACATTCTCGGAGACCTGCAGGAAATCGGCGTCACTTCCATCTGGCCTCAGCTGCCGGCGTATAACATGAAGGAACTGGCGGACCGGTGCCGTGAGCTGGGACTGGCGGTGGAAATCCACACAGACAGGGCCCGAACCATGACCTATGGCACGCCGGAAGATGTCCGAGAATTGGTAAAACGGGAATTTGATACATTCCGGATGCAGGACGGCGGTTCCTGGTTCTATGTGGAAGCGGACAACGGTTTTCCATATGCCAATCTGGAAGCGTTGGTGGAAACCATTGCTCAGTTCCGTTAAGGAAATAAAAACGGCAGGGCTCTGTTTCCCCACCGTTTCCGTACAGACAGAATGCGTACAAAATGTATGGTTCTGTCTGTTTTTATCTGATTTTCCGTTTGTTCTTTTCCCGGAGCCTGTTTTTCTCCCAGAAATTCCGGAGCTGTTTTTTATGATGACAGAGCTTTTCCGCACAGTTGCTGCAGGCAAGACATGCGTTGGTGTTGACAGCAAACCGTTCCGGATACCGGCGGAGCGTGATTTCCCATCGCAGAAGCAGCAAAAGGGATATCCCCAGCAGACTCCACGCATATGCATTGGGAATGAACACCAGCGGCGTGAACATCATGGCATAATCCCAGTTGTAGATCCGACAGTCCGAACAGCATCTGTTTTTCATAAACCATGTCTGGAAGGGACAGAAGAACAGGATACAGATCATGTCGCACACACTGTAGGCAAGGCTGATCAGAATCATGATCCCGCCGTCGATGATACCGGTCAGATACAGGCCTCCGATTATACCGTTCAGCAGCACCCATGCGGCAATCACAGCCAGTGTCCGTTTCCATGACTGCAGTTTTGGGTCTGTCTGGCCGGTGGGACGGTAATTCCGTTTGAACTGTTTTCCGCATCCGGTGCTTTCCAGCCGGGAAGGAAAGAAGCGGCAGGCCATTTCCACGGCAAACACCAGCCAGATGGTACCGAGAACCCACTGATTGTCTTCGTATCCGCCGAACAGTTCTTCCGATTGCCGGATTCTGCCGATCACATACATCACAATGGTGATGAGAAACAGCAGGGAGCGATAACACAGTTTCACATAGTGTACCGCACAGATCAGCGTCAGCTTTCGTTTATTCGTATTCATACGCATCCGTTATCCCGTTCTTACTCAGATTTCCTGCCGGGAACCGGATACACGCTCCCCTTATCTTCCCAGAAGTTTTCAGAGAAAATGTGCATTCTCCCTGCAGATCAGAGTGCCGCTTCATCGCCGACAATCCAGTGTCCCAGCTTCACCAGTGCCTTTGCCGCATCTTCCCATACCGGCAGAGGCAGTTTTCCTGTGGGGGCAGTTTCATAGGAGAATGTACCGGTGTACCCTACTTCCTTCAGGGCACGTCCGAATGCAGGCCAGTCAATCACACCGGTTCTGGAATAGGGCAGCAGATGTTCGTCTCCCCGTCCGCCGTTATCATGGATATGCAGTACCTTGATCCAGTCCCCCAGTACATACACAGCTTCGCTGGGCTGCCGCTTGTCATACACGGATACATGTCCGGTGTCCAGGCAGACCTTCATATACGGATCGTTTATCTCCGTGACAAACTGCAGAATCTGCTCGGGCGAACCGATGCTGAACTGCGGCATGGGCATATTTTCCAGCGCGATAATCACATTTTCTTCTCTGGCAACGGTCAGCAGCTCCCGGTAATAGTCCAGGTTGATCTGCCATGTTTCCCCTTCCTTTCCGGTGCCGATGTCGTTGATATGGAACGGCATGATAGGATGCACCACCATGTACTTACAGCCCAGCAGAGCGGTATAGTGCAGACAGCGCTTCATTTTTTCCATCCGTTCCGCCCGGTCTTCTTCGGTCCCGTCCTGCGGAGGCCAGCGCCAGGGTCCGTGTACCTGAGAAATCTCGATACCGGCTTCTTCTGCGGCTTTGCGGTGTGCCTGCAGCATGGCGGCAGCTTCCGCATCGGTCAGGGTCTAGGGTGCACTTTCTGTGTCGGACATACCAAAGTCGGTGCTTTCGTATCCGTGGGCTCTCATGATTTTATACCGTTCTTCCAGTGGGTACTTCCCATACGAAGAAGCGCAGATTCCGATTTTCATTTTTTTACTCTCCTTTACGTTGTATCGACAGGCAGATTGTGGTTTTCTCAGGAACTGCCCCGTACCGACAATTCTGTTATTTCATATTATAACAGACCGCCGTACGGGAGTCAACCCTAAATCCAGGATCTGTGAAAAAGGAATTGTATCTTCTTTATAAATATTTATACAATATATTGCCTTTTTCCGTTGCAGATGCTATAATAATACCAAAGCAGCACTGCCTGTATTCACTTTGAGGGAAAACTGTAAAACCATCCCGTGAAAGGAAATGAAAATATGGAAGTTCTCCGCAAGATTGATATACATGCCCATATTGTTGCATTCCCGCAGTGGACACCGGCCCATCCCGGCAGCGGATACCGCATGTTGTCACCGGAAGAGCTGATCAAAATGTATGACCGGCTGGACATCGAAAGAGGAGTTCTGCTTCCCATTGTGTCTCCCGAAGGGCAGCCTGTAATCATGAGCAACGAAGGGTGTATCTATGCAGCAGAAAAGTATCCGGATCGTTTTTCCTGGTTCTGCAATGTGGATCCCCGGGCACTGAACAATTCTGCCGGCACTGCCGATCTTTCCTATCTGCTGGAGCACTACAGAAAGCTGGGTGCCAGAGGCCTGGGAGAACTGACCTCCAACCTGTATGTGGATGATCCGCGGATGGACAACCTGTTTTCCCATTGTGAAGAAGTGGGAATGCCGGTACTGTTCCACATTTCCCCTTCCATCGGGCACTGGTACGGAATGGTGGACGAACTCGGTCTGCCCCGGCTGGAAAAAATGCTGAAAAAGCATCCCAAACTGCAGTTTATCGGGCACTCCCAGCCTTTCTGGAGCGAAATATCCGCCGACAATACGGAAGCCACCCGAAACGGGTATCCCACAGGCAAGGTAACCCCCGGCAGACTGGTATATCTGCTGCGGGAGTATGAAAATCTTTCCTGCGACCTGTCTGCCGGCAGCGGTGCCAATGCTCTGAC
>JAFQGY010000333.1 GCA_017415325.1 Clostridia bacterium
GATTGCCGTCAGAAAAGCCCGTCCGTACTGCTCGAACTTGACCTTACCCATGCCATGCACAGCCAGCATTTCTTCTTCCGTGGAAGGCATATGGGTGCACATCTCGTTCAGCAGCACATTGGCAGCCACAATATAGGGCGGTACCCCTTCCTGCTCTGCCAGTGTCTTCCGCAGATCCTTCAGCACGCCGTACAGCTCCTCATTGACCGGTTCCACAGGCCCGCTTTTCTGCAGTCTGGCAGATTTCTTTTCGGCCGCTTTTTTCGTAGCCGTTACCGGGAAGTCTTCCGGCAGAGCCATCATCAGCTGCCCGCCGCTTTTCAGAAAGTCCCATCCTTCGGGAGAAACCGACAGACTGCCGTAGAGTTCTTCCTTCTCCACAAGTCCCTTTTCCAGACAGAAATTCAACAGCTGCCAGAGATAGTCCGCTGTGTTTTCCTTCATGATAGCCCATGTGGAAATGGTGTCCAGTGATGCATCCTGTATTTTGGGCGATGTCACCCCACGCAATACCGAGATCACCACGGCCCCGCCATACCGTTCTCCGCTCCGCCGGATACAGGACAGCAGCTTCTGTACATCCACCGTCACATCCCGCTTGATCCTATTGGAAAGACAGTGAGAACAGTTGTCACACCGATCCGGCGCCTTTTCCCCGAAATACCGCAGAATCCGTCCCCGGAGACAGTCAGTGCTCTTGCCGTATTCAAACATGGCGGAAAGTCTGGACTGTGCCCGCTGGAGAAGCACCTTCTGCTGTTCCTCTGTCAGTTCCGGATTGGGCTCGTCCGGGGTAATCAGCCGGAGACAGGTATGGTAATCACTGGGAGAGAACAACAGAATACAGTCCGCCGGAGAACCGTCCCGGCCTGCCCGCCCCGCTTCCTGATAGTAGGACTCCAGATCCGTCGGCATATTGTAGTGGATCACATAGGACACATTGGACTTGTCAATCCCCATCCCGAAAGCACTGGTAGCCACCATAATGGGCTTCCGGTCAAAGAGAAAATCTTCCTGATTGATCTGCCGTTCCTCTGCTTCCAGCCCCGCATGATACCGTGTTGCCGGAAATCCGTTCTCCCGGAGCATATCACAGACTTCTTCCACCAGTTTCCGGGACAGACAGTAGATAATGCCGCTCTTGTCCTGATACTCTCTGAGCAGTTCCAGCAGTTCATCCTTTTTCTTTTTGGGCCGCAGAACACCAAAATACAGATTAGGCCTGTCAAAACCGGTGATACACTGGTACGGCTCCCGCAGACGCAGCAGATTCCGGATATCCTCCCGAACCTGGGATGCCGCCGTAGCCGTAAATGCTGCAATGGTGGGACGCTCTGCCAGCCTGTCCACAAATTCAATGATCTTCAGATAACTCGGACGGAAATCCTGCCCCCACTGGGAAACGCAGTGTGCCTCATCCACCGCCACCACAGACAGTTTGCAGGTGTTCCAGATGGCGCAGAATTCCTCGGACAACAGCCGTTCCGGCGCCGCATAAATCAGCTTGTACCGCCCCTCCGCCGCATTCTGCACCACCCGCAGGTATTGGCCGTATGTCAGGGAACTGTTGATATACGCCGCAGGAACCCCGGCAGAACAGAGTGCCTGAACCTGATCCTTCATCAGGGAAATCAGCGGGGAGATCACCAGCGTAGTCCCCTCAGAAGCCAGAGCAGGCACCTGGTAACAGATAGACTTGCCCGCACCGGTAGGCATCACGCACAAAACGTCCCGGCCGGACAGAATGGCATCCACCACCGGTTCCTGTCCTTCCCGGAACGAATCGTATCCAAAATATTGCCCCAGAGCTTCATACTTGTCCATCTGTGCAAACATCTCCAATATATAGTATCATGTCTATATTATACCAGAGTACACCGGGAAAATCAAGTCCTGCGAATGATTGTTCTCCCGGAACAGCAAAAAAGAACCGGAGCACCCACACAGGATCCTTCGGTTCTTGGTGTATTTATCGCAGCCAGCCATGCAGAACACTGCTGTCAATTTTCAGCTGTTCCGGCTGGTCATTGTGCATGAATTCCAGAAGCAGATTGTGATCCTTTCCGGAGGAAGCAAGCACATCAATGTACTGCCGCCAGAGGGTTTCATGCCGTTCCAGCGGATAGTGATCCTTGCCTTCCCAGGAGAACACATGCACATTGGAAATATAGGGCAGCTCCCGTTTCAGGGTTTCCAGATTATACGCATTGTCCCGGAACTGATTGGGCTGCCAGTACAGTCGAAGATTGTCTCTGGCCACTTCCTCCAGCAGCCGCAGGGAACTGTCACAGTCGTCCGTCAATGTCCAGTTATGACATTCCAGACTGACGGTCAGTCCGCTGTCCTTTGCCGCATCACAGGCATCCTGCAGTTCTCTTACCACGCCGGCACGTTCTTCAGCCGTGATGTCCGCACTGCCTTTCTGTCCCGCCCAGATCCGGATGGTCTTTGCCCCCAGCGCTCTGGCACAGCCAATGTCCTGCCGGATTTCCGCACGGGTTTCTTCCGTTCCGATCCAGGGCTTATAATAGGAGCCATACGCCACGGTCCGGATTCCATGGGCGGCAGAAATGCTGCATGCATCGGCAATATCCTGCGGGGATCCGGAGGGCACATGTACATCTCCGCCCCATTCAATTGCCGTAAGTCCGCATTCTTCCATCAGTGCGCCGATTTCCGCTTTGGTGAGCTTCCGGAACGTGATGGATACCAGTCCAGCTGTCAGCATACCCGCTCTCCTTTACAGCATATCCCGGCAGACATCTGCCATGGTGTAGAATCCAGGTTCTCTGTCCGCCAGATACAGGGCAGCCTTGATGGCTCCGACGGCAAACAGATCCCGGCTGCCGGCACTGTGGGAAAGCTTGATGACTTCGTCCGTACCGGCAAAAATTACTTCGTGTTCCCCCACAATGGTACCGCCGCGGATGCTGGAAATACCGATTTCCTGCTTTTCTCTGGCCTTCCGTACGGCATGACGGTCATATACGAATTCGCTTTCCCCATCTCTGCCTTCCGCCGCAGCTTCCGCCAGCATCAGAGCCGTACCGCTGGGCGCATCCAGTTTTTTGTTGTGGTGCATTTCCAGCACTTCAATATCGTATTCCTGCCCCAGCACAGCTGCCGTTTTCTTCACCAGTTCCGACAGCAGATTGATCCCCAGAGACATATTCCGGGAGTGCAGTACAGGAATGGAGGAAGCCGCATCGTGAATCAGAGCCGTTTCTTCTTCGGTATGCCCGGTGGTGCAGACAACCACAGGCACATGATTGGCCTTGGCGTATTCCAGAAGTCCGCCGATGACGGTATGGTGTGAACAGTCGATGATCACATCCGGCACGGCAGGCAGTTCGGTATAGTCCATCCAGATGGGATAGGGAGATCCTGCGGCAGGCTGAATATCAATGCCCCCCAGAATCTCAATATCCTCCCGGTCAGCAGCCAGACGGCCGATGGTGGTGCAGAGACGCCCGGATGCACCGGATAAGAAAATGCGGATCATAATACTGTGGTTCCTTTCTTTTCAACGTCCCGCAGGCACTCAGTGCAGAAGCCCGACTTCCCGCATGGCTTCGATAAGCACAGCCTTGTTCTTGTCTTCCATTTCGCACAGAGGCAGACGCATGGAATCGCTGCACATACCCATCAGACCACAGGCTGTCTTTACGGGAATGGGGTTCACTTCAATGAACAGGGAATTGATGAGCTTCAGGAGATCCAGCTGCAGCTTCCGGGAACCGATTACGTCCCCTGCCACGAACTTGGCACAGATGTCATGGGTTTCTCTGGGCAGAACATTGGAGAGCACGGAGATAACACCCATGCCGCCCAGAGACATAATGGGAACGATCTGGTCGTCGTTGCCGCTGTAGATGGCCAGAGAATCGGACAGTTCGGCCGCAATTTCCGCAACCTGGCTCAGATTGCCGGAGGCTTCCTTGGTGGCAACGATCCGTTCGTGCTTAGCCAGTTCTCTGTACACGGACATGGGAATGTTCACACCGGTACGGGATGGTACATTGTACAGAATGATGGGCTTGTTTGTACGGTCTGCGGTGTCCAGGAAGGACTTGATCAGCCCCTTGGGAGTAGCCTTGTTGTAATAGGGAGAAACCAGAAGCAGTGCATCCGCACCCACGTCACAGGCATACTTGGACAGGGCAAAAGCGTATTCCGTATCGTTGGAACCGGTACCGGCGATCATGGGAACCCGGCCGGCGATCTTTTCCGCAGCAAAGCGGATGCATTCCTTATGTTCTTCGTCTGTCAGGGTAGAACCTTCCCCGGTGGTGCCGCAGATTACCAGCGCATCAATCCCGCCTGCGATCTGCCAGTCAATCAGTCTGCCGAATGCGTCATAGTCCACACCGCCGTCGGGTGCAAAGGGGGTTACCAGAGCGGTTGCTGCTCCTGTGAAAACAATATCCTTCTGAAATGCTGCCATAATACGTTCATGCTCCTTTGTTGGCAATGAAATTGAAAAAATATAAAAAACCGGCTTGCAAACCGGCTAACTGTGTACTATAATATAGATGCAGTCCCGCCGTGAACGGTAAGGCTGCCTCTCCCTGCAGATGATGCAGGTATCATATACACAGATAGCTCTCCACCCCTGAAAACAGGGTGACAGTACGCTTCCTGTTCGGTGAGCGTCCCAGATCTTTTGGCTGTCCTGCCGCAAAACCTTCGGCATCCCTCGCCTTTCACCGTTCCGTATTCCCGGAAGGAAGGGCGGACTGACCCATCCGGAAACGGCTACTGATCGGAAATGCTCCTCTATCTCATTGTATGTGCCCGGAGGAAAACGGGTACATACATATAATATCACGATTTGCCTGCTTTGTCAATTCCCCCGGCAGAATTTCATGCCCGAACTTTCTGTTTTTTTCTGCCGGTTTTTATACCAATTATACGAAAGGCCATCCCTATGATCCGAAATACACTGCCCAAAACCGACCTGACCCTGTCCGCATTCCATTACGACCTGCCCCAGGAATATATCGCCCAGACCCCTGTGGAACCCCGTGATTCCTCCCGGCTGATGATTGTGGACAGGAATAAAGATACTGTAGACCACCGCACATTCCGGGATATTCTGGAGTATCTCCGCCCGGAGGATGTACTGGTCATCAACGATACCCGTGTGATCCCCGCCCGCATCATCGGCAGACGGATCCGGAAAATGACCCCGGAAGGAGAAGTACCTGCGGAAGGAACGGGAGCGGTGGAACTGCTGCTTCTGAAACAGCTGGAACAGGATGTGTGGGAAGCACTGGCAGGCCCCGGCAAACGGGCCAAACCCGGGGATACCCTTGCGTTCGGGGAAGGAGATATGCTGCTGGGCCATGTGGAATCCGTAGGAGAGGGCGGATGCCGCAGAGTGCGTCTGGAAGCACGGGGCGACTTTGCC
>JAFQGY010000334.1 GCA_017415325.1 Clostridia bacterium
CATCGCGGATGCGGCGGCGTTTCACATAACCGGCGTTTTCCAGTTCCTTGACCGTGGAGCAAATGCTGTCTACACCGTCCTTGCAGATCATGGACAGTCCCTTGGTGGTATAGTCCCAATCCTCCGGCAGAGATAGCATGAGGGACAACAGCCCCTTTGCTTTGAGTGACAGGGATTTGTTGCGGAGATGGTGATTTGCCATGACCGTATAATCTCTGGTCTTATCAATTCTGAAAACAGCCATACACATCTGTCCTTTCTATTGGCACGGTCAGGCTGTCAGACCGTATGCTCTTGTTTTATAACTCGTATTCGGGGAGCTGATGCTCATAATAGGGCTGGCACATCTTCTGCAGTTCTTCTGCGAAATCCTCCATGTCGATGCACATTCCGCACTCCCCGAAGTCTTCGCCTTTATAGACACGGTAGTTGGTGATAAACTCTCCGTTTCCCACATTGGTATGGTACACGGAAACGATGGCAACACTGGCATCTTCCAGCATCCACAGTTCCAGTGATCGGGCGCAGCACACAAAGCTCGCCATACAGTCTCCGGCATCTTCATACAGAAAAGCCGCACGGGGGAACAGCTCCAGACCTCGGTAATTCATGGCAAAGGGCAGCGTACAGTCCACGGTGTATTCATAGACCGTCTCAAGGTTATGGAAGATTGCCTGCGACAGTGCATGAAAGTCGATGTCTGCCAGCATTTCTTCAATTTCTTCCTCGTTGTACCCGTCACCGATGGCGCTGCGGAACAACTTAGTGATGGATTCTTCCAGATTGATGATGTTGTTCATAGTGAAAACCTCCTGTTCATCTGCGCCGTTTCTTGTCATAAAGGATGTGTCCTTCGACAATGGCGGCGTGTTTTACGATTTTGATATTACCGATTTCTTCGGCTTCTTTTGCGGCGGCATATTCATCTTCTGTAAGAAAGAGACGCAGCCTTTCGCCCTGCGCTCCTATCTGAGAGGACAGCAGCGTGTCATAAATAATCATGTGGCGGGTGTCGTTGTGGTAGCGTTTCACATCAAGCTCACTCTGTCCGCCGATACCATTACAGTCAACGCGCATATTCAGCACCTCTCTCATGGAGCCGAAAGGCATCCAGCCCATATCGGGCAATCAGAACGGCATTGATGATAAGCCGAAACGCTTCGGTGTCGATGATTTCCGGGTCTGCGAGATCTGCCAGCGTAATGTCCTTGGAACCTGTGCAGATACTTCGTGCTGCCATGAATAAAGCGTAATTATGGAGCGTGATTTCACGGAGAACCGCATAATCAAACTCAATGCCGTGTCTGCAGAAGCAGTTTGCAGTGCGTCGATACAAATCCTCATTGGCTGTCAGCAGATACATGGCGGCGTAATACTTCGCTGTGTCTCTGCGGCGGCGATAGCCTTGGGTTGTTTTGACATTATCCATCCGTTTCTCATGCTGAATATTGCTCCAGAGCGTACCCGGATGGCTTTTGACAAGCATACACAGGCGTGGATGAAGTGCGCGGTCACGGGGCATGGTTTCAAAGACGGCTTCACGGTAGCCGACAACACCGGCTTCGATGCGTTCTTTCAGCCACGGGCAGCGGGAAGCGGTGCAGCCCTGTTTCTTTACATACTCTGTGCAAAGCTGGCACGACACATCGGACGGCTGATACTTGAACGTGTTGATATACATGGCTTCCTCCTTCGGATATAAAAATACCGGACAAAGATTGCTCTCGTCCGGTTATCCTGTATTTGGTTATTTGCTCTGATCCCGCTGGCGTTTCTTCTGCCATGCATCAAGCAGTTTGAAAATGGTGTTTTCGATCTGCAATGGTGTGTAGGATCGCGGGAAGTATTTGCGGAGCTTATCGCCCGACAGAGTAACGTCGTTTTTCTCCGGCTTCTTCTGCTCCATCATAATGGACAGCATGGTATCCTCGTTCAGCTCACCGCTTTGGCTCAGTTTCTTCATCCGCTGGGCTTGGGAGAGAGAAGGGGTAGCCTGTTCGCTGTCGATGGTTTCAAGAAGCAATGCCTGTTCTTCCGGTTTTAGGGCTGCAAGCTGATAGGCGGGGGTGAGGGCGATTTTCTTTTCGTCCACCATCTGCTGCAGTTCCGGGACAAGCTGTGTCAGAGAAATATAGTTGCGGATCGTATCGCCGCTCACACCGGCATCCGAACCGATTTCATCATCGCTCCGGAAATTCGCCGAAATTTTCGGCGAATTTTCTGCGGCATCTTTTGACGGTCTACCGGCACGGCGTTTGATGGCTTCCAACTTCATTTTGTATGCCTGCGCCCGTTCAGACGGCAGGATACTTTCGCGCTGGAGATTGCTGTCCACCATGATGATGGTCGCGGTGTCCCGGTCAATATTTCGGACGATTACCGGCATAGTATCCAAACCGGCAAGTTCACAGCCGTGTTTGCGGCGGTGTCCTGCGATCAGCTCATAGCCGCCATCTTCGCGTGGACGGGCAAGGGCAGGAACCAGTACGCCATACTCCTTGATGCTTGCAGCCGTTTCCTGCATGGCTTCATCGTCGCGGACTTTGAACGGGTGGTCGGGAAAGGGATGCAGCTCGGTCAATGGTATATGCACCACAACCTCCTGCTCGGTACTGTTCATGTGAAGTCACCTCCTGTTTATAGACATAGAAAAAGGCATCCATTTCTGAATGCCTTTAGGGGTGCACGGGCTACACCCGTGCTTTTAACTTGTATTTGTACTCTGCATAATGCTCACCCAAAACATAGTCGATTACCCACGGTTTGGGGATCATATAGGTCGTGCGAATATAGTAGTGCTGCACACGATTCTCGCGCATGAGCTTGCGAGCTGTGCCGTCTCCGATACCGCCGAGCATTTCCCGAAACTGCTCCAAAGTAACAATGTCGGGGTAGTCTGCAAAGAGTTGTTCATAATAAGTTTTCGTTTTCATAGTCAACCACTTTCCCAAAATGTATTGTCAATAGCGGGGAAAGTTGGTATAATATTATTGTGTCGATTGATGTTGTTTGGTGTCGTGGTGTTGGAGTACATCCCTCCAACATCCCTCCAAGCGCATAAATGGCACTTCAAAAGCTCATTTATTTTTGATTGCGCTTTTTGCGTCGGATCGACGCGTTTTGTGCCGAAAAACCTTGATTTTACTGGGGTTTTGGCGGTTTTGAGTTTTGAATCACGGGCAAAAGTTACTGCTAAATTCCGTTCCGGGGAAGGCAGTTCCGAATGGATTAAAAAACTCAAAATGCGGCGAGAAATCGTACCGGTTCGAGTCCGGTCACCGGCAGACGGGAAGTAAACTCCCTTTAAGAATACCGTTTGTATCCAAAAGGTGCACACGGTATTTCTTTTTTTGTGTTGAAATAGACAAATATCCTCATTATGAACAAAGTTCACAGATGAAACATGTTTTATTCACAAATCTGTGGTAAAATCTTTTTTTCGACAGGTCAGCAGCGCTACTCCCGTGATCGACGGTAAGTTTGATCCCGCTGAAGGCTGGGGCGAACCGCTGGTAGACATCAACGAAGCCAACTATGGCGAATACCTGCTGGATGCTGCTGCAGGCCACTCCACCAACGGTGTCAAGGGTTACTACAGATGGGATGACACCAACCTCTACTTCTGCTGCGTTGTAGAAGACAAGGATCACATCAACACCACTGCTCCCGGTGCCAACCCCTGGAACGGTGACTCCATCCGTTTTGACATCAAGTGCGACCTGGATTCCGAAGACCTGAACGATACCTCCAAGTACTGGTTCGCTCTGTGTGACGACGGCAATGTATCCTTCTTCCAGGAAAAGGCTGAAACCGGTCTGGTGAACGTGGGCGGCGACACAGCTACCTCCGGCTACAAGGTAGTGCATGACAAGGCTGCCGGTGTTACCGTATACGAAGTTGCTGTGAAGTGGGAACACAATACGCCCGCCGGCAAGGTATATCCCGGTTTTGAATTTGTAACTGCCCAGAGAGTTATGGAACTGTCCACCGGTGAAGCGGAACCCATGCAGGCCGTACAGCTGTGCGGTTATGAAACCGATCCCGCCAACTCCGGTACCAAGTGGTTCGTTGCCATGCTGGACGACGCTGTTCCGGAAGTAGTGGAAACCGAAGCCGTTGTAGAAGACGTTGTTGTGGAAGAAGCTGTTACCGCTCCGCAGACCTTCGACGCCGGTGTAATTGCTGCAGTTGCTGCTGTTGTATCCGCTGCCGGCTACGCTGTATCCAAGAAGAGATAAGTACATATTCTTAAAAAATCGGGTAATCCTGTAAAAAGGTTTGCCCGGTTTTCTTTTTTGTGGTATAATGGACAAAAACGGATACAGTATTCTATCTGACGCAGGAGGACTATATGAATTACACCAGATACGCCGATCCTTTCCATGGAAACGGTACCATTGATCTTCCGGCACCGGAGGGAATCGCAGCTGCATGGCATTTTATCAAGGGACTCTGCGGCAATACCCATCCCGGTGCCGTTCTGCCTTTCGGGAAATATTCTGTCTGCGCCTATACCGGCGGATATTCCTCCGGATACGGGATCAATCAGGTGAACAGTGGGGAACCTATACGGAAACTGATGGAGAAAATGCGGATCATCGGTTTTTCCCATTTTCACCAGAGCGGTACGGGAGCCATCGGTGTGTACTACAATTACGCGGTGATCACTCCGTATGCGGGAGAAAAACTGGACAGCTATACCCCTCTGCAGGAACAGGCGGAACCGGGGTATTATGCTGTAACGCTGGCGGAATCCGGCATCCGCTGTGAATGCACAACAGCCAAAACAGGTGCATACCACAGATACACATTCCCGGCCGGCGGAGGATGCATCGCTGTGGATTTTGAGAACGATGGGCTGTACACGGAATCGCTCCGGGGAAAAGCGGCAGATCCTGTGGTACAGCGGGTGTCGGACAGCGAGCTGCGGGCATCGGTGACTCTGCAGAATGTCCGGTTCCATTTTGTGCTGGTATTCCGCGGCGCCGGTGCACTGGATAAAAATGGAGTATACCATATGCCGGAAGCCGGGCAGGTAACTGTGATTCTGTCTGCCGGAACGACTTCCATGGAGCATACCGCAGAAGAGTCCGCCTGCAATTCCATGGATTTTGATTCTGTCCGGGCGGCAGCTTCGGATGCATGGGAAGAAGCACTGGGGAAAATCCGGATTGACTCTGCGGAAGACAAAAACGAACTGCGGATTTTCTATTCCAATCTGTATCAGTCTCTCATCAAGCCGTGCGACTGGGGGGACGGCGGGTTCCTGTGGGAAGGGGCTCCCTTTGTGGTGGATTTTGCTACCCTGTGGGACATCTACAAAACCACCCTGCCGCTGCTGTTCACCCTGTATCCGTCCATATCGGAGCATATTGTGCAAATGTATCTCCGGCTGGGAGAAACCCTTGGAAAACTGCCCCACTGCTTCATCATGACCACCAATACCAATATCGAAGCCAAGCAGGCCAGATGCAATGCGGAACATTCTCTGTACCATGCATGGATCCGGGGTGTGCCGGGAGATTGGGAGGGGATATATCGGCAGATGGTCAAAGATATTTTCCGGGAGGATTTCCGGGACTTTACCGAAAGCGGCACCTGCCCCAAGACTACCCACACGCTGGATATGGCGGAAGGATGCCGGGCGGCGGCGGAAATGGCGGCAGCACTGGGGTATGCGGAGGATGCAGAAAAGCTGGAAACACTGTCCCGGCACTGGAAGAACGCTTTTGATCCCGCAACCGGTCTTCTGCGGCAGGACAGCGACTATTATGAAGGCAATCACTGGAATTATTCCTTCCGGCCCATGCATGATATGGCAGAGCGGATTGCGCTGACCGGCGGAAAGGAAGCTTTTGAAGCACTGTTGGACCGGTTCTTCGGCTTTGCGGATCCGGAGGATGTTTCCGGGCGGTTTGAAGGATTCAACAACGAAACGGATATGGAAACGCCCTATGCCTACTGCTATATCGGCCGGCAGGACAAGCTGGCACAGATTCTCCGGGCTGCGGACCGGTACATGTTCCGTACGGCGGCAGGTTCCACAGGCAGCGGCGGGATTCCCGGAAACAATGACTCCGGCGGTACCTCCAGCTGTTATGTATGGAACTGTCTGGGGCTGTTCCCGGTGAGCGGGCAGGACAGAATGTTCATCGGGATGCCGAAATTTGCCTGTGTGACGCTGGCTCTGGCGAACGGAAAAACACTGGTGATCCGCAGGGAAGGGACGGGAGAATATCCTGTGTCCGCCTCCCTGAACGGTGTGGAGTGTCCCGGGCTGATGCTTGCCGCTTCCCGGATGATGGAAGGCGGGGAACTGGTGATCCGGACGGTGTAATATGGCAGATCATGGCTGTATCTCTGGAAAAACGGGGGTACAGCCATTGTTTTTTGTGGAAGGTGGGCGTGAAAATATTATTGCACTTTTCCGGCGGATATGGTATAATACCAATATATAATACCCGTATTGTGTGCAGATGCGTCAATGGGATTTTTCGGGTGAAATCCGATAAAGTAATCGGACGGAAGGAATGACAGGTATGGAGAACGGTATTCCTGTGGCGCTGACCCGCTGCAGTTCCTACAGTGAGGAAGAAATCCGGCGGTGTCTGGTGAAAATGTTTGCGGATCTGGCGCTGTCCGGGGAACTGTTTGCGGGAAAACGGATCTGCCTGAAGCCCAATCTGGTGATGGCAAAGAAACCGGAACTGGGGGCAACCACCCATCCGACGGTGCTGGCGGCGCTGGCAAAGCTGCTTCTGAAACAGGGGGCAAAAGAGATTCTGATTGCGGACAGTCCCGGCGGGCCCTATGCGGCGGCGAATCTGGAGATTGTCTACCGTACCTGCGGTCTGACGGCACTGGAATCCATTCCCGGTGTGCGGCTCAACAGTGATTTCGGGTTCCGTACAGTGACGCTGGAGACGGGCAGAACGCTGAAGAACTGCTCCTTCCTGAACGCTGTACTGGACTGTGACATGCTCATCAATGTATGCAAGCTCAAGACCCACGGACTGACGGGGCTGAGCTGTGCGGTGAAGAATCTGTTCGGCGTGGTACCCGGTGTGGAAAAGTTTGCCATGCATGCCACCTACCCGAAGATCGAAGAATTCTCCGATATGCTGGTGGACATCACGGAATACATCCGGGGGAAAATGCCGTATCTGGCGGTCTGTGACGGGATTGTGGGCATGGAAGGCAACGGCCCCACCCATGGTACTCCGGTGGAATCGGGCGTTCTGCTGGCCTCTCGGTCGCCCTATGCGCTGGATATTGCGGCAGAGCATATCATCGGCTGTACGGTGCCTGTGGTGCATCTGGACAAGGCTGCGGAACGGGGACTGACGGAGAGCCGGGACTGGCAGCAGGTGAAACTCCTGTCCGACACGGAGCTGCCTGGATACCATTTTACGCCGCCGGAAGCATCGGCAGGACGGTTTCTGAAAAATCTGTCCGGAATCATGGGCGGCAGACTGGCGGAGGCTTTTGCGGCCAGACCGAAAATCGACAACAAAATCTGTGTGGGCTGCGGGGTATGCGAACGCTCCTGTCCGGCTCATGCCATTACCATAGAGAATACCGGTGCCGGCAGACGGGCGGTGATTGCCTATAAAGGGTGCATCCGCTGCTACTGCTGTCAGGAACTCTGTCCCCACGGTGCTGTCCGGATGGGCAAGAATGTTCTGATCCGGTGGATACACTGAATTTCCCTGGGATTTTTCCCAAAGAGATTACCTGCCTTCCGGCAGAACGGAGAACTTATGACGGTTACGAAACAGGCGTATGCCAAAATCAACCTGTATCTGGATGTAATGGGAAAGCGTCCGGACGGGTATCACGATATCAAAAGCGTTATGCTGCAGGTCAGTCTGCACGACACGGTCACAGTGACCAGAGACGGAGGGGACGGGATCCGGCTTGCGGACATGGGAGATGATCTGCCCTGCGGTGAGGGGAACATTGCCTACCGCTGTGCCGATGCCTTCCTGCGTCACTACGATCTCCGGGAGGGTGTGTACATCCAGATTGAAAAACACATCCCTATCGCGGCAGGACTGGGCGGCGGCAGTGCGGACGGTGCGGCGGTGCTGACTGCCATGGCACAGCTGTTCTCCGATACCATCCCGGCGGATCTGGACACCCTGTGTGAAATCGGCAGTACCATCGGGGCGGACATTCCCTTCTGTGTGGTGGGCGGATGTGCCAAAACGCTGGGCATCGGCGACCGGATCACCCCGCTGGACTATAAACCATCCTGCACCATTCTGCTGGCCAGGGACGGGCAGGGGATCTCCACACCCCATGCTTACCGGGCGCTGGATGACCTGTACGGAGAAAAACTGGCGGAAGATTTCGGAGATTTCGAGGGATTTCTGGCGTCCGCTGCTGCAGGAGACGATATGGATTGATCTCCACCCAGGACAGGAACTCCTCAG
>JAFQGY010000335.1 GCA_017415325.1 Clostridia bacterium
ATCCCATCGCCCTTGCCTGGCTTACGGATCTGATGAAGGTCTTCCGGGAAAACCGCTGGGGATACTCCCTCTGGAACTTCCGGGGCGCCTTCGGTATTGTGGATCACGGCAGACCGGACACAAAATGGGAAGACTACAAGGGATTCCGGCTGGACAGAGAGATGCTGGAGATTTACAAGACCGGGATGATAGGGTAAGCCGGACACTGAAAATATATAATGTAGGAATGAGGTGATCGGCTATGCCGTTTTATACGGATCCTGCACGCTTTCCCCTGTCTGTGCGTACACTCTGGGGAAATCGTCCCTGCCAGACGGACACAGTGGGGATGTCGGATTCCGCTGTGCTTCTGGCGGAGGATATGGTATTGAAAATCGAAGCCCTTTCGCCGGAATCGGAAAATGAATACCGGATTCTGAACTGGCTGCAGGGACGTCTGCCGGTACCGGAGCTGTACGCCAGAGAAACGGCAGACACAGAAAGCGGGGTGCTACAGTATCTGCTGATGGAGCGGATCGGCGGGGTGATGGCCTGTCACCGTACCATGATGACCCGTCCAGCGGTGGTGACCTCTCTCCTTGCGGAAGCACTGCGGCAAATGTGGGAGCTGGACACAACAGGCTGTCCCACGGTGCATACGCTGGATCAGAAACTGGCACTGGCTGCGGCACGGGTGGAAGGGGGTCTGGTGGATGTGGAGGACTGCAATCCCGCAACCTTCGGGAAAGGCGGATTCCGGGATCCGGTACATCTGCTGCAGTGGCTGGAAGACAACCGGCCGCCGGAAGAACCTGTATTTTCCCATGGGGATTTCTGTCTGCCCAATCTGCTGCTGGAAAATGACCGGATCCGGGGGTATATTGATCTGGGCCGGGCGGGACTGGCAGACAGATGGCAGGACATTGCCCTGTGCTGGCGGAGTCTCGGAAGCAATGCCCGCGGAGAATACGGCGGACCGGGATATGCGGGATTCGGTGACACATCGCTGTTTGACGCACTGGGACTGGCACCGGACTGGGATATGGTGCGGTACTATGTGCTGCTGGATGAGTTGTTCTGAGCGGTTCAGATCTGCTGACAGGCCCGAAAATCCGTCATCATGCACATATTTTCAGCCGTTTCATTATGCCAAACCATGAAATTCAATAACTAATAATTCGTTAACTATTGACTTTATCAAAATATGCGGTATACTGTATATATCCTATAAATATTATCCCACAAGGAGATCTCTGTTATGAAAAAACTGACTGCATTCCTGCTGACCGCACTGCTGCTCTGCGGACTGATGCTCCCCGTTTCCGCGCTGGAATGGATCGACAGCGAGGTTGTTGATGCTTTCTCGGAAGAACCCGACTGGTACGGCGATGCCACCGTGATCGAACTGGAAAGTGCCTGGAAGGAAGGCGCCACCAACGCCCAGAACAACACCAATGGCGAACGCAGCTACGTGTACCTGAAGGAAAAGAACCTCGGTGACTTCACTGTGACCTTCAAGGTTGACAAGGACGGTATCTACAACTTCGGTTTTGAACTGATGGGCTGGAAAAAGAGCGTTCTGCGTACCACCAACGTGAAGATCGATGACGCAGAATGGGTTCGTATCGCTTATGACTATGACGACACCACCGAAAATGTTGACCATTTCTGGTCTGGTCTGTCTGCCGCTCTGACCGCCGGCGAACATACCCTGACCCTGTCCCTGACCTCTGACTTCGACGACAGCACCGTAAAGTCCCTGTACTTCGACAACTTCTTCTATAGCTACGCCGGCCCCATCGAAGTGGAAACCGAAGCCGAAACTGTAGCGGAAGCCGCTGTGGAAACCGTTGCCGCCGCTCCCCAGACCTTTGACATGGGTGTGCTCGCTGCCATCGCTGCCATCACCGCCGCTGCAGGATACGCCGTATCCAAGAAGAGATAAGTCCTTTACACAACTCAGGCACTATACCACTGAACCGGCAGTTATCCGTTCTGGAACCGACTGCCGGTTCTTTTTTTGCCATTTTTCCGCCCCTTGTCCAAATGCATAAAAATTCCCCGACATTCCCCCGTATCTTTTTTCTCCATTGCCCTTGTCTTCTTGAAAAAAACGTGTTATACTATAGTGTAAACGTTTACAAACCATTATCCTTTTTATTTACAGGAGAACACATATGGAACGTAGAGTTGGAACTGTATCCCGTGGGATCCGCTGTCCCATTATCCGTGAAGGCGATGATCTGGCCAAGATCGTAACCGAATCCGTGCTGGAAGCTGCCGCTGCAGAAGGGTTTGCCATCCGCAACCGTGACGTGATTGCCCTGACCGAATCCATCGTTGCCAGAGCACAGGGGAACTATGCTTCCGTAGATGCCATTGCCGCTGACGTGCGTGCCAAGCTGGGCGGCGGAACCATCGGCGTAATCTTCCCGATCCTGTCCCGGAACCGTTTTGCCATCTGTCTCCGCGGGATTGCCAAGGGTGCGAAGAAGATCATTCTGATGCTGTCCTATCCCTCCGACGAAGTGGGCAACGGGCTCATTACGCTGGATCAGGTGGACGAAGCCGGCATCAACCCCTTCACTGACCTGCTTACTCTGGAACAGTACCGCCAGCTCTTCGGTGAAAACAAGCACCCCTTCACCGGTGTGGACTACGTACAGTACTACGGTGACCTGATCCGGGAATGCGGTGCCGAATGCGAAATCATCTTCGCCAACGACTGCCGCCGGATTCTGGAATACACCAAGGATGTACTCTGCTGCGACATTCACTCCCGCCAGAGAACCAAGAGACTGCTGAAGGCGGCAGGGGCCAACCGTGTCTGCGGTATGGACGATATTCTGAACGCTTCCATTGACGGTTCCGGCTTCAACTCCAAGTACGGTCTTCTGGGCTCCAACAAGTCCACCGAAGACAAGATCAAGCTCTTCCCCGAAGACGCCACCGATCTGGTGAACGCCATCCAGAAGAACATGATAGAAGCTACCGGCAAGCTGGTGGAAGTCATGGTATACGGCGACGGCGCCTTCAAGGATCCCGTAGGTAAGATCTGGGAGCTTGCCGATCCCGTTGTATCACCCGCATATACCCCAGGACTTGAGGGTACACCCAACGAGCTGAAGCTCAAGTACCTTGCAGACAACGAGTTTGCAGGACTCTCCGGTGAGGAGCTCAAGGAGGCTATCAAGGAGAAGATCAAGGCGAAGGACGATAACCTTGTAGGAAAGATGGCAAGTGAGGGAACTACCCCCAGACGCCTTACCGACCTTATCGGATCACTGTGTGACCTTACCTCAGGCTCCGGTGACAAGGGAACTCCCATCGTTTATATTCAGGGATATTTTGATAATTATACTGCGGAATAATTTAAAAAAGAGACTCGTGAGAGTCTCTTTTTTGTTTACTGGGAATTCCTATGTAATAAAAAGTTTCTGTATCAGATAAGTAGTGATATGCATAAATGACCTTTTTATTCA
>JAFQGY010000026.1 GCA_017415325.1 Clostridia bacterium
AAGAACGGCGAACCCGGCGACGATATTTATGTAAACCTCTCATACAACGGCGCAGACTACAACTTTTGCGTTGAAAGATCTCTGACCGGTCCCGAAACCACCGTTTACACTGAAGTAGGGAATCTCACCGCTGGTCAGATCGTTGATGTTGAAGGCTATCTCTACTGGTACGAGGGTCCCTATACCCACATTACCGGCGTTACTGTGACGAAAAATCTGATAGCGCAACCGTCCACCCAGAACAATGAGACATTGTCTTATGTAATCCTTGACGAACAGTCTGATTTCAAGGTCAGCATCGAGGATATTGAATCTATACTGAAATCGGAATATGCCGCTCAAAACCCTGATAGAACGCCTGAACAGAATGATGATGTTGAACTCGAAGAAATTGCTGTATGTTACTTGAAGAAAGACACTGTTTCTCAAGATGGAAATGTTATTCTGTATGCTCTCATGTATGACTGGAATGATGATAAACATATTATGTATGAACTCACAGAACTGGCAGTATCCAACGACGGTGAATTCGTTGTTGGAGGGATTAAGTATTGGGAATTGAATTTGTTTACTGATTTTATGGAAAATGTATACGAATGGAGACGGGATTCCTATGATATTTATTTCAAGTGAGTTAATATAGCGCAGTTAACCTCCCATTATGATTATTTTGTTCACAATGGGAGGGTTCCCGGTAATCAATGGAACTCTGCCGTTTCCAGTTCGCATGAACTGAAACACATAATTTTATACTTGAAGGAGATTGCATTATGAAAAGCTTCAGAACAATATTGGCATATATGACAGTCATCACGCTCATGCTGTCATTCGTATCCTGCGGAGGACTTTCTGGTACATATGTAAGTGTCGAGGAATCTCCCAATATTGATGGTCGGATTTGTAAGATTACTTTTGACGGTGACACCTGTACGCTTGTGGATCACATTGATTTTGTTTTCCCGGACATGAATTGGGAAGTCACTGATAACAAACTCCTGATTTCCGGTGTATGGAACTCATTTCTGGGAGCAACGGAATTATCGTATGAATACGAATTCCGTCAGGAAGGCGACAGCATTTTCCTTGATGGTGCAGAATTCAAGAAATCATAATATGTTCACCGTATAAGAATCAATAATCCAGTCGGCGAACCTACCGGCTGGATTATTTTCATTCTATCAATTTTGCTAAACATTTGGAGATTAGTTATGAAAAGCAAATATTATATGTCAGCAGTACTGTGTACGGTTCTTTTGTTGACCGGAATTCTTCTGTCTTCGTGCGGATGTAAGCATGAAAACGCAGAATATCTGAACGCCGCAGAAGCGACTTGTCAGACAGAAGGTTACACCGGCGACCGGTTCTGTAATGAATGTAAAGAAATCGTTTCTGTAGGGGAAGTAATCCCCATATTGGAGCATGAAGTCAAAACTGTTGATCAGATTGAAGCAACGTGCCAGAATGATGGATATACAGGAGATGACATCTGTGTGCTTTGTAATGAACTTCTTGCGCAGGGTGTCATAACAGCGGCACTTCCTCATGAGTGGCTGCCTGTCAGAAATGAGGTCGAAGCCACACATCTCTCGGCAGGATATACCGGTGACTCGACTTGTAAGAATTGTCAGACGCTTCAGAACGGCCAAAGCATTCCCATGCTTGGGCACACCTTTGTTGATCATTATTGTAATGAATGTGGTTGGGATGAACCGGGACTTTATCTATATTTAAGTGAAGATGGACGTTCATATAAAACATGGACGTTTACCCTTTCATGGCAGGAGTTAAAAGATAACGGATATGTTACAGTAAAAGACGGTGACTTAGTCTCAGTACAGGGGAATTTTCAGGAAGGTCTGCTTGTAATCGGAGAAGATGTAACCAGTATTGGGAAAAGTGGCATCAATAACAACACAATTGATCGTGTTTATATCCCTCGAACGGTTACTGAACTACCTTCTCTCATGCTTTTCGGAAATGAGTCGGTTCGCTATGTACGCATTTATGCCCCGCTTCAAACACTTGGAGATCAGGTGTTTTATGAAGCCAAAGCATTAGATTCTATTGACCTTCCGAATACATTAACATATATCGGAGATATGTGTTTTCAGGGATGTGAAAATTTATATAGCATAACAATTCCCGATAGAGTAACCGAAATCGGAAGTCATGCATTCAATGGTTCTGGTATTACCAAAATAAAATTACCAGAGGGTTTGAAGACAATTCAGCATAATGTTTTCAAGAACGCAAAACTAGAAAAAGTCGTACTTCCGTCTTCTCTGGAAAATTGTAATCGGCAAGCGTTCTATGGTTGTGCTGATCTGCAATCTGTTGATTTTTCCTCATGTGAAAACTTAACGGTGTTGGAATCCGGTTTGTTTGATATGTGCACTTCTCTGCAATCAGTTAAACTTCCTCCGAATTTGATAAAAATTGAATCATATTGTTTCAGCAGTACAGCCATGGTAGGGATTGATTTGCCGGATGGAATCAATGAAATTGATAAGAATGCTTTCTGGAACAGTTCAGTCAAACAGGCAGTTATCCCTAAATCATTGATTACTCTCGGCGGTCTGGCCGAATGTGACCTTCGAGTAATCCGTTACAAAGGTTCTGAAGCATTGTGGAAAATGAGTACAGGAGCGGAAATATTTAAGAATGCCGAGATAGAATATGACTATACTCCGAATCCCGGACTTGTCATGACCGGAGGTACATTACTGTCCGATGCCGTCCATGAAGAGATTCCTTCGTTTATTCTCGAAGCAGTATGTGCATATTATGATTTGCTTGATACTAAAGAGATAACGGAAGAAATGTTGGATGGAATTACATCGCTGAGGATAATGTATGACTGTAGAACACTGAAAGATGCAAATTTAGTTAAGGTGGAATATGAACCGGAGGATTATTACTACCATATATATGCTTCCGTGAATCAAACTCCTTTTGGATACTGGGGACCTTATATTCGTAAGAATCGTTATGAAAACTTGTATATGAAAAATTTACAAGATGAGGATTGGACGCGAGAAAAATTGAACAGTTATTACACTGCAATATATCCAGATGATATTTATCTCGATGTCCAAAAAGTACAGGAGTTACTCAAACAGTATCCTTCCGCGACAGAGTATGGTGGGTACTATGTCTGTGATCCAGATATAAAGGCTCGGGAACTTAGAGAAGTAAGAAGTATTATTGTGATTTATGGCTTTATGGATAATTTACGTTTGGTATCAGAACGTGAAATTGATCTTTCTTCTTTGAAATATTTTCAAAACATCACGGAAGTAGAATATTGTATGGATGATTCTATCGAAGGAGCATCGGCTGAGGAACTGGCAGAATACAAATACGAATACGGTTTGACTTTTAAGAATTCTCCTGTTAAAGTTATCGAAACATATAAATCGTTTACTGATTTCTATGAATAATTAAGTTCTGTCTTTTGGGGGACGTAGACTGTAGCGACTAGATTGTCAGCCATTATAAAGGTTCCTCAATTTTTATGGTATAATCTCAACTTAGAAAAACACATATTATACAGTTATAACACTTTGGTGTTAATGATTTGTTAATTGGAATGTGTTTTTCTCCTTCCAATAACCTCTACCCTATTGGAAGATAAAAAAACAGGCTCAATAGGTAAAACCCACACTTTTTGATTAAATATCAAGGTCAGAGTGTGAGTGGTATACCCTATTGAGCCTAATTTATTTATTCAGCCCATACTGGTTCTACATGGACTACTTGCCGTCTATCTAAATTTGATCACTACCCTTCCACGTTCGCATCTTCTCTTCCAGATACTCCTCAATCCCAATCAGCGTCCCCCTTTGTTTTTGATACTCATAAACCGTATCCAACTTCCCCCCCCTTTTCACAAAAGGCAGCGATAGCATTGCAGGTATTCATCACTCGATTTACAAGTACATTCTTTTCTACTAATCTGTAAATATTTTCTTCACGTTCCATAAAAGAATCTCCTTTTTTCTTTATACATATTTACTTGCCTGTAATCCAAACAGGTATGCATATCTGCCGCCCTTTGCCAGCAGTGCATCATGCCTCCCTTCTTCGAGAATCCGCCCGTTTTCCAGCACCAGTATTTTGTCTGCCAAGCGAATACTGGACAAGCGATGCGAAATCAGAATTGTGCTTTTTCCTTTGGAAATCTGCTTGAAATCCTCAAATATCCGATGCTCTGCTACCGGGTCCAGGGCGGCAGAAGGTTCATCCAGCAGAATTACAGGAGAGTTTCTGAAAAAGGCTCTGGCTAACGCTACGCGCTGCCATTGTCCGCCGGACAGTTCTTTTCCATCCTCCGCAAACCGACGAGTCATATTCTCGTCGATACCCTTTTCCCAATCCGCTGTAAAATCCGTCACTCCGCTCTGAATACAAGCCTTGCCGATTCGTTCTGCATCTTCTATGCCGTCAAGATCGGACAGAGCGATATTTTCGCGCAGAGTAAAACTGTACGCGACAGTCTCCTGAAACAGGGTTCCGAACAAGGCACGCAGTTTATCCAACCGATATTCCCGGATGTTCACTCCGTCTATCAGAATCTCGCCATCGCTTGTATCGTAGAACCGGCATAACAGCTTCACAATTGTACTTTTTCCGGAACCGTTCAGACCTACCAGCCCAACACATTCACCAGGATGGATCGTAAAAGAACAGTGTTCCAATACCGGTCGTTCCGCTTCGGGATACCGGAAGGATACATCCCGGAAGACAATTTCCGGATTCTCGCCGGGAATTCTGGTTCCGTCGGTCTGTACCATCGGTTTCATTTCTATAAATTCCCGTACATCCTGCAGCTCCGCAGAGTTTTTTGCAAACTGGTTGATACGGTAACAAAGAGAAGTAAAGTCCTCACGGAACTGTGCCAGCAGGGAAACATAGTACGTCACATCTCCTACCTGCATCTGACCGGCAATCAGTTTTGTCACCGAAACGACATACACGATCCCTTCATTCAATGCCAGAACCAGTAGAGAAACGCCATGGATAACCGCGGTTTTCACATTTTTGGCTCGAAGCATCCTGTCCCAATGGCTCCATACATTCTGATACAAAGACAGAAAGTAGTCTTTCAGGGAATACAGTACGATCTCCTGATGTCCTTCTCCGAAAAACAGATTTTTATAGTATTCCATCTTTCGTCTGCCAAGAGCCTGCTCTTTCTCAAACCGGTAATTCAGGGTATTTATTTTTCGATCTCCCAGCACAGAAGGAACGCTGAGCAGGATCACAATCGGAATACACCACCATCCCAGAGACAAGAGCAGTGAAAAAGAAATTACCAGACGAAGCCCTTTTTGGAACATATCAAACACAAAGGAAACCATGCTTTGTGTGGAGTCAACCAACATCCAGGCATTATTCATCTTGTCTTGCAAATGGCTGGAATCGAAAAAGGCAAGGTCAACCGATGCCATTTTATCGACCATCAGGTTGTCCAGATAATACTGGATTGCATCATTATATTTGTACTGTACAAACTTCGACAATGCATCCACCAGTTTACTCATAAGCAGTACGCCGCAATAGGAAAGAGTGAAAAACCAGATCGAGGACAGCAGCACATCGTTCGCGCCGGCGGTGTACGCCACCAATCCGTTGAGCAGTTGCTGCCATAAAAACAACGGCAGATACGGAAGCAAAGACGAAACCAGAGAAAAGAACATTTTCAGGATAAAATACTTTTTGGATGCTGCAAAGATGATTTTCGCGGCATATCCGATATTTTTCAGCCATTCTATACCTTTACGCATGAGTACCTCCCACATATTTTTCTGCCTGCATCCGGTACATCTCCGCATACATGCCATTTTTCTGCATCAACTGTTCGTGAGTTCCATGTTCACACAGAGTACCGTTATCCAACAGAAGAATTTCATCCACCATCATAATACTCGACAGGCGGTGAGAAATCAGCAGTCCGCCTTTATCCCTGCACAGCTTGCGGAACGATGTAAATATGTAATCTTCTGCCTCCGGGTCCAAAGCAGAGGAAGGTTCATCCAGAATAACAAATCCGGCATTCCGGAAAAAGGCACGGGCCAAAGCGATTTTCTGCCATTGTCCGCCGGAAAGTTCCATTCCATCCTCTGCAAATTGGCGAGTCATTTCCGTATCATAGCCATTCTCCCACGAATCGATCATATCATCTGCGCCGGATGCCTGAGCTGCCGCCTGTACAGCCTGCGTATCGTTCATCCGTTCCACATCGGATAATGCAATATTTTCCTGTGCAGTCAGCGAATAAGACTGCACATTCTGAAAACAGACGCTGAACATCCTGTATACCTCTGCCTTTGGAATTTCGCGGATGTCTTTCCCATTCAGCAGAATTTGACCGGATGTGGGGGTATAAAATCCCAGAAGCAATTTGACTACGGTACTTTTCCCGGCACCGTTTACGCCGATAAGTGCCGCTTTTTTTCCTCTTTCAATGGTAAAGGAAAGATTTTTGATAGTGAATTCTTCACTTCCCGGATATCGGAAGCAGACATTCTGAAAGACAATCGAAGGACTCTCTATGATTGTTGGTGTGGATTCACTGACAGAAGCAGTATCCTTTCCTGTCTCAGTTGTCTGCAGGAATTCCCGCACCTTCCGGACTCTCGGTACATCAATTTCAATCTGACACACCAGATTCTCCAGAATTTCCTGAAAGTTTTCGCCCACAGACTGTGCCAGCCCTACATACAAAGCCAATGTCCCAAGCAGCATTTCTCCCCGACATACCGCCTGTACAGAAAGACATATCATAACTACAATCCCTATGTATGTGAGTAAGGAAGCTGTAAAGGTACTGAACGTTCCCTCACGGAACAGTTTTTCGCGTTCCCGGCGTATTTTGTCCCAGAGTGTATTGTATTTTTCTTTATAATACGGTGCCAGATTGTAGAGCCGCAGATCTTTTGCAGCAAAAGCACCTGTCAGCAGAGATTTGTAGTATTCTTTTTTTCGGTTTTCCGGGATTGTCTCTATAGACCACTCATCAATTTTGATGTTATTCCGATAGGACAGAACTGCCCCCGGAATATAGGTAATCAGGAAAAGACATCCTGCAATCCAGTTATAAGACAAAAACAGTATCAGACTGCTGATGAACACCAGAACCTGTATCATAGTACTGATCGCCCAGGGCAGGTTTCCGGTTACATACAGACTGCTGCTTTTTGCTGCCTCCACTTTGTCCCGGTTTGACGGATCATCAAACCAGGAAACATTCACAGAAGCCATCTTTTCCATGATAGCACAATCCAACTGACAGGTTGCTTTCCTTTTTATCTGTGCATACAGAACCGTACTGCCTCTTGAAAGCAGAGATGCAACCATCTGTAACCCAAGATAAAGCCCCAGATACAGCCAGATCGCCGTAATCTCAGCTTTTGTCTGATATATCGTCGTAAGCGTATCCAGAACCAGTTTCCATATCCACACATTGAGCAGCGGTATGAAATCACCTATCAGAACTACAAGCCAGTACAGTCCACCCAAAAGCCAGTCTGTCTGAAACAATAATTTTATCAGGTACCATTCTGTTTGCAGAATATCTTTGCATTTTGTTCTCATATATTCTGTCATTCTCCTTTTTTGTAGTGTATTTTTCTCATCCGGTTAATAACAGCATATACCTCCTGTTTGCGCGGTACCACCAGAAAACGTTCACAGGTGGTAAAGTAAGAGGAATAGAGGAAATCCAAATCTTCTTTTTCCAATTTCTCATAAAGAGTCTGCAATTTTTCTGCCAGCGGAATTTCATTTTCTGTAGAGGAAAGCATCAGATTCCGTAAAATAAAGCCGATTGCCTGAAGTTGTTCCACAGACACGATATCGTGTAATCCCCGCATGTCAATGCCTTCATCTCCAATGCGCAGATATTGAAATTCCATAACCTCCAGACGTTCACTTCCACTTCCAATCGGATAAGATGTAAATCCCTCTTTTTTAAGAATTCTGTTTTGTTCCCACACTGCTTCCGGAGGAGGGCTGTTTTTTGGGCAAACCGTCCCGCCGCTGACCTGTTTTGCCAGTTCGGATACATTGCTCATCTGAAATTCATCCATCACATATACAGAATCCGCTACAGATAGGAACTCTCCGCTGCCGCCGATTACCAGGATAGTCGATACTCCTTTTTTGCGGAATAATTCCTGTACCCGATCGGTAAAAGGAATGATCGGTTCCTTTTGCACCATCCGCTGCATCATGGAGTCCCGGATCATAAAGTTGGTAGCACTTCTGTCTTCGTCGATCAGCAGCAATTTGCTCCCCATATCTACAGCTTCCATGATATTGGATGCCTGTGATGTTGCACCGGATGCGTGTTCTGTAGAAAAATCCTCCGGTACTTTTCCGGGAATCCATTGCAGGAACGGACGGATATTCAAATGCTGTACCGATCGCCCATCCTCCGCAGAAATGGTCATGGTACTGGCATCGGTGATGCACAGTTCACGACCGTCACCCAAAACATGATCGTAAATTCCCGCTGAAATGGTATCCAGTAACGTGGACTTTCCGGAATACCCGCCGCCGGTAATTACCGTTACACCGCGTCGGATTCCCAAGCCGGAAATACCGCAGACCGTAATTGTATCTTCCTGCGGAGCAGTAAAGGGAATGGCCTCCTTCAGCGGTAAATCGGTTCCCGACTTTCTGGGAAATACCGAACCGTTCGCCAGAAAAGCACAGTACGGACTGTCTGCCAGCCATCTGCGAATTTGTGTCTGCCGGTCGGCCAGTTCCAACGCATCCGCAAATCCGACCCGGTCAAAGGTTTG
>JAFQGY010000336.1 GCA_017415325.1 Clostridia bacterium
TGAGGGTAGGGGAGGAGGGATGACTGGCACCTGAAGTCAATCTCCCTCCTCCCCTATCCTCTGAGTCCCGTCCGGAAGGACACCCCCCTCTATGGTCATAGAGAATACCCCACCGCTGTAAGCCAAAAGAAAAACCAAAAACATAAACTCCCCCTTCCCACTCACCGCGGAAAAAGTCAAATTATGACGATAGAATCTGCAAAGGTGAAAAAAAACAGGAGAAATTTCCGGTTGGTACTTGATTATTGGATTTCGTTATATTATAATGGAAACAAGTCTGATAGAATGAGAAAACTGTGGAAAACAGAAAAATCAGAAGAGGAGGTTACTTTCAATGCTGAATATTGGATGTACTACAAGAGCGTTCAACGGGAAGAGCGTTGCGGATACCGCGGCACGGATGCATGAGATCGGTTTTATGTGTACGGAGCTGTGTTTTGTGCACGAGGACCTGCCCGGATGGACATATAACGGCATGGGTTCGCTGGAAGGGATCACTGTGGAAAAGGTGAGAAATGCAGTGAATACGTTCCGGGACAGCGGCGTGGAAGTGACGTCTCTGGGGATGTTCACCGACCTGCGCCATCCCGATGAGGAAGTACGGGCAAAGGAAATGGATTATGTCCGCCGGTATATCGAATTTGCGGCAGAATCCGGCGTGAAATATATCGCCAGCGAATGCGGGTTTACCCCCGGCAGCAGAGGCATCAACGCCGACACCTACGAAGCCGACTACAGCCGGATCAAGGAATTTGTGGGCAATGTATGTCTGGAAGCGGAAAAGTGCGGCGTGTATCTGGCGCTGGAAGCCTGTGTGCTGGACATCATCCCCTCTCCCCGCCGTCTGAAAACCCTGATCGAAGAACTGGAACAGTCCTCCCACGTCCGGCTGGGCGCCATGCTTGACCCCGCAAACTTCATTGCCGCCGAAGATGAAGAAGGTATGTTCCGCCATCTGAAGCACGACATCTACTACTTCCATGGCAAGGACCGCAAGATCAACGCCACCTATGGTGTCAACGTGGGCGACGGCGACATCGACTGGGTCAAGTTCATGGAACTCTATATCCGTCACACCGACCGCAAGCCCTTCATTCTGGAATACTGCAACGCAGACAACTGTGCAGAGATCCGCGGCCGGGCGCTGGAATTCTATGACAAGGCGTTCCATCGTCTGTTGGGGAGAATCAGCTGAGGAACAGATGCTACCAAAACTCCCCCACTAAAAAACAAGATGTACACGGTCAAAGGGCCATATACATACACAAAAAAATCTCTTCATTAAAATAAAGGAGAACAAAACTATGATCAAACTCGGCGTAAACAGTGTCCTCTTTAAGACGGTATCCTTCCGGGAAGCCGCTGAGGCAATCAAGAAGTGCGGCTACGACGGCGTGGAAATTTCCGCCATTGCCGGCATGTGCGAACACCTGGATCTGGCCAACTGGAAGACCCAGAAGGCAGAACTGATCGCCATCCGGGAAGAACTGGATCTGCCCTTCATCTCTACCGAAGTGGCTTCTCAGGACAGAGAACGTCTGCTGACCGCTTTTGAAGCCTGCGCAGAAATCGGTATCCCGATCGTAAACATCGGCCCCGGCGGGAAGATGGACGACGAAGAAACCCTGAAGCAGTCCTGCGAAATCATCCAGAGCCGTGCGGAAGACGCTGAAAAGTTCGGCATCACCCTGTGCGTAAAGGCTCACGTAGGCGCCGCCATCTACTCCACCCCCACCACCCTGCGCCTGATGGACGCCATCACCTCCCCCGCATTCGGCGTGGACATGGACCCCTCTCACATCCACAGAGCCGGTGAAAATCCTGCCGTTGCCCTGCCCGCAGTTCTGTCCCGCATGAAGCACATCCACATCCGTGACTGCAAGGGCGAAGGCCCCTCCCCGGGAGATCCCGCTACTTCTCAGGCATGCGGCCGCGGCGACATCGACCTGTACGGCTACTGCAAGGCCATGGTTGATGCCAACTACAACGGGCCCGTTTCTCTGGAAGTCATCGGTCCCGACCAGAGCTACCTGGATGCTACCAAGATCGCCGCAGAAAGCTACGGCTACCTGAACGCTATCCTGAAGAGCCTGGGTGCAAGATAAGTAAGAAGTAAGAAATAAGAGATAAGAAGTACACGGTGTATCTGTACACGGCAGAACAAGGAAAGTATTTCTTACTTCTGATTTCTTATCTCTTATCTTCTCCCGCACTCCCCTGAGCGTATATCCTGACATCAAAGATCATATTTTTCAAGGAGTGTTTCTATCATGAACCGCAAAACCATTGCTCTGTTTCTGGCGCTGCTGATGCTGTCTTCCTCTGCTGTCGGCTGTTCTGACGCCGATACGCAGGAAACCACAGCGGATACCGCCGCCGAAACAGCTGCCGTTGAAACCGAAACCGAACGGCCTTATGCTGACCTGCCCGAAGTGGACATGGGCGGGGCGGATATGCCTGTATTCATCGGGTATAACCTGGAAGGCGGCAATACCGTGGACGGCGTTTCCAAGAACGAATTCGGTGCCACAGAGCTGACCGGTGAAGCCATCAATGACGCCCGTCTGGAACGGAATCAGATGATGGAAGAACGGTACAACTGCAAGATCTCCTCTTTCGACTACAATGCGGAAAACGGACTCACCTACCATGACAACATCAGCAAGCACATCGAAACCATCGTCATGGCCGGGGACAACAATTACGCATTCATGCTGATTCAGGGGTATTCCACCTGTAAGCTGGCCGTAAACGGTATCCTGACCGACCTGTACCAGAAGGAACATCTCGCTCTGGATATGCCCTGGTGGGACCAGAAGGCCAACGAAAACCTGACCGTTATGGATACCCTGTTCTACACCACAGGCGATATCTCCACCGCCGACAACGACGCCACCTGTACCGTACTGTTCAACAAGGTTGTGGCCACCAACTACAACCTGCCCGATATGTACGAAACGGTCAAGGACGGCAAGTGGACGCTGGATCTGTTCCTTTCCCTGTCCGAGGAAACTTCCGTGGACCTGAACGGGGACGGAGCCTATGACGAAACCGACCAGTACGGCGTAATCATGTGGGACGATATCTGTATGGCCGTTGTCAACTCCGCCGGTGTCAAGTGCGCCGAAGTGGGCAGCGACGGCAGGATCGCCCTGACTCTGAACACCGAACGGACCATCGATGCGCTGGGCAAGTTCATTCCCTTCGGCAGAGACACCACCCAGTGCTTCCAGTATCAGAGAGTCAAGGACGCCTCCGATACCGTGGCCATCCAGATGTTCTCCAACAACCAGTCCCTGTTCTTCATGCAGCTGATGCAGATCGTGCCCAAGCTGAGAGACATGGACGCCGACTTCGGGATCATCCCCTTCCCCAAGTATGACGAAAGTCAGCAGGAATACTACAACACCGTAGGTTCCTGGCACTCCGTCTTCTTCTGCATGCCCATCGGCAACGTGGACGAAAACAACGCCTCCATCCTCGCCGAAGCCCTGGCCTGCGAAGGGATGTACACCGTTACCCCCGCATACTACGACATGACCCTGAAATCCAAGGCAGCCCGCGACGAAGAATCCGCCGCTATGCTGGATATCATCTTTGAAACCCGCGTATATGACCTGGGCTGGTACTACCAGTTCGGTATGTACAACGAAGAAGTGATGAATATGTACCGTCTGAACAAGACCGCCAAGGAATTCTCGTCCATGTACGCTTCCAAGGAAAAGAGCGCCCTGACCGAAGTGGACAAGGCGAATGCTGCCTTTGAAGCCGTAGCGGGAAACTGAGAGAGACACAATGGGTGCATAGCGGAAATCCCCCGTCACGCCTTATATAGTACCTGCAATAGGAGAGACTGTGTAAGGCGTGCCACCCCCCTTGAAAAGGAGGGCGCATTTTTGCAGCTGAAAGCAACTATATCGTTCGTCTGGCTGACAGATATATCTGCATTTATAAACGAATGTATTGGTTTTCCGGAATGGCTGCATAGATTTCAGCTTTATAAATGAGCCCTCCTTTTCAAGGGGGGTGGCGCACCGGCAGCTTCCTCTCCTGTTTCGAGCACTGGATCCGGTGTGACGGGGGATTCCGCTCTGCACATCCCATATTTCTGTACGCATATTCTTCAGACATACGCATACTTCTAAAAAATAAACATACCCCCAAAATAAAACCAAAAGGAGTAAACTACCATGGCAAAGAAGCCCAATATTCTGTTTTTCGGTATCGACTCCCTGCGTCGTGACCGCATGAGCCTGTACGGCTACAAGAAGCTGACCACTCCCTACATCGACAAGTTCCTCTCCGAAGATTCCATCGTATGGGACAACATGTTCAGCCCTTCCATCCCCACCACCCCCGGGTATGCATCCATGCTTTCCGGTAAGGACTGCTTCGGCACCAACGTGGTTGCTCTGCGTCACCAGGGCGGCTACCTGCCGGATATGAAGTCTCTGCCTGCAGTGCTGGAAGAAAACGGCTACAACACCACCTGTATCAACTACGGCGGTTTCCCGGGCTTCGGCAACTACCTGAACTACTCCGTAACCTGGGGTTCCTTCGGTGAAGGCCGTTCCAAGAAGGCGGAATCCCTGAACGAAGTGGCTATTCCCGAACTGGAAAGACTGGCTGCGGAAGACAAGCCCTTCATGCTGTTCCTGCGTCACATGGATCCCCACTCTCCCTACCTGCCTCCGGAACCGTACGAAAGAATGTTCTACTCCGGCAACGAAAACGATCCCGACAACCACTCTCTGGATCCCGTATTCGAATTCAAGCCGTTCTGCGACTACTTTGCATCCTGGTTCCCGCCGAAGTGCACTGACGCCGAATACATCTGCGCACAGTACGACGGTGCCATCGCTTACATGGACGCCTGCATCAGCATCATCCTGAACAAGCTGGAATACCTGGGCATCGCTGACAACACCATCGTTGTATTCACCTCCGACCACGGTGAAACCCTGTACGACCACGACTGTTACTTCGACCACCACTCCATGTACGACAACTGCCTGGTAGTTCCGCTGGCAATCAAGTGGCCCGGCGGCTGCAAGAAGTACTTCAAGGGCTGCAAGAGAGTACAGAGCTACGCTTACGAAAAGGACATCATGCCCACTCTGCTGGCTATGCTGGGCATCGAAACCGACATCAACTTCGACGGCCGCAACCTGCTGGATGTAATGGACGGCAAGGCTCCCGAAGAACCCGAATTCTACATCACCGAAGCTACCTGGATGCGGAAGCACGGCTGGAGAACCCCCGAATGGAAGCTGATGATCGCTCTGGAACCCGACTTCCACTTCAAGCCCGAAATCGAACTCTACAACCTGATTGAAGATCCCACCGAATACAACAACGTAGCTGACCAGTATCCCGAAGTTGTGGAACTGCTCCGCAACAAGATGCTGGCACACATCGCCAAGAGAGAAGCAGAAACCGGCCGCACCGCTCCCATCTACACCAACCTGAACTGGAACGGCTTCGGCAGACCCTTCACTTCCTCCGAAGAAGCATACAACACCATGCACATCGGCAACCCCGACGACGCCAAGAAGCTGCAGGAAATCAAGAAGCAGGGCTAATGCCGGGCATGCCCCCCCGTCTGATAAATCAGACGAGCAATCTTCGGCGTTCTTTCAGTGGAAAGCGCTGCCGATCACACGACAATGCGCATGCCTCCGGCAGCTTGTTGGGTGCGTGATTGGGTGGAGATTGACCTGTGATTAGAAAATAAATTTATATTTCCGTGACTGAAGGAGGGATTTCGTATGATTAAGGCTGGTTATGTATGGGCGCATGCGCTGCAGGAAGTGACCGATGCGGATGCTTCCATGCTGAATCAGATCAATCTGGCTTTCGGGCTGGTGAAAAACGGGATCCTTTCCTTCGGGCCCCGGGATGAAAAAGTCTTTTCGGATGCCATGGACAGAATCCGCTCTGTCAACCCTGCCATGAAAATCACGCTCTCCGTGGGGGGCTGGGGTGCCGGCGGGTTCTCCGATATGGCCATGACCGATGCCGGACGGCGGGCGTTTGCGGCAAGCTGTCTGGATGCGGTTCGCCTCTGGCGGCTTGACGGAATCGACGTGGACTGGGAATACCCCACCATCGACTGGGCGGGCATTGACGCAGACCCCCGTGACAGAGAGAATTTCACTGCCCTGCTGCAGGCGCTGCGGGATGTGCTGCCGGATCAGCTGGTGACCATTGCGGCCGGCTGCGGCGGGTATATCAATGACGCCATGGATCTCCCTGCCATCGCAGAAATTCTGGACTATGTGTCCCTGATGACCTACGATATGCGGGGCATCGGAACCGTGGCAGGCCCCCATACGGCGCTGTATCCCAGAACGGGCGCTGTGGACGACTATGACCGTGGCTCCGGGGATATGTACGTGAAGCTGTTCGAGAAAAGCGGCATCCCCCGGGAAAAGCAGATCCTGGGTGCAGCCTTTTATTCCCGTCAGTGGAAAGGCGTACCGGCCGGATCCATGCACGGTCTGGGCGAAAAAGGCACCGACAAAAACAGCGGCAGCTTCGGCCCAAGCTACGGGAAGCTGAAAGCGGAATACATCGGCAAAAACGGATACAAGCTGTACCGTGACAACGGCGCACCGTACCTGTATAAAGAAGAAACCGGCGAATTCATCAGCTTCGACGACCCGGTCAGCGTAGCCGAAAAGACAAGATACGTCAAAGAAAACGGCCTGGCAGGCATCATGTACTGGGAACACTCCTGTGACCCCACCAGAGACCTGCTGACCGCCATTGACAAAGCATCAAAGTAACACAAAAATACAAGTACGTCCTGCCCCAAGGGAAAAGAAACGAACAAAAACAAAAAACGAAGCCCAACAAAGGCTATGCAGTCAGAAACGACCTGTGGTGAGCAGGGAGGAGGTCCCTGCGAACTCGCTAACAGTTGCCATACTGCTGAGGATTGCTCTCCTAAATGCATCACAAAAGCAGTGCCGTGCCTACTGCACCCAGCGACATTTGCTCCACCCTGTTTAAAGTTTTTGCCAGGCTTTTTTCAAAAAGCCGCGTTCTCCCCCCTAACAGCAGCACCTACTATAAAAAGAAAGAATACATCATCATGCAAAGAACTGTAGTAATCGGGATGGGTCATATCGGGCACAGACACGCCCAGGCCTATACCGAGTCAGATAAAGCGGAACTGGTTGCCGTGTGTGACCGGGTGCCGGAACTGGCACAGAAAGCCGGAGAGAAGTTCGGGGTACCGTACTTTACATCGGCAAAGGAAATGCTGGCTGCCATGAAGCCGGATATGGCAAGCGTGACCACCGGGGGATACGAATATTCCTCCGACCACTACGAGCCCACCATGGAAGCGCTGGAAGCCGGATGTCACGTGCTGGGGGAAAAGCCCATCTCCAATAACCTGAAGCACGCCATCGAAATGGTGGAAACCGCTGAAAAGAAGGGCCTGTGCTACGGGATCGATATGAACCACCGGTTTACCCCCGCCGCAAGACAGGCCAAAAAATGGCAGGACGACGGACGGCTCGGCTCCCTCCTGTTCTGCAACATGTCCCTGTGGATCGGCAAATTTATGCCCCTGGAATCCGTGTACTATCACCTGAAGGCACTGAACCCCCATTCCATCAACATCATGCAGTACTTCTGCGGCCCTATCAAGGAAGTCTCCACCTTCGCCATGAAGGCACCCGGCCGGGAAATCTACTCCACCCAGTCCACCGCCATGCGGTTTGAATGCGGCGCAGTAGGCCACCTGACCTCTTCCTACGATATTACCAGAGGTCACCCCATGGAACGTTGTGAAGTGGCCGGTACCGACGCCCGTTTCGTGTTCGAGGACATGTGGCGTGAAGCTACCCTGTACGCCGCCAACTCCCCCGTCAAGGAAGTGTATACCAACCCCGTTTTCGACGGCCCCGGCCGGTTTGAACGGTTCTACGACACCTTCCGTGACAGAATCCACGCCTTTGTGGATCAGGTAGACGCCGGCTGCAGACCCGAAGACATCGACGGCAGCGGCAGAGAAGGTCTGGAAGCCTCCCGTGTCATCCACGCCATGATCCGCTCCATCGAAGAAAACGGCGCTCCCATTCAGGTGAAGGAAATCAACGAATAAATAAGAAGTCAGAAATAAGAAGTATCCTGCGCATCGGGAAGGCCTGTTTCTTACTTCTTACCTCTTACATCTTATCTCGCAAAAAGGCGGTGTTCCCTTGGCAAGAGTCTTTACCCGCGAAAAATTCAATATTTACCATAACGGTGCAAAGATCGCCATTGTGGACGCCCATCATGACGGGAAAATGGAGCCCCATTCCCATGCGTTCTTTGAAATGGTTTACGTCCAGAGCGGATTCACCCTCCATTCCTGCAACGGTGAAGTGCGGATGCTGTCCACCGGAGACTGGTTTTTCGTCCGTCCCGGGGAGGAACATTCCTACATCAACGCCTATGGGTTCAAGATCTACAACTGTATCTTCATGGAGGAAATTCTGGGTGCGGATCTGCCGGATCTGCGGAAGCTCCCGGGACTGGACTACCTTCTGTCCGATTCATGGATGCCCGACCCCGGCACCACCGATCCCGTCACCTTTGACCGGATCCTGCACGTGGATGTGTCCGACCGAAGAAACGTGGAAGCTGCCCTGGAACGGATCCAAAGCGAATGCGACAACAGACAGACCGGGTGGGAGCTTTCCGCCAAGTCCAAGCTGCTGTCCCTGCTGATCCGCTATTCCAGACTGTATGAAGTCCAGAAGGGCAGACAGAAAAATACCGCATCCGATTACTATATGTACATCTACAAGATCCTCCAGTACGTGAACGATCACTATCAGGAAGACATCAATATGGCGGATCTTTCGCAGGTTACAGGCCTGTCGGTGGACTATATGGCAAGACGGTTCAAGGCGGTCATGAATATGTCTCCTTCGGAATACATACGCCGCTTCCGGGTTGCCAAAGCCATGGAACTGCTGTCGGACACCGACCTCCCCATCGCTCAGATCGCTGCGGAAACCGGTTTCTCCGACATCAGCCTGTTCTCCCGGGTCTTCAAAAACACCGTCGGTCTGCCTCCTGCTTCCTACAGAAAAAACCTGCCTGTCGGGGAATGACAGAATTTTCATTTGCTGGATTTGTTTTGGAAGGGGAACGAATCTGGAGGATCTTTTGAAAAAGATCCCCCAGGCCCCCTCAAAACTTTCAACAGGTTTTGGGCTGGATATAGGTTCTGCAATTCCATCTGCACAGGGTATTGGTTTATCCAAAGGCCGAAGGAATAGTAGAGCGAGCTCTCACTTACACAGTAAGTGGGGGGCCGGCAACCCTGGTCGCCACAGACCGTTTCCAATTGCTGGATTCAGTACATTATGCTGTTAAGTCTCCGACAGAAATAAAAGGACAACTAACGACAAAAACCAAACAAAGGCTATGCAGTCAGAAACGACCTGTGGCGAATGGGGAGGAGGTCCCCATGAGCTCGCTCCACTATTTCTCGTGCTGTGAAGGTCGACCACCGCTGTATCACAAAAGCAGTGCCGTGCCTACTGCACCCAGCGACATTTGCTCCACCCTGTTTAAAGTTTTTGCCAAGCTTTTTTCAAAAAGCGTCCCGTCTCTCCTCCCAAACAGTTTGAACTACTTTCCTCTGTAAAAAAAGAAAGGAATCAAAATCATGGAAAAAATTTTCAAGAGTGCCGTAGTAGGTATGGGTGGTATTGGTAAGACCCATGCTACCTGTATCAAGAACAATCCCAATGCGGAACTGGTTTGCGTTTGTGACGTAAACAAGCAGAGAGCTGACGAAGCTGCTGAACAGTTCGGCGTACCGGCAGTGTATTCTGTAAAGGATATGCTGAAGAACTATCCCGAAATCGAAGTTGTACACGTAACCACTTCCGGTTTTGAAAATGGTTCCTGGCACTATGTTCCCACCATGGAATGCCTGGACGCCGGCAAGCATGTGCTGGTAGAAAAGCCCATCTCCAACAACATCGAAGAAGCACGTGAAATGGTAGCATTCGCAACCAAGAAGGATCTGTACCTGGGCTGCGACCTGAACCACTACTTCTCCGAACCCGCATTCCGCGCTGACCAGCTGATCAAGGACAACAAGGTTGGTGAACAGGTATACGCTCTGACCAAGGTTGGCTTCAACGGTTCTGCCGTAAACGTAGGCGTAGCTGACCCCAACAGCCGTATGAACATGATGTATGCCCACACCAAGGCATTCCTGACCCATCCCTTCTCCGTAATGCGCCACTTCAGCGGTGACATTACCCACATCCAGTGCTTCATGGAAAAGCCCGGCGCAAGAAAGCAGTCCGGCGACCTGATGATGTCCATCGCTTCCGTGAACATGAAGTTCCAGAACGGCTGTATCGGCTACATGCTCTCCCAGAGAGGCGACGCATGCTTCGGTCTGGGCGGCTGGTGGTCCTATGAACTGGCCGGTACCCGCGGCACCTTCTGCATCGAAAACTGCGTAGAAAAGCTGACCTACTGGGAAAACGGCAAGGATCCCGAAATCATGAACACCGGTGTTACCGACTTCGGCGCAACCTTCCCGATCCGTATCAACGCCTTCTATGAAGACCTGATCAACGAAGTTCCCAAGGAACACCTCCGTTCTTCCGGCCGCGACGCTCTGGCTACCATGGAATACATCTTCGCCTGCATCGAATCCTACGAATCCGGCGGAGAAGTGGTTCGTCCTCACGCCCTGCCCGCTCTGCACGGTCATCCCACCATCATTCACTAAAAATATGAAATAAGAGATAAGAAGTAAGAAGTAGTCTGCGTTATCTCTTAGCATAAAAGTCCGGCTTACAGATGCGATATACATTTCGTACTGTAAGCCGTATTGATTCTCCTACTCATCCATCCCATCTCAGGCCGCATAAGTCCGCCTTGTGTGTCCAATCATTAAGGTATTCCTTAACGTTTTCACAATTCATATTTTTTTGTAACGATACCTTTTCATTCGTTTTTAATCGTGTTTTCTGTGTCGGCATTCTGTCGTCAAATGCAAAGGTTTTGCTTTTTTCAGCAGGACTCACTGGTCGGCAATGCGTCAGGTGTTAAGCAAATGTTTCCAGTCACCAATAAGCCCTACCCGTCATAAAACACACAAATTGAAAACAAACAATATTATAGAGCCTGGTTTTGGTTGAACAGATCCAGTAAAAACGGACAGTGACAAAAAAGCCCCCATATGGTAGAATAAAAGAAAACTACCATATGGGGGAATATTTATGTCAAGAGAGTATCGTCATATCCAGGAATATGAAAAAGAAATACTGGAGCTGAAAGGAAAAGGATTTACAAACCGTGAGATCGGAGAGAAATTGGGATTCACGCAAAAGCAAATCCATAACTTCATAATAAGATACAACGAAAAACAGCGAAAACTGGCAGCCGGCATAGCAATAAGAAAGAAAGGCAGACCCACAAAGGAAACCGTAGTGACTGAGGAAGACAAACTCGCCGATCTGCGGTATAAACTGGCACGGAAGGATGCCCGAATCAAGCAATTGGAAATGGAAAATGAACTTCTGCGGGATTTTCTCTCGCTGACAGAAAGGGAGTGAGAACTCGGGTAAAATATATGGTGATCTATCGTCACAGAGAAAAATATGGAATCAGTGAGATGTGTCGGTTTTTTAAGGTATCCAGAAGCGGCTATTATGGGTATGTTGAGAGAATGGATATCCCTGCCCGTGATCTGCCTCTGGCTGAGAAAATTCGGGAATGTCAGGAACACAGCCATATGACATACGGTTACCGCAGAGTACATATATGGCTTGAAAGACAGGGAATTCATAAGAATCCAAAGACAATTCTTCGGGTGATGCAGAAATATGATCTTCTTGCAGAAATCAGACGCAGGAAATATCACAGTTATGCCGCTCCTATCCACAAATATGATAATCTGCTGGCAAGGGATTTCCACGCAGACCGTCCCAACGAGAAATGGGTGACGGACATTTCGTATATCCGAACCGATCAGGGCTTCCTCTATCTTTCCATTATTCGTGACCTTTATGACAACAGCATCGTTGCCTACCGCACAGGTACCAAACAGAATGTCAATCTTGTGCTTTCTACGATCAGAGCTGCCAGGAAAAAGGAAAAGGTCACAGGGAGCTTGCACCTCCACAGTGACCAGGGCTTTCAATACACATCCCAAGCGTATTTTAAGCTGACTACATCGTATCATATTACGCCTTCTATGTCAAGTAGGGGGAACCCTTATGACAATGCCATGGCGGAAAATTTCTTTTCCATTTTGAAAACGGAATGTATTTATCGTACCAAACTCAAATCTTTCGCAGATGCTCGGCAGCTTATTGCAGACTATATTTACTTCTACAATCACGAACGTATTCAGCTTAAAACAAAACTGACACCACTTGAATTACGATGTCAGTTTGCTGTTTAATATTCTTTTTCTACCTTGCGGATGCTTTTTTGTGCTGTCCGTACATTTTGGGGCAGTTCAGGTCTGATCTGCCATAACCAGGCATTTTTTGAAAGAAGGTATGTGTTTTGAGAAACGATGAATTCAAGCATTTGGATGCAGAAGATATTGTGGATTTAAGAACATATGAAGAACTGATAAAATTTATAATACAAGGAATCATGCCAGATGCCATAGTTGAGGTTGGAAAGAATTATTACAATGTATCTTTCTCACCTGCATATAGAAAATCTGTTCGTATTGATAAAATTCCCGGTAAGGCTGATAATATAGATAATAATTTCTCTCAGATGCCAAAAACAAACTGCAGTGATGAACAGACTAATCCTATAACAATAGATAACACAAAAAAAGAAATCAGAGGAGGAAGACCTCGTGGAAACCAGAAAATATGTTGACATAAATGAAATCATAACAGAATACCTCCCAATGAGCAAGAAAAAGGCAAGAAAGTTTGTTCAGATGTATTTAAATATTAAGAGAATTGGAAATAAAATCTATGTGGATCGTGAACAGCTGGAATCCTTACTTGATAATCCAGACTATGAAAAATTCCCCTTGTTCGATGAATAACATACAAAAAAAGTACCATCTGCCGTGTTCAAGGTAGATGGTACACTTGTATGAGGTTCAGGTATTACTCTTCACTGAAAAACATTTTATCAACTTTGTCAGCAGCTTCCTTGCTGGATTTCTTCGTTACATGAGCATACACAGTCAAAGTAGTGTTTACATTGGAGTGCCCTAACCGTTTCTGGACGGTCTTAATATCAACCCCGGATTCAATCAGGGCTGTGGTATGGCTATGTCGAAGATCATGAAAACGAATAATTGGTAAGTCATGGTCTTTCTGGAATTTCTTCCAGTAATATGTAAGCCACATAGGATCATATGGTTCACCATTCTTACGCCGAATCACAAAACCATCATCATAAAACTTGTCACCCATAAGTTCCTTGTCAGACTGATAACGAGCGTATTCCTGTTTGACTACTTCCATCAACTTATCGCCAAGATAAATATCACGTATACCGGCACGACTTTTAGGCTGCTTTTCAACAATAACACCATCAATGGGAACCCTGTTTCGATGGATATGCATAATGTTTGTTTCAAAATCAATATCTTGCCATCTCACAGCGGCGAGTTCTCCACGCCTTACACCTGTAGAAATTTCTAAAAGCAGAATAAAATACCATTCAGTTCCTGCAGCACATTGTAATGCACGGTTCATAGTGGCCTGATCATAAATACTTGCTTCATATGCTTCAACTTTAGGCAAGGTTGTTCCCTCACAAGGATTGTATGAAATCATTTTCAGAGTAACCGCCTTGGATAAAGCTGATTTCAGGCATATAAATGAATTTCTGATTGTCTTTGCTCTTAAATTCATATCAACCAATGCATTGACCCATTCCTGGATGTGTGTGTTTCGCAGTGATTTCAATGGCAATTTACCGATATGAAAAGGTTCAATGTGGTTACGGATAATGACATCATAATTATGCCTTGTAGTTCCCTCTATATTGATACAGTACAGTTCAAGCCACTGCTTCATCCAGTTGGTCAGGGATACAGGAGAGGCCTGTGTCACACAGGTACCGTTCTCCATTTCCTGAATCAATCTGCTTAACTCTTTTTCAGCCTGTTTGCGTGTGCCCTTAAATGTTTTATATTGACGAATACGTTCACCGGTGATAGGATCAACCCCAGCTTCTATAGTAAGCTGATAACTGGTTCCTTTTTTTGTCTTTCTTTCTCTGATACTTCCACTTGCCATACAATCAAACTCTCTTTCTGTTAGTAGTATTATTATTATGATATATATTCTCTTTTTCCAGATTTACAATATGTTGTCCCCGTACAGAGAGAAAGGTAAATAATTTCTGTTTCTCCACACGGTACTGCCTTCCCAGTTTCAGAAAGTCAATACCACTATATTTTATAAACTGCAATGCAGTTTCATATGAAACCTGAAGAATTTCTGCCACTTCCTGTGGCGTTAATAGTTGAATCATCTCGTACCTCATGTTCAGACAGTACCATCTCCTGGCGCAAACATAAACTTTTGTTCAACTGTATTGATAAAACTACAGCCGACAATGGGAGATAGTTTCCACCAAACTTTTTTCAAATTCACATAAATTTTTATAAATCAAAATTCAATAGGTCTTGGTCAACACGTTCATTTAAGGGGGCAAAAAGGTGGTTTTCAGCGGTTTTAAGGTGCATGAAATTCTCCATGCAAGATATCATATATATTAAGAGGTATAACGCCTTAAAACAGGTGGATCACACATTACTGCTCTCTTACCTCTGAAACCAGAGACAGAAGATGAAGTCTGAAAATTTACTTTGCAGCTTTTCAGATAAAAAGTTTTCTGAAAAACATCTCCTGTCTCCATCCAGAGTTTTGCTCAGGATTCCAAGGAAAATTCACTTTTTTCCTTGGAGATGCTTGATTTCTGCGCCTTGGTCATTTGGCTTTTTGGTATTTTTTCCAGCAGAATGTAATTGTGATCGCTTTTCTTATACCTGTGCAGACGAATACCAGCCTGTGCTAAAGCATCTCGTTCTTCATTCAACTTCATGCTGAGAGCATTAGGAGCACTGGGAAAGAAGCGTCTGTCACCAACAATGGAATCACGCAGTTCTGTGTAAACAACAGAAGCAGTGTCGTCTATTTTCTTAGCATTGCTTAAATAATTCATAACAACTTCCACAAGCATATTGCCCTGTGCATACTCAGACTGCAGATTTTTATTGTTTTCTGTTATCAGATCCTGTACCTTTTCTGTTGTCAGTCCTAATGCCTGACCTATACAGATCATTTCAAGGTTGGCATCTGCAAGACGATGCAGTTTCTCTGGACGTTCCAGTGTAGCGTACACAGTCATTGCCTTGGACAATGTGGTGAAAATTGCACCAAGAATAAGTGGCTTGTCTCGTTTGAAGTTCTCCCAGATAGACGAATCGGTTGCACGATCAGAAGATTTGATTTTTTTCAGTTTGAAAAGCAAAGATCGTTCTGCCAAATCTGACTTTGCAGGCACAATGCTTATACCATTTAAGACAATAATGTTATGCAGATTCAATATAGCCTGATCGTTCGTTGTGTAAAGAATTCTTTTGGTGGTTCGTGACCCTGTTATGGATGCACACAACAAATTAGAGACTTTCTCACTCAGGGGAGCAGTGTTGTCGTAACACACAAAATAGTTATTTGATAAATTCACAATTAAAGCTTCTTCATTCTGAGGGGGCGTTGATACCCCTGCCTTGGAAGGATCCACCAGAGAACGAATGATCTTGGACAGAGTAGATTTCCCAGTGCCCTTGCCTGAGGAGAGTATGGTGGCAAAGTGAGAACTGGTTCTGATAAAATACTGTACTAATGTCAATATAAACAGCAAATAATCATCATCATTCATGTTTACATACGGCCGCATCAATTTTAACAGGTCGCCACCTTCCTGGGGGAGTACCTGTGCTTCATCTGATGCCTGCCTGATAAATTTCACATTTTTCAGTCTGCCTATCTTCCAACCATCAGGACGTACAATCACTGAACTCCATTGGTCGTTTGCTAGGAAATAAACAACTGTATTTTTCAAATTTCCAGCAACTCTTTTATGTATCGTCACTTTATTCTCACCAGACCAGATTAACTCTTCGGTTCGAATGTCAAGTTCTTCTCTGATTTCCGGTTTTTCACGTGTACCAGTTTCTTCACGATACCGATGTCCCAGAAATGCTCGAAAGTAGGGGCTGTCGATACTTTCAAACACTACAGCACCCTTGTTGTTCACATATTCAACGTATACTTGTGTAGGATTTTCTTTGTCGCAATACATAATTACTTCTTCATCTAAAATATTTTGGATTACAGCATCATCAACACTCATAATACAATTCCTTTCCAGCAGGATGGGAGACTGTAAAAATCAGTCTCCCACAGCTGCCATAGTTTGATAATATAAATTTAATCGTCTTCCTCTTCATCGGCAAACAGATCCTCGGGATCGTACTCTTCCTCTTCGTCGTCATCTGCGAACCAATCTTCCTGTTCATCTTCTTCGTCTTCTTCATGCTTTACGGGTATAGTTTGCTTAGACTTTTTTACTACAGGTCTTTCCTCTTCGGTATCATCTTCTTCGTCTTCTTCACTCTTGAAAGTTTTTTTACTTAAAGTTTTCTTAGATGTTTTTACAACAGGCATTTCATCCTCGGTCTCCTCAGACAGCAGCTTTCTGTTGTCCATCACAACGTACTCATTGTCTTTTTTATGCTCTACGACAATTTCTTCGACGATATCTATGACGTTTGTGATATGTCCAGCAATACCATACTGAGCAAATTTCCTGAGAAGCTGTTTCGTAATAGTATTCCCGCTAAAATAAGTCATTCTGATGTTCCACTCTTCACCAGATGCATTTGACATATCGTAGAATATGTTGAATGCTTCATCGTAGCTTGGATTTCTAGTAATGTCAACAATTTTACTGGTGTAGGTACCTGCAGGTAAATTTTTCTTAGTTGCCAGATCATAAAAACTATTTTTGTCATTGATGTCCGGAATCATTAGATTGTCAAAGAAATCCAGTCCATTTGATGTACTGGCACTTGAGATTTTTTTCATGGCCATACTACCATTTCTCCTTTTATATGATTTTTTATAATTTATTAATATTTACATCAGAAGCAACTATAAGTTTTGCTCTCCTGACATCTATATTGTAGCACATCTTCCAACGCAATGCATGAACTCATCAATAAATTAGTGTAAATGTGAAATTCTGCTATTTTCGGGCTTACGAGGCGGTTTGATGCACCCTCAGGCATGATTTTCACCGTTCACAAAATAGTTAAATAATAGTTTGTAAACATATATTCTAATATAAATATCAGCTGATAGAGCCACCATACTCTATCAGCTCATTTTATTTTGTGGAGGAAAATTATGTTACGCAAATATGGAACTGCAGCAGAGGTATATGCTTCTGCTTCTGACCTACCGGACGAGGTTTTCACAGAACTGCTCAGAGGTGCGGTGGTGTTGGACAGTGAGTACGGGGAAGATAGAGACTGCAACAGTTCAGGTGGCGTTTCTCTTGTGGCAGAAAAAGCAGAGGATCTGCAGCAGGTTAAGGCTATTCTGAACTATGACACATACCCCTGTGAATGGGTGACATGTCTTGGAGACTCAGGGTATCTGTCTGCTCTGTATATTTTGAATAATGATTTCAGCATCATGCTTTTTCTGCCAGAAGCTATTGCGCCCTATGTGCTCTTGAAAGAAATTGAAAATTAAGGAGAACTTTCATCATGAAGACCATCGAAACAAATCTGCAGACAACAGCAGTATTTTCAGACAATGGTACAAAAAGATACCTGCTGAAAAAGACATGGGATGAAAAGAAGCCCAGTCTGACCATCATCATGCTTGCTCCCAGTGAAGCATCCGGCATCGAACTGGACAACACAACACTGCTTGTACTCAACAATGCATCACGGCTTGGGTTTGGCAGTGTCAGTATCGTCAATCTATTTGCCACGCTGAACGATTTCACACTGTCAAAAGCAGAAGCAGAGGACAGTACAAACACCAATATGATTGTCAATGAAGCAAATACCAGTGACACAGTTGTTTATGCTCCCGGTGTAGGTAAGGTGAAAAATATTGCATTTCAGGAAAGAGCCAAACAAGTACTTCAAGCACTGAGACCTGCTGCAAAAAAACTCAAATGCATAACAAGCAGAAATGGTCTTGCTCGTATGGTACATCCTTTGACACCTGCAGTGCGAGAATGGGTGCTGGAGGAAATGACCATTGAGGAAGCATTGCAGTTGACCTCAGGTGAATCCAAAAAAGAGAAACATACAACAGCAAAGAAAAAGAAAAACAGCTGAAAAAAATGTTGCCCCTCGCCAAGTGCGGGGGGCTGATGATAAGGTGGGCGGATCACAGAAACAGGGGAGTTTTATGTGATCCTTCATTTTTATATCAGAAAGGAAACGAATATGAAAAGATCAGTGACAGAAAAGAGCCTTCTCAGGCAGATGTTCGATGGTGAATTCTATCCATGTGAGAATGTGGTGTCAGAGGATCCAGCATATAGAACACGGTCGAAGGAAATGTATGAATTGAAAGAATACATCAAGCAAATGCTGCCACCGGAAGATGTCAAGCAAATGGATAAGTTGCAGGATTTACAACAACAGACACAGGAGATGGAATACTTTACATTCTTTGCTGAAGGGTATAGATGTGGTGTTCTGCTTATGATTGAATTAATACTGGGGAAGTGAAAAGATGTATCTGTGTGGTCGGTGGGCATATGCTCACTGACCATATGGATAGTTAAATCCATTTTTACAGCAAATCTATCACAATATAAAAATATCCACATCAGATTTTTTTGAAATCGATATGGACATTTTTTATACTTCCAATCTATACCTAATATGAATATTCAGAATAATGTTTCTCTATCATTCTACAGAAATGTTAAAATATGAAAAAAACTTATCTTTAAGAGTTATTGTAACCATCTCCATGCGATTATCCATTTCTGTTCTATTGATCACCATATAGTCTTTTTCTTGAAGTGAAACCATAACATTTTCCTTAATTTTTATATCTAACTTGGGTTCTATAATACCGATTGTCTTGGATGGATGTTTGTCATATGATTCCTTCATTAAACTGAGTGCGAGTTTCTCACCATCAGATAAATATTCTAACATTTTTTATACTCCTTTTTGTTTGTGTGTTTTTTATTCGGAAAATGAATTATCTACCATGGATAACAATTTGCTTCTATCCCACAATAATATACCATTCTTTTTTGCCAGCTCAATAGCTGATTTTGTAAAATATTGATTAGTAAGAACAACACCTATATGACACTCATAGAAAGTTTTGCCTGCGAACACTTCCTGTACCGCTTTGTTTCCTATATCAGATGAATAACATTTACATTGAATACCATATTTAATACCATCTCGGTAAGCAATAATGTCAATTCCTTGGTCTCCACTTCCCTGAGTTACATTAACTTTTTCATAACCATTATTTTCTAAGAGTTTTGCACAAAAATGTTCAAAATCATGTCCTTCCATCATATCAAAGTTCTTTTGTCCATCAATGATATCATAACTATTTTGTCTATCCTTTATCCCCTTGAACATAGATAACAGATTATTCAACGTTGTTTTGTCGTCAATATAGATGTCCAATTCATCGTCATCCCATCCATCTTCACCTTTTGTTAAAATTGTTATGATGTAATTACATTTCCAGTCAGAATTGTTTCTAACATCCTGCATTGTTACGTTTAACAACTTGGAAAAATCATGAATTTGGAAATAGGCGTGTGTGGAATAATACATTTTTGAGTATATATCACACCCCCAAATCTCGCCTCGGTTTACATACTCATGAGTAGGAGTAATGCCGCAGTTTTTTAATTTATTATGTAGATTATTGCGTAATATCGGAAACATTGCGCTTGCAATCATCGAAATTGAATTAGTGTCAAGAGGTACTGACTTTTTATCTGGAAATGCACTTTTACCTATATGAATCCCCTGATAAGAAACATCATCGTGATTGAAACTGATAGCATCATCATAAACATTAATAGAATGTAATCCAGAATAACTATAGGTGTTTCCAGTAGTGTCTACACCAAACTCCTGCTTACTATCATCCATAAAGAATAAATAGTTTCCATTATTGACGATAATACGTGCATTGGGAAACTTGGATGAGACAAAGTTTTTTCTGCGCCCAATGGTTACCTCACGCTGTTTTTTGTTTTGAGCTGATGTATACGAGTTGTATATGATAATACACACAACTACTATTAAAATAATAATTAAAAACGGCATGATAACCTTCCTCCTAAATCCCCTCAATATCCATATCATCAATCTCAAAAATATGTGCATTGATAGTATTACTTTGTTGCTTTTGTTTTTCCACCTTTACGTCAGCAATTATCATCATAATTAAAGCCATTTCAGCAGGATCAATTTTTCCATTTCTATTCAAATCAAAGGGTTTATTCAAGAACCTTTTTTTTCTTTTTTGCGGTTTTTCAGACATTTCTATGCTCCGATTGTCGTCAAACAAATCATAAACAGAAAAGGAAAACCTTATTACCATTCAAGTAGAATCACGTTTTAAGTGAATGAGAATGCAATAGGGTAAACTTCTCCTTTGACTAAAGGTTAATTTCTTTTCTATATTCTGATTTATTTTGTATGTTTATTATACCACAATACTATGAAGATTACAAGACATATGGTACTTTCCCAAAAACAGTTTGCTCTTTTCAACCAAATGAATAATTCGTATTAATGATATTATAAAAACACAAACTGAATATTGCAGAAATGTCCAAAGATGACTTGGAGCACTGGTACGATGAAATTTACCAGATGTGCTTGTTGGCATTCATGCGTTTGGAACATTTTGAAAGAAGAAAAGCAATAGATGCCCTAAAGAGTGAGTGAGATAAAAAATAAGCAAAAAAATCCAGTAGTTGTAGTCTATCTTGACTTCAGCTACTGGATTTTAGACTATAATGGGCTTACTGCACAGACGGTCAGACGACACGAATCTGAAGGGATAACAGTTCAAAAAACACTCGACGACAGCTATGTCGGCAAAACGTCGTCTTTTTTGTGCCAGAATAGTGAGTAAAGGTCCCAATTAGGCGGGGTAAAGGTCTTTGCTAATAATTCTGTAAGCCGGACTTATTTATGGTATACTTCTTATCTCTTATCTCTTACTTCTTACTTTCCCTTTACCACTTGTGTCCCACATGGTGAACGCCGCCTTTGCCTACGAAGGCGATCTGGGTGAAGTCTTCCGGGTTGTTCCGGATGAGCCAGTCGATGTAGGTCATGGTCTGCCATGCGGTGATCTGGTAGCCCGCTGCGTTCAGGTGGCCGCCCATGTAGAAGTTTCTGCGGAATTCTGCATCGTGGCGGGGGGCGTGCTTTGTCAGGTCGATGACGTATACATAGGGGTACTTTGCGGCAATCTGATGCAGCAGTTCGGCGTGGGCGGTTTTCCGGGCATCGTCCGTGTCTCCCTGGGGCATGGTCATCAGAAACAGCCTTGCCTTTGGTTCGATGGCTCTGTATTTTGCCAGCACTCTGCCGTAGTATCCGGCGAAGGTTTCCGGGATGGGGCCTTCCGTGGTGTCCAGATCCACGTCGTCAATGGTTCCCAGAGGCTGTCCCTGGTTCAGAACGTCGTTTACACCCAGAGCGAATATATAGGCCTGTGCCGCCAGTTCCGGGTTCCAGAAGCCCTTGGACTCGGCAAAGCTGTTGATGTACTCACGGGCTGTCATACCGCCTCTGGAGAAGTTGTAGACGGTGTTTCCGGCGGCTCTTGCCATAAACTGTCCCCAGGAGTAGTCGAAGTAGTCGTGGTAGCCCCGGTTCCCCGCTTCGTCCAGAGATTCCATTTCCCCGGAGGACAGGCTGTCGCCCACACAGGCTACGGTACGGAAAATGCTGAAGAAGCCGCCGTGGTATTTGATGTCGTCCAGAGGGCCTTCGCCGGGGATGGCGTAGAATTTGGTGATGTCCATAAATAGTCCTCCAATCTGCCGCAGAAGTACGGCTGTTTCTATCCGGATACAACAAGAGCATGGATACAGTACCCATGCTCTGTTTTTGTTATGTAGTTTTCGCAGATTATTCAGCGATATCCAGGGAAACGGTTTCGAAGGAGATGTAATCTACTACGAAGGAACCGGTACCGTTGGACAGGTCGATTCTCATGTTGGACAGAGTACCGGTCCACAGTTCGTTAACGGAAGTATCGATTACGATTTCGTTAGCGCCGGGAACACAGGTAGCCTTGAAGGAACCAGCTTCGCTGTAACCGGGGTTAGCTTCGTTGGTGAAGAAAATCTGGAAAGAGGTGTTTTCGGTGTTGTTGGTGTACTTAACACGGATTACATCGATGTCATCGCATGCCAGACCGAATGCTTCGGGGCAGTTGATGTTGGGGTCACCGCCGGTGGAGGTAACAGTCAGAGTGCCGTCAGCCAGAACTGCTGCATCAGCAGTACCGCCGCTTACCCATGCAGTAGCTTCGCCGTCAAAGTTTTCGGTGTATACAGGGGTGTAGATCAGCTTGGGTTCGAAGGTAACCTTGATGTCCATAGCAACCTGGATGTTCTTCAGCTTTACGCTGTAAGCAGGGCCGTAGGATACGCCGTTCACAACGATGTCAGCAACTTCGTAACCAGCATCGGGAGTGATGTTGAAGGTACGGGAAGAGGAAACAGCTGCGAAGAACTTTGCGGGAACGTCAACGGAACCGTTTTCGCCGGCTTCAACCTTGATGGTAACCTGACGAGGGAACCAGATGCCACGTTCACTCTGACCGGGGTTGCTGGGGAAAGCAATTTTGGGCTCAAAATTACCGGAGTAACCGTAAGCATAAATGGGAGCAGTCTTGGGAGCGTTAACGTCATCGATAACGATCTGATCCGGAACAGCGGTGGTTTCGGAGATCAGCATGATGCCGTCATCGGCGAGAACAGTGGATGCAGAAGCCAGGATCATCAGAGATGCCAGGCACAGGGACAGGAACTTTTTCATAATGAGGATCCTCCATATGAATTTATTTGCATTCCGTACTACAGAATGATTTCCTTGCAATTATAACATAATTCCCATGCCTTGTCAAGGCAAAACCCAAAATTATCCTGTGTATATTCACAGATTCTTCCGGAAATGTATAAATGGTTACAGAATTCGTCCGGCATTCTGCAAAGGTGTTCAAAAATTCATTCCGCCGGGATTTATCCCACAATCGCCGAAATCAGTTTCCATCCATTAATTAGTATAATCACCCCGCCCACAACGCCGAGCAGCGGCTTCACCGGCAGTTTTTTGCACAGCACAGCTCCCAGAGGCGCCGCAATCACACCGCCCGCAATCAGTCCCAGAATGGACGGCAGGAACGAAGACAGATCCGGCAGGGTCAGAAGGAACACCATGCTTTCCCCCAGCGTCACGAAGAACTCCGCCGTATTCACCGAGCCGATGGTCTTACGGACATCATGGTTGGCCGCCACCAGTGTGGAAGTCACCACAGGCCCCCAGCCTCCGCCGCCCAGAGAGTCGGAAAACCCGCCGAACATGGCCAGCGGACAGACCCAGAAGCCGATTTTCTTCTCCTTCCCGGCATCCGTCTTCTTAAACATCTTGGACACGATCACAAACCCCATCACCACCAGATAGGCACTGATAATGGGCGAAAGAATACTGTCGGCAAAGGAAGTCAGCACATAGGCCCCCAGACAGCCCCCCAGCACCCCGGGGATCGCCAGCCGCAGCAGCAGGGACACATTGACGTTTTTCATGGAGAAATGGGAGATCCCGGAGGCCAGCGTAGTGAAAATTTCCGCCACATGGACACAGGCCGACGACATGGCCGAAGAAATCCCGGCAGTCCGCAGAAAGGTAGAGCAGCTGACCCCGTACGCCATCCCAAGCGTCCCGTCAATCAGCTGTGCGGCAATCCCCACCACCAGGCAGATCAGAAAGGTTTCCATAATTATATCAAACTCCTTATGGATTTCATAAGCGATTTTCTATATTCTATCACCCTGCCACGGCAATGTCAACCGTTTCCCGAAAGCTTATGACGGAAAAAGACAAAGGTTGATGAAATCGGGATACCCAGCATTGCGGGAAGTGCACACGAATGTTTTGATTTCCCTTGCAAAACGGACAGTGGTATGATATACTATAGATGAAGCGATATATACAGAAAGAAGGGGATCCGCCTGCAGATAAAAACTGAGATTTCCAGAACCCTTGACCGTACGCCTCTGGAGATTGCCTACGACGAATCCGTCAAGCGGGTACTGTCTGCCCGGTATCTGCTGGCATGGATCATGAAAGGGTGTGTATCCGAATATCAGAACTGCAGTATCCGGGACATCGCAGAACGGTATATAGAAGGCGAACCGCAGATTTCCGGCACACCGGTTCATGCAGGAGACGCAGACAGCCGGATACACGGACTGGATACGGCAGACAAAAGCCGCAGGGAACATACAACACTGTATGATATTCTGTTTTATGCAGTGCTGCCGGACTCTTCAGAAAAGATCGGTCTGTTCATCAATGTGGAAGCACAGAACCGCTACAATCCCGGATATCCGCTGATCAAACGGGGCATCTATTACTGCAGCCGGATGCTCTCCGCCCAGTTCGGCAGGGATTTCGCAGACGGACAATATGACAAGCTGAAAAAGGTATATTCCATCTGGATCTGTGCCAATGCACCGGACAGCCGTGACAACACCATCACACGGTACAGTCTGGCAGAAGAGATGCTGTTGGGTACTGCCGCAGAGGAACAGAAAAACTATGATCTGCTGTCGGTAGTCATGGTATGCTTCAACGACAGACAGATTGAAAAACGGCTGCAGGGTGGTATGGAAGGAAAGGACAGTGCCGATCTGGTGCGGCTGCTCAGTGTACTGCTTTCCTCCGCTGTGGAAACAGAAGAAAAGAAACAGATACTGGAAGAAGAATACAGTATCCCCATGACAAGGGAAATCGAAAGCGAGGTGTCGCATATGTGTAATCTGAGTCAGGGACTGATTGAGAAAGGTGTAGCCAAAGGAATTGCCCAGGGGATCTCTCAGGGGATTGCCCAGGGTGCAGACAAACGCAATATGGAAATCGCGGCAGAACTGCTGAAAATGGCCATGCCTGCGGCGAGCATCCTCAAAGTCACCGGCATCTCCATGGATCAGCTCCGCAAGATCGCCGAAGAAACCGGTCTTTCTCTCACCGAATAAAGTTTACCGAAAAAGCAGGTCTTCCGCTCACATAAGAAAAAACACCGTCCGGCATCGCAGAACGTCTCCCGCTCTGTCCCACCGGACGGTATTTATTATCTCTTATTTCTGATTTCTTACTTCTTATCTTATCCCAGCAGCCCGTTCATGGTCTTCTGCATTGCAGTTTCCACAGCACTCTTCTTGGAAGCCAGCACGGACGCAATGGCGGTGCCTTTGTACAGCGCATCGTTTACAGCGGATTCAATGCCGCCCCAGGAGAAGATGTTGGCGTTGTCCATAACCACACTGGACAGAATCAGATCCAGCATTTCCACGGATTCCTGGTCACGCACGTACTTGTCGGTCAGACATACTTCGTAGTAGGCGGGGGTCAGGTTGTTCAGGGAGTCGGCGGACATGGCTTCCAGTACGAAACCGATCTTTTCCGCATCCACATTGGTCACGGGGATGGACACCACGTTTACGCACCAGCCGTCGGCGTAGCAGTAGTAGCCGTCCTGGTTTTCGTTATACTTCGGAGGAGGCAGGATACCGATGTCCACTTCGGATTCCCGCATGGTTTCGATATGTACCAGCACTTCCGGTGCGAACAGGGACAGATTCTGCATGAAGCGGGGAATATTGTCCGGTTCGGAACCGTTGATGGTGGTTTCGTTGGTCATGTTGATGGTGGGGCTGTTTGCAATGGTTTCGGAGATCCCCATCAGAATTTCCATGGCATTTGCGGTGTCGCAGGCGAAATAGGGCATGTCATTTTCGTCCTTGTCGGTGAGCTTCCCGCCGGCGGCAAAGTACAGGATACCGCCCAGGGTAGGCTGTACCATGGTACCGTAGCGGTCCACATCGGGATCCATTTCCCCGTCCCCGTTCAGGTCAGCGGCAGCGGCTTCGTTCATGCCCATGTAGGTATCCAGCGTCCACTTGTTTTCCCGCACCAGGGTATAGGGATTGTCCAGACCCACGTCTTCCACGATGTCCTTGTTGAAGAAGAAGATACGGGTGGCCTTGTTGTCGATGATGAAGATATCCCCGGTGGCGTAGTACTGCTTGTTCCCCAGGGTCAGGGAGTCGTTGGTCATACCGGACCACCAGCGCTGGGACAGGTCGATGTTTTCCACTTCCTTGATGTCATAGAGCATCCCTTCCACGGCCACGCCGCCTGCGTCATATACGTCGCTGACCACGGCCGCATAGGAACTGTCCCCGGCGGTTACGAAGGTTTTGATCTGGTTGACGATGGTAGTTTCACCGCTTTCCACGGCTTCCAGAGTCAGGTTGTAGGTTTCTTCGATGTAGGCGGTTCTGGCGTAGGTGGCGTCGTTGATCTGTTCGCCGGTGGTTTCCTTGGCCAGAATGTCGGTGGCAGACCATACGCCTTCATAGATCCGGGCATAGAAAGTGAAGGTTTCCCCTTCGAAGTCTCTCTCGGGCAGGTTGGCCTTTACGTATACAGGTTCGGTTTCTTCCGGCACGGTTTCAGCGGCAGCGGTATCGGCTGTGGTTTCGGCTACTTCTGTATCCCCGCAGGCCGCCATGGATCCGCAGGCCAGCAGCATTGCCAGCAGGATCGCAAGAATTCTCTTGGTCATGATATCAGTTCCTTTCGGACAGATTTGGTTTTTGGAATATCTGGATTCAGTATACCAGAAAAACAGCTGTTTGGCAAGAGGTTCTGTGAAAATTTCCCCAGCGATGGTGGGGGCTTGGGCTTCTTTTTTGCGGTTTTGATGATTGTTCTGTTTACAGCGGGGTGGTTGGTATGATGACCATAGAAGGGGAGATGGATTTCGTACTGGCGTACAGCGGTTTTGTATTCTCGAAGACGTTCGAGGGGGTGTCCTTCCGGACGGGACTCAGAGGATAGGGGAGGGAGGAAATCGGTGCTCAAACGCCGCTCCGTCCTCCCTCCCCTACCCTCCGAGACCTCCCACCCCTCCCTCCTTATCCAGGCTTGCAAGGTTTGGGCTTCATCGCCGGAAGTTACA
>JAFQGY010000337.1 GCA_017415325.1 Clostridia bacterium
ATCAGCATAGGAATAAATGCTGTCAAAACAGCTTGTACAGCCAGAGCATCCTCAAAGGCTGTAATAACCATCTGAGTCATCGTCGCAGACAACATCAAAACAAGCAGCCATGGCATACGGCTTTTCCAAATTTCAAAAACAGGAGAACGCGCATATGGAGTATCCATAGGCAAAATACCTGCCATCATTTCCATATCTTCCGAGCTGCTTTCTTCCAGCACGTCCATGGCGTCGTCGTAGGTGATGATCCCCACCAGACGGTTTTCAGCATCCACCACCGGCAGTGCCATGAATCCGTATTTTTTCAGCGTAGCCGCTACCGCTTCTTCGTCATCCAGCACGCCCACGGAAATCGGCTCCGTCAGCATGAGATTCTCCACGGTTTCCGTCTCTTCCTCCGCCAGCAGCAGATCCTTTACGGACAGCACCCCGATGAGCCGTCTGCCGGAATCGGTTACGTAACAGTCATAGATGGTTTCCTTTTTTACCCCGGAGCGCTTGATGTTCTTGAATACATCCTCACAGGTCATGTGGGTTTTCAGTTCCACAAATTCCGTGGTCATCAGAGAACCGGCGCTGTATTTGGGATAGTTCAGAATCTTGTTGATCTGGGCACGCTTTTCCCGGTCGGCACTGTCGAGAATCCGCTTGACCACATTGGCCGGCATCTCCTCGATGATGTCTACCATATCGTCCACGAACAGTTCATCAAACACGGCTTCCAGTTCCGCATCGCTGAAGGCCTGGATCAGAGCCTGCTGCATATCGGTGTCCAGCTCCACAAATACCTCCGCCGCCGGTTCCTTGGGCAGCAGCCGGAACAGCAGGCCGATGGTATCCGGTGGCATTTCGGCAAACAGAGCCGCAATATCCGCTGCTTCATATTCGGAGAGCATACTTCGCAGTTTATGGAATTCTCTGTTCTCCAGCAGTACACTGAGTTCTTCGATCATTTCAGTCAGCATATACAGCGGCTCCTTTCTATTGTATTGGAAAACGGTTTATTTTACGGCGTTTTCGGCAATGGCCTTCATCTCCGCAAGCGCAGCCTGCATATCCGGCGCCCGGAAGGAAGAGGTTCCCACCACAAACACGTTGGCTCCCGCTTCGGCACACTGGGCAATATTGGCTGCGCTGACACCGCCGTCCACCTGAATGTTCAGTTCCGGCTTCACGGCATTTGCCATTTCCCGGATCGCCTTTACCTTGGGCATCATATCGGCCATAAACTTCTGTCCGCCGAACCCGGGTTCTACAGTCATCACCAGCACCATGTCACAGTAGGGGATGAAGTCGGCGATTTCCTCAGCAGCTACCTTCGGCTTGAGAGCAACGGCGGCGTCCATGCCCAGCGCTTTGATGGCTTTCAGGGTTTCGATTGTCTTTTCCTTTGACAGCACATCGGAGTGGATGTTCACTGAAGAAGCACCCGCTTTTTTCAGAACTTCCAGATACTTTTCCGGACATACGGTCATCATATGTACGTCGAAATACAGATTCGATACGGTACGGAGCTTGGAGATGATGTCAAACCCGAAGCTCAGGTTGGGTACGTATACACCGTCCATCACATCCAGATGGAGCCAGTCAGAGCCGGATTTTTCCGCACGGATTACTTCGTCTTCCAGATGCAGGAAGTCACAGGCCAGAAGCGAGGGGGCAGTCAGCATTTGCAGTTTCATAATGGTATCCTTCTTAATATTGATTTATATATTGATTTATAAATTTTTGCAGCATTTTTCCACAGAAGTGTGGACAACGGAATCTTTCCGGCAGTCAAACCGGACGCACAGTACGTTTTCCCTCCTGCGCCCGCCAGAGTGCTTTTGACAAATCCGGTGTATCCGGCATACACTGAAACTGTACGGTCGGAAAACCGGCTGTACCTGAAACAGTTTTCCGGAACGGGTGGGATCCGGGATGTCAAGCAGTCGGGATGTGTGCGGATATGATTCTGTCCGTTTCGTGCAGGAAAGCCGGGTCTTTTGTCGGGATCCGGTTTTCTTATTCCTGCAGCAGGCAGACGGCATGGGTGGATATGCCTTCTCCTCTGCCTGTAAATCCCATTTTTTCCTCTGTAGTGGCTTTGATATTCATTCTTTCCGGGGAAATTCCCAGATCCATGGAAATGGTTTCTTTCATACGTTCCATATACGGCGCCAGTTTGGGTTTCTGGGCTATGATGGTGATGTCCAGATATTCCACAGTCAGCCCTTTTTCAGCCAGACGTGCCACTGTATCCCGCACCAGAATACGGCTGTCGATTCCGGCGTAGGCTTTGTCCGTATCCGGATACAGCTTCCCGATGTCACCCAGCCCTGCCGCACCGAGAAGTGCATCGGTCACCGCATGGAGCACCACATCGCCATCGGAATGGGCCAGCAGTCCCAGAGGAGAATCGATGGTTACACCGCCCATCCGCAGGGGTTTGTCCTCACAGAAGCGGTGCGCATCATATCCGTGTCCGATTCGCATAGGCAACCTCCTCTTTCTCCCGTTCCCGGCGCATTTCCAGAACCAGCTTGGCTCTGTATACATCTTCCGGGAAGGTGATCTTCAGGTTTTCCCAGCCGCAGTCCACCAGTTTCACCCTGAATCCGAGCCGTTCCGCCAGAGCACAGTCGTCTGTGGCAGAAACACCGTCCCGCTGGGCCATATACGAAGCCGCACGATACATATCCGCTAAGAAGGTCTGGGGCGTTTTCACCATCCAGATGTAGTCTCTGTCCAAAGTTTCGGTGATAAATCCGTCTTTGTCCACACGCTTGACCGTATCCACCGTCTTTTCGGCGGCAGCGGCAGCACCATGAACAGACGCTTCTTCCGCCACCCGGGAAATCAGTTCCGGCGTTACCAGACAGCGGGCAGCATCATGGATGGATACCAGTTCCGCAGCAGGGTTGATGGCATCAAATCCCAGCTTGGCAGATTCCTGACGGGTACTTCCTCCCGCCACCACATTTGTCAGCTTTGTAATCCCGGACAGCAGACTGCGGCATGGCTCAATGTCCTCTTGCCGGGTGACCACTACAATCTCGTCAACCATGGGACAGGATTCAAACGCCATCACACTCCGCACCAGCACCGGAATTCCTTCCACCACCGTCATATGCTTCCCTGCCGCATCGCCGAACCGGACACCGCTTCCGGCAGCCAGAATCACAGCGGAATGGAACTTGCGGGGAGACTCTTTTCCGAACAGTTTCTGCAGAGAGGTCAGTACTTTATTCGCCATAAACACCTCCGTACGATCACAGTATGCCACACTTTTCCTTATACTGTATAGTATACCACACAAATGCATCTTTTTAAATAGGTACGGAAATTTTTTTCTGTTTTCCGGAGGATTTTCCTGTTTTGCCTTGCTATTTCCTGCGGATCTGGTATAATAATACAGGAAAAGAAATTCTCACAGGAGGAACAGATTTTGCACTGTAACAATACTGCATCTTTTGCAAAGGTCATGGAACATTTCGCCGCCATCTCTGCCATACCCAGAGGTTCCGGAAACGAAGAAGCCATTGCTGCCCATATCGAAGCTTTTGCCCGGGAAAGAGGGCTGTTCTGTATCCGTGACACATGGAACAATGTGTTTATCCGCCGTCCTGCCGCTCCCGGATATGAAAATGCGGTTCCGGTGGTTCTGCAGGGACACACGGACATGGTCTGCGAAGCCAACTCCGATACGGTTCACGATTTTCTCACCGATCCCATCCGGCTGATTCAGGACGGGGATATTCTCCACGCGGACGGTACTACGCTCGGTGCCGACAATGGGGTAGCGGTTGCCGTAATGCTGGCACTGCTGGAAGAAGAAAATCTGGCTTCTCCGGCGCTGGAATGCATTTTCACCACTTCCGAGGAAACCGGGCTGGACGGGATGCGGAACTTTGATGCTTCTGTAGTCACCGGCCGGCGTATGATCAATATGGACTCTGCCGGGGAAGGCGAAGCTACCGTGGCCTGTGCGGGCGGTGTGCGGACGGATCTGGTGAAGGAAATCGAAATAGAAGAGCTCCCTGCCGGAATGACTGTACTGTCTGCGGCAATTCACGGACTGGCAGGCGGTCACTCCGGGGAAGATATTCACAGAGGCCGGCTTCCCGCCATTCAGGCCATGGGACGGATTCTGCAGAATGTGGCAAAGTGCTGTGATATGCGTCTGGTCTCCCTCTCCGGCGGCACCAAGGACAACGCCATTCCCAGAGAATGCACGGCGGTCATCGCAGTTTCCGATAAGGGTGCGGCGGTATCGGCCATCCGGGAAACAGAAGCGGTTCTCCGTGCCGGACTGGTTGGGGAAGATGCAGGATTTGCCGTGGACACAGCCTGTGCGGATGCCGGTTTCTGTCTGACTGCTGCAGATACCTGTGCGATTGTTTCCCTGCTGCGGGTACTTCCTCTGGGTGTGCGGCAGATGAGCCGGGACATTCCGGATCTTGTGGAAACCTCCTCCAATCTTGGGGTAGTCCGTACCGAAGAAACCCATATCAAAATGACCTTGTCCTCCCGGTCATCCGTGGAATCCCAGCTGGACAACATGCAGGACATTCTGGAAAGCTGTGCGGCACTGGCAGGAGCTTCCTTCACCCACAGAAACCGCTATCCCGGATGGGCGTTCCGTACCGGTTCCCGGATGCAGGAATGCTATAAGGAAACCTGGAAGACCCTGTACGGCACCGATGCCACCATCATGGGAATCCATGCAGGGCTGGAATGCGGACTGTTCATGGAAAAGATTCCGGATATGGACATTATCTCCATCGGGCCGGATATCAAAGACCTGCACTCTCCCGATGAATCCATGAGCGTGTCCTCCTTTGAGCGGATGTATGCGCTGGTGGTACGGATGCTGGCGGAACTGCGGTAAACCGAACCAAACAGAAATGAGACTGACTTTTTCGGCCAGCCTCATTTTTTTATTCAGTCTCTGTAGTTCGGCAGGTATCCTCCCATCTGTACAAGCCGCTTCTGGACTTCATGTACATCCGCTTCGTGCACATTGTTCCCCCCGGCGTCACATACCACAGCAGCACCGATCCCGGCAGCCTGTCCGGTGATGTAGCATCCCGGCATGACCCGGATGGAAGACTGCATATACCGGTCTGTGCATACACAGCGTCCGGCGGTCAGCAGATTGTCGATGCCCTTTACAGTCAGGCTGCGGTACGGAATCCCGTAGCTTTCACCGCTCTTGTACCGGAGAGAGGTATGATCCTTCATAAAGGTTTCATATCCGACTTTGTCGTTGGTGGGAGAATGGATGTCGATATTGTATGCATACCGGCCGATTTCATCTTCAAACACCGCCTGACGCTTGAAATCTTCCAGTACCATCCGGTAATCACAGGTGATCCGGCGGCTTTCCCGGATACCCAGATAGGATGCGGAATACACCAGTTCTGCCTGTTCGAAACCTTCCAGATAATTCTTGTAATAGTTCCGGTATTCCAGAAGCTGTTTTCTGCCCTTGAGAATCCCTTCTGTCAGAGATGCGGCTTCTCTGGCATCGATGTCGTATACATGGCCGGCGTTGGATCCGCCCAGACCATTGGGTACACTGACACCGTCTGCATCTTTGGATTCTTCCATGATCCGCCACATTCCCGGCAGATGTCTGTCTTCGTTGGAAAATACATGATCGGCAAAGGCATCTTCCAGTCTTCTGCGGTCAGGCCCCTGTACACGGCTCCAGTCAATGCCTGTCCAGAGTCCGCAGAGGGTGGTTGCCATGGTTCTGCCGTTTTCGTCACCGTATTCCACATCGGCACCGGCATAATACGCAAGATCCCCGTCACCGGTACAGTCGATATAAACCTTCGCTTTTACGGCAAACACAGATCCCTTGGCGGCGCAGATCACATACTGAATGCTGCCGTTTTCCACAGCCACATCGATGAGGTTTGTGTGGAACATGAACTGCACCCCGGCGTCCGTTACCATATCGTCATACACAATTTTCAGGGTTTCCACCGGGATGGACATGGGGCAGTACCGCCGGAAGGGAGGCTGTGCTTCCGCCTTGATGGCATCGTACACTTCTCTGCCGATCCCGCCGGCCAGAAAATGCTCCCCGTCCCCGAAGCTCATGTAAGCAGGCACCAGCATCGTTGTGGCAGCTCCGCCGAATGCAGAGAAGGATTCCGCCAGAAACACACTTCTTCCCTGTCTGGCACAGCTTACGGCAGCCGCAACCCCGGCCGGTCCGCCTCCAGCCACAAATACATCTACATCATATTTTACAGGCAAGGATTTGGTATAGGTAATTTCCATAGTTCTGTCTCCTGTATTTTGTGGATTTTTTACCCGATGGGTATATTCAGTTTTCCCTGGTCACTGCACAGGCAGAGAGGATTTTCAGAAGGGTCAGGCGATTCCGCACATAGGGCGCATACCGCAGAGAGGTTTCCCGGAAGCTGTCGTCGGAAGGCAAACCCGCTTCGACAACAGTAGTCATGCATCCGGCAGATTCCGCAAGACTCCGCAGAACCGCAGCATCCGGCAGTGCGGCAAACAGCTCGTTTACCTTAGCGGCAGTTTCCGCAGGATCTGTCACACGGATTTTTGCCAGACTGGAAGAAGCAGGCGTACCGTCGGGCATGTTTTCCTTCCGGATCCCGGGCGTGAGATCGCCGAAAACAGGACGCAGCACTTCATCAGAGAAGATTTTTTCAAAGTTCAGATGTGCAATGGTTTCCCAGTCCAGTCTGGATTCCAGAGCAGCCTTATAGGTATCCATCACAGCCAGTGTTCCTACAGCCACCTGTTCTCCGTGGAGCGCTTCGGTTTTCCCGTTGAGCACAGCCATTTCCCACAGATGGGACATATGGTGTTCTGCAGCGGAAGCAGGCCGGGAATTGCCGGTGAGCTGCATGGCAAGGCCGGATACCAGCAGGGCTTCCAGCACACGACAGGTGTAATCCAGAACCGTAATACTGTCCTTGTTCTGCAGGGCATCCAGTACCCCTTCCACAGCGGCCTCTGTCAGCGCAACAATGGTGGGGCATTCATATTCCCCGGTCAGCAGGTGGGCCAGATGCCAGTCAAAGAGGGAGGTATACTTCCCCAGCACATCCCCCACGCCGGAAGCAGTCAGTCTGGCCGGAGCTGCCGCACTGATCCTTGGATCGGCAAATACAGCTACAGGCGGGGTGGACTCAAAGGAAAGTTTCTGGCCGTACCAGGTCATAGCGGCAATACCGGACATGAATCCGTCAACGCTGGCGGCGGTGGGATAGGACACAAAGGGCATCTTTACCGCATTGGCACAATACCGGGTAATGTCATGCAGGGTCCCGGAACCACAGGCAACCAGAATATCGGGTTTCTGTTCTGCAATAAATGCTTCCCCTTTTGCAGCGGCAATCTCCGTGGCATGGCCGTCACCGGGAAAAACAACGCAGTTTTCCGCAGTATAAAACGGCAGCTTTTTGGCAAACTGTTCTGTATTGGTGTCACAGAAAACTACCGGATGGGCATATGCTTTCAGAAATTCAGCCAGCATTGCGGCGGCATTTTCATCGATCACACATCCTGTGGTTTCCAGTGCGTGCTTTTTTCCGCAGGGGCAGGCATTCAGAGCACTGTCCAGCAGGGTTTGAATCTTGGGATTGGAAAAACAAAACTGCATATCTATTCTCCTGAAATCTGATGATACTGAAATCGGTCATACTTTTCTCCCCGGTCCCATATACTGTACCAGTCATCCGAAACATACAGGCAGGGAGGAATTATGTTTATTTATACGGTACGGGCAAATACACTGAAATTCATCGGAGTCATCGGGGCGGCGGTACTGGCACTCTGCATGCTGATCGTTTTTATTCCGGCATACGAACCGGCATCCACGGCCGCCATCGCCACAGCCACTGCCAGATATACCTACGACAAGGTCAAAACGGAGGCGGATGTGGTGTCGTTTCTGGAACAGTTCGGCTGGACAGTGGAAGAAACCCCATTGGAAACCATAGAAATCCGGATCCCCACACAATTTGACAAGGTCATGAATGCCTACAACGAACTGCAGAAAAACCAGGGGCTGGATCTGGCCAGGTACAAGGATAAGGATGTAATGCGCTACACCTATCGTGTAACCAATTACCCGGGATACAGCGGTACAGTATATGCCAATGTGATTGTGTACAAAAACAAAGTCATCGGCGGGGATATCTGTTCCTCCGATGTAACAGGCTTCATAAACGGCTTCCAGTTTCCGGAAACCAAATGACATTATCAGTATAACATGAATCCGGCATGGATGCAAGATATTTTGGAAAAAAATCGGGTCTGTCTGCCTGTTTTGCCATGGGCGGGCAGACTTTTCTGCTGTTTTCCCGACTGTCCAGATTCATGACTAATCTGCTGTGCCGATGAATAGAATAGGAAAAACAGGAGAAAAGGAAGGCATATCTATGATACCGACAATCGCAGGACAAACACAAAACCGCACCGGAACGGCCACTTCTTCATTCCGTGGTCTCACGCAGGCCGAAGTGATTTCTTCACGGGAAAAACACGGAGATAACCGGATCACCCACCGAAAACCGCCGGGATTTCTGATACAGTTTTTCCGCAATCTGAATGACCCCATCATCCGGATTCTCATCGGAGCGCTGATTCTGAACATCCTGTTCCTGTTTCCGGATGTGGACTGGTACGAATGCGGGGGAATTGCCTGTGCCGTGTTTGTTTCCGCATTTGTTTCCACAGTTTCGGAATACAGCAGCGGAAAAGCCTTTGCCGGACTGTATGCCAGACTGGGCGAGGCCTCCTATGACACACTGCGGGATGGACAGTTTGTATCCGTGGAAATCGGCGATCTGGTCTGTATGGATGTACTCCGGCTCCGTCCGGGAGACATGGTACCGGCTGACGGAATTCTGCTGTCCGGGGAACTGCAGGTGGATGAGGCATCCCTTACCGGAGAAAGCCGTCCCGTACACAAGACAGGCACCCCAGCAGTGTCTCTCTCTCCCGCAGAAGATCTGCCGGCGCTGTCTCTGGAAAATCCGCATGCATTGTTCCGGGGAAGTGCCGTCTGCAGCGGGGAAGGTATTTTTATGATTCTGCAGGTAGGGGATGCTACCGTATATGGCCAGGTTGCCTCCCAGCTGCAGGAAGAAGAAATGCCAAGTCCCCTGAAAGAGCGGCTTACCCGACTGGCGGGAACCATCAGCAAAATCGGATATGTTTCGGCTGCAGTTGTAGCGCTTGCGCACCTGTTTCATGCTTTCTGCATGGAATCCGGTATGAATCCGGCAGTCATGTGGACACGGATGCAGGATTTTTCCTTTGTCTGGTCGGAATGTCTGGCGGCGATGACCATGGCTATCTCCATTCTGGTGGTTGCTGTACCGGAAGGACTTCCCATGATGATTACGGTGGTGCTGTCTTCCAACATGAAGAAAATGCTGAAAAACGGTGTGCTGGTCCGGAAGCTGGTGGGCATTGAAACCTCCGGCAGCCTGAGCATGCTGTTTACGGATAAAACCGGTACTCTGACCACCGGCGCCCTTACTGTATCCGAAATATATACAGGTCAGGGAGCGGCATATTCCTGGGATACACTTGATAAAGCATACCAAACGGACTTTCAGATGGGAACATCGGTCTGCGGAGGTACCGGAAATTCCACCGAAAGGGCTATCGAACAGTTCTGTCAGATGCAGAATACCGTCCATTCTTCGTTCCCGGAGCAGATCCCGTTTGATTCCGGCAAAAAATACTGTGCCGGCAGAACAGAAGAACAGGGATACATCCGTGGGGCCGCGGACATTCTGCTCCCCTTCTGCCACACATGGCTTGACGGAAATGGCCGTGAACAGCCGATGCATCCTGCCCTTCGTACGGAACTGAACGGGGTAATCCGGAATGCGGCGGCACAATGCGGACGGGTATTGCTGCAGGGACGTTTTTCCCCTGCGGATTTCTCCGTACTGCAGAAATATGGCCCCGGACGGATCCGTATCTGCTTTACAGCACTCTGGATTCTGCAGGATGAAATCCGGCCGCAGGTACAGGATGCGGTGAAAGAATGTCAGAATGCCGGCATTCAGGTGGTGATGCTTACCGGAGACAACGAATGGACAGCGGCGGCCATCGGACAGCGTACCGGAATCCTGTCTGACCGGTGGCAGATGTATGATCCTTCCCTGCAGGTACGGTACGGCGCTGAGCTGGTTCTGCCCTTGCTCGTGTTCGGAAAGAAGAAATCGAATGCCGTGCGCCCCTCGAGCGGTTGCGCTACTTCGACGTG
>JAFQGY010000338.1 GCA_017415325.1 Clostridia bacterium
GACAGCATCATGGTCAGGGAGCCCACAACCGTCCCCACACTGGAACAGATCTGGATCAGGTCGGTGGACAGGGTTGCGTTCAATGTATCAATATCATAAGAAATCCGGGAGATGATGTCCCCTGCCTGGGTGCGGTCAAAATAACTGACCTGCATCCGCATGAGCTTGGCAAAAATATCCTCCCGCATCCGCTTCACAATCCCTCTGGACAGACGGATCATCAGCAGCTGCTGACAGTAGGTGAGAACGGAGGAAACGATATAGAAGATCACCATCAGCATACAATAGTACACCACGGTGTCCATATCCACCTTTCCCGGCCCCGGCTCAATGGCGGAAATGGCATATCCGGACAGCTTCGGGCCTTCCAGTGCCAGCAGATTGGCAATGATGTTCACGGCCAGGGCAATCAGATACCCCCACCAGAACTGGGCCATATATTTTCCCAGACGGAGCAGAACACGCAGTTTCCGTTTTCCCTGGGGCAGATCGGCAGGATTGGTCACTTTCGGCCCACCGCCGGGCATTTTGAAGTTATTCAAGGAGCGCACCTCCCATCTGTGAAGCCGCAATTTCCGCATACAGAGGACATGTTTCCATCAGTTCGTCGTGGGTTCCTCTGCCGGTGATGCAGCCGTCCTCCAGCACCAGTATCAGGTCGGCATGGCGGATAGAGCTGACGCGCTGTGCCACGATAACGGTGGTGGGACGTTCACTTTCCCGGCCGTCATACCGTTCCCGGATGGCTTTGCGGAGTCTGGCATCGGTGGCGTAGTCCAGCGCAGAAGAGCTGTCGTCCAGTACCAGAATCTCCGGACTGCCGGACAGGGCACGGGACAGGATCACTCTCTGTTTCTGCCCGCCGGACAGGTTGGCGCCCTTGATGGTCAGCTCATGCTCGAATCCGCCTTCTTTTTCCCGGATAAAGTCGATGGCCTGGGCAACAGTGGCCCCTTCTTCCATCTGCTCATCCGTCAGCCCTCTGCCGAAGTCGATGTTGGAACGGATGGTGTCGGCGAACAGGAAGTCGTTCTGGAAAGCCGCACCAAACTTTTTGGAGATGGTTTTCTTTTCCATACCCCGCACATCCACGCCACTGAGCTTTACCGAACCGGAACCCACATCATACTGCCGCATCAGCAGGGAGATCAGCGTGGTTTTCCCGGAACCGGTAGGCCCGATGATCCCCAGAGTCTGTCCCTTCTCCAGTGTAAAGCTGATATGGGAGAGATTATCCCGGACGCCGTTGTAGGAGAAGGAAACATCGTCGAATGCGATATGGGGTGCGTCTGCATCCGCTTCTCCGGCGTAGGCAGGGTCAGCCGCCATATCTTCCGGCGCATCCAGCACTTCCCCGATCCGGTTGGCCGATGCGATCCCCTTGGAGGACATGATGAACATACGGGTCACGCTCATCATGGCGTTGAGGATGATGGTAAAATAGGACATAAATGCGATGATTTTCCCCGGTTCGGATACACCGCCGTTCACACGGACAGCACCCACCAGAATCACCGCCACCAGTCCGCAGTTCAGGAACAGATTCATGAGGGGACTGGTCAGCGCCATGTTTTCCGCCGCCCGCTTTTCTCTGCGGTTCAGCTCCGCATTGGTGCCGTCAAACCGGATCTTTTCCGCACTTTCCTTGTGGAGCGCCTTGATGATCCGCACCCCCTGGGCGTTTTCTCTGACTACCCGGGTCATTTCATCCGTAGCTTCCTGCTGTCCGGTGAAGAGCGGTATCCCCCGTTTGGAAATGGTGTACACCGTAAACCCGATGAAGGGCAGAATTGCCACCAGCACCATAGTCAGCACCGGTTCCAGAATGAAGGTGACAATGAGCCCGCCCACCAGCAGCAGCGGCGCACGGACCCCCAGTCTCTGGAGCATCCCGATCATCTGGTGGATATTGTAGGTATCCGAGGTCAGCCGGGATTCCAGGGAAGGAATGGTGAAAGCGTCCAGCTGCCGGGCGGACAGATAGGAAATTCTGGTGAACAGATCGTTCCGGATCTTTTCTGTGGTGTTCCTTGCCACTCTTGCCGCAATCCGGTTGGCCGTGATATTTCCCCAGATGGCAATGATGGAACAGACCACCATGACAGCTCCCGCCCCCCAGATCAGCGGCATGGAACGCAGCGGTACAATATCGTCAATCATATACGCCAGCATCATGGGCAGCACCAGATCCATGATCGTCCCGATGAACTTGATGGTAAAGCCCACAGCCATTTTGCGAAGGAACGGCCGTATGTACTTGATCAGATGTGAAATGACAGATCCCTCCAATTATTACAAAATTCTATGATAAATTTAATTATACCCCAGAAAAGGAAAGATGTCAATATATATGGATTCTTTAACAGAACATAAAAAATCCCCCGCCCTCTGGGACAGGAGATTTCATGCAATATTCCATTGATTACGGTTTCCAGTGCTTCGGGGGAGAAACAGGTTCCCCTTCTGCCAGCCGCTTGATATAGTAACTGACGCCCAGCCAACGGCCGAATTTATACCCCACCCGGGGCAGATCCAGCTGGTGTTCGTATCCCATGCTGGCATGGAACGCCCGGCTGACGGCATTTTCCTCCGTGATGATGGCAAGAATATTGAAGTATCCCAGTTCCCGGAGAATGTCTTCCAGTGCAGTGTACAGAGCTCTGCCGATGCCGCCGCCGTGGAAATCTTCTTTGATATAAATGGAAGCGTCTGCTGTCCACTGATAGGATGCCCGCACCGCCATGGGACTGGCATAGGCATATCCGATTACCCCCTCCACGGGATCTTCCCAGACCAGCCACGGATACTTCACCGTATACTGCAGAAACCGTTCCGTAAATTCCGCTTCCGTCGGCCCGGTGTATTCAAAACTGTAGGTTGTGTTCGCCACATACGGCTGATAGATGGCCAGCATCGCAGGTACATCAGCCAGAGTCGCCGGACGGATTGCCATAAAAACCCCC
>JAFQGY010000339.1 GCA_017415325.1 Clostridia bacterium
CATATTCAATCCTCCATTTCCGCCAGCATGTCATACAGTGCCAGCACTTCTTCTCTGTCCATCCCCAGCTCTCCTGCCAGTTTCCGTACAGCCGTGAGATGCTCTTCCATCTGCCGCAGTCCTTCTTCCCGGATCCTGTCGGGATTTCTGCCGCCCACATAGCATCCCTTTCCGGCCACGGTGTATACCAGTCCTTCTTTTTCCAGTTCCTCGTATGCCCGTTTGGTGGTGATGACGCTGATGTGCAGATCCTTCGCCAGAGAGCGGATGGACGGCAGCATGGTATCCTCCGGCAGTTGTCCGGACAGTATTTTTTCTCTGAGCTGGGTGCAGATCTGATCATATATCGGCATCCCGCTCCGGTTGTCAATCCATATTTGCATAGGGCAATCCCCCGTTTCACGTGATATATACAGTATACACAGTATATACAGATTTGTCAAGAGGGGAAGGCAATTTTTTTCGGGAATTTCTCTGCCGGAACATTGACACCACCGGAACATTCTGGTATACTAACGTCAGAATCAAACCAATCCGGGAGGATATTATCATGATCGTATCCAAAATCGAACAGCTCCGTGACCCCTGCATTGTGGTGGAAAACGGCGTATATTATGCGTACGGCACAGGCTGGGTCTGCTACAGGAACACAAGCGGTTCTCTTGCCGGGGACTGGGAATGCCTCGGTCAGGTAGCCGTGGATCCGCCGCACGTGGAAGGATGCCGCTGGGCGCCGGAAGTGCACCGGTATAACGGGAAGTTCTATATGTTCACCACCTATCTCTCCGGCGAAACCAAGCACCGCGGATGCACCATTCTGGTTTCCGACGTACCGGAAGGGCCCTTTGTCCAGATCACCGACGGACACATCACCCCGAAGGACTGGGACTGCATCGACGGGACATTCTATGTGGATCCGGACGGACAGCCCTGGATGGTGTTTGTACACGAATGGACCTGCACCGACGACCACTGCGGCAGAATGGATGCGGCAAAGCTTTCTGCGGATCTGACCCATTTTGTTTCTGAACCGGTGGAACTGTTCCGGGCGGACGCTCCCGTATGGGCAAAAGCCGGTGTCACCGACGGCTGCTGGCTGTACCGTACCGCTGACGGACAGCTGCTGATGATCTGGTCCAACTGGGACAACGCCGGGTACTGTGTGGGGATCGCACGTTCACGTGATGGTCGGGTAGACGGCACCTGGACCCAGGACGAAGCACTGCTGTATTCCAAGAACATGACGGGCGAATACGACGGCGGTCACGGCATGTTCTTCACCGACACCGACGGGCAGATGTACCTGTCCATGCACTCCCCCAACAACCCCTCTGCCGGACGGAAGGAAACCCCGGTGTTTATGCCTGTGAAGGAAGTGGATGGGACTCTGGTGTGGGATAAATAAGAAGTCAGAGATATGAAATAAGAAATATTTCTGTTTTCCTCTTGACAAACGCCCGCCCCTGTGCTATAGTAGTACATATTTTTCATGCACACGACAGGAGTACGGTATGCTGCAGGTTTCTCTGAATGCCTATACCTATGCTTGGCCTTGGTATTTTGCCGAAGGTCTGCTTTGTCGTGGGTCGGGTGTCGGATAAGCTGAACCCGTTTTCATTCCATATAAACAAAAAGCAGACTGCTGAACAGGATTTTCCCATTCAGTCGTCTGCTTTTTTGATTTTCTTTTGTCAGAAATCAGGAATTGGTTTCGTACAGGGCAGTCAGCTTGGTTTCCCAGGCTTTGCGGTTGGATTCCACGGAGCTGATATAGGTACCGGAAGAAGAACCGGCAACATAGCCCGAGAAGAAATCACTGAAGCCCAGATCGCTGTAGTACATGTCCACAAATTCCAGATACAGGGAATCCTTGATCAGATCCAGTACCTGAGAGGAGCTTTCGTCCCGGATGTACTTGCCCTTCAGAGCGATTTCATAATACTGCGGAATGATGTCCTGACAGCCTTCTGCCGCCATGGCTTCCAGAATCAGAGCGGAGTTGCTGCTGTCTGCGGCCGTAATCGGCACGGCGGCTACAGTATACCGGCGGAGAATGGTGGTATAGTACCGGGACTGCTGTTCATCCAGCTTGGGATAGGGCAGGATCCCGAAGTCTACTTCCATTTCCCGGAGGTCTTCGATGCCTTCCAGCACCATACCCATGAACAGGTAGCTGCCGTTCATAAAGCTCTCACACATAGCGGGTTCCAGACCCACGGAATTGCCGGTGGAGAACGCCTTGTTGGCATCCAGGAAGTTGTCTGTGCGGCAGAATTCGTTCATCCGGTCGGCAACGGTTACCAGTGCATCACTGGGAGAAAGCAGAACCCGGGTTCCGTCGGCCTGCAGTTCGGTGTAGTTGAATCCGCAGGAGGAGAACAGAGGCTGAATGGAGTTGTTGTAGGCACAGAAACCACGGACATCCTCCAGAGAAATGACCTGGTCCCCGTTCACGTCGGTGGTAACATCCTCAGACATCCCAAGGAACCGGTCCAGCGTCCATTTGCCGGCCAGCGCTTCTTCATAGGGATATTCCAGAGAATAATTGTCCATCAGGGATTTGTTGAAGAAGATTACGTTGGCATTGGAGAAGGAAGACAAGGCAAAGTCGCCGCAGAGGGTACACACTTCCCCTTTCAGATTGATCCCGTCGATATAGGATTCCACCCAGTAGGGCTTTTCCAGATCCAGATATTCTTCTTCCAGCAGGTTTACAAAGACACCTTCAATGTTCAGGGGCTGCACAATGTTGCTCTGTCCGGTGACCATATCAAAGGTGGCGTCCCCGGCCATGACGGTTCCCCGGATGGTATCCTGGAATGTTTTGGCATAGGTCCAGCTGCCCAGTTCCACGGTATAGGTCAGCTTGCAGGAAAACCGTTCTTCGATTGCCAGATTCCGGTTATACACGGCAGTGTCCATTACATCCCCGGAAGATTCGGCGGAAAATTCGTCCATGGCTTCTTCCCGGATCAGCGTATTGATGGTCAGACCGCCCAGATCCATTTCCGGCAGAGAGTCCAGATACAGCGGTTCGGTTTCGGCTGCCTGGGTTTCTCCGGTTCCTTCTGCGGGAGCGGCAGTTTCTGCAGTTTCAGTGCCTCCGCATCCGGAAAGCAGCAGCACCAGCAGCAGTAAAACAGAAATATTGCGTTTCATATTATCCTCCAGTCCACCGCAAATAGCACGGCGGAAATTTCACATACATATACAGTATACCATATCATACGGTATTTTGCAATAGATCCTTTTTATTTCATATCATTTCAGAAATCATCAACATTCCCTATACAGGAGGTATTCCCATGTCCATCACACTTGTCCCCGTCACCGAAGAGCACATTTCTGCCCTCTGCGCCCTGCAGTATGCCGCATTCCTGCCGCTGTATGAACGATACCGTGACGAGCGCAATCCTGCTTTCAAGGGGGAAGGAGAACTGCGCCGCCATATGGAATCTCCGGTTTTCTTCCCCTATGCCATTCTGGAAGAAAACACAGTGGCAGGCGGCATCACTGTAAAGCGGCTTGGGGAAGGCGTATACTACCTTGCCCGGCTGTATGTGGATCCTGCCAGACAGCGATGCGGTATTGCTTCGGCAGCCATACGAATCTGCGAGAGCTTCTTTCCGGACGCACGACGTTGGGAACTGGATTTCCCCATGGACATGGAACCCAACCGTCGTACCTACGAAAAGGCGGGATACCGGGATACAGGAGAGGTGCGGGTGATCAACGATCTGCTGACACTGGCCATGTACGCCAAGGATGTGCCCGCCCTGCAGACCGACACATATACTGCCCTGAACGCATACTACAGCCGGTATGACGAAGAAGGGCGGCTTCTTTCCCACCACGGACAGGTGGAGTACCGGACAACCATGCGGTATATCCACCGGTATCTGCAGCCGGGAGCGCGGATTCTGGAAATCGGTGCAGGTACGGGTCGGTATTCCCTGGCTCTGGCGGCAGAAGGATATGCGGTCACGGCGGTGGAGCTGATTCCCCACAATCTTGCCCTGCTGCGGGAGAAAATCACCCCTGCCATGTCCATTGAAACATACGAAGGCAATGCGCTGGCTCTGTCGTTTCTGCCCTCCGGCGGGTACGATATGGTGCTGCTTCTGGGGCCGCTGTACCATCTGTACCGGGAAGAGGACAAAATCACGGCACTGTCGGAGGCACTGCGGCTGACAAAATCCGGGGGCGTGGTGGGGATTGCCTACTGCATGGCGGATCCTACGGCATTCCAGTACTGTTTCCACCGGGACGATGAGGGGAACTACCGGATCCATGATCTGCGACGCCGTGGTCTGGTGGACGACCATTTCCGGCTGTACTCCACGCCCGGAGAACTGTTTGAGCTGATCCGGCCGGCAGATGCGGACAGGCTGCTTGCCCATTTCGGTACCCAGGCAGAAAGACTTCATTTTGTGGGAACGGACATGTGCACGAATTACATGCGGGAAAACATAGATGCCATGGATGAGGAAACCTTCCGGCTCTTTCTGGCATACCACGACACCATCTGCGAACGGCCGGATCTGATCGGGGCCAGCCATCATACCCTGGATCTGTGGCGGAAACGGTAATCCGGTGCATACAAAAAGCCTGCAGTTTCCCACAGACTTTCCGTATTCATTTCCAGGCGGGCACCCATTTATCCGACAGCGACAGAAACATACCCATCCGCACACCGGTCCGGCATTTCCGCAGTCTGGCAAGCTCCTCTGCCCTGCCGATACAGGCAATGTGGCACAGCATATCCGGATGCACATAAAAACGCAGGTTTTCCAGAATTTCCGCCGGTTCCGCTTCTCCGATGATGCCGATTTCTGCCGGTTTTCCCACAGAATCACAGACCATCAGCAGAATCCGGTCCGGGTACCGTCTGAGGAACCATACCGCCGCTGTATAAAGCTGCCATTTGTCAAGCTGAGCAGATTCCGTCAGCACATGCCGGAAGCACTGCGCAAGAGCGTCACGGGTATCCCGCAGCATCTCCATGGTTTTCTCCCCGGCACCGGGAATTGCCAGACCCTCCCCGGCAGCAGATTCCAGTACCGCTTCCAGGGAACCGCAGACCGACAGCATCTCATGGGCCAGCGGATTGGTATTGCTCCGCGGAATCACCCGGAACAACAGCATTTCCAGCACCTCATGTTCCTTGAATCCCGCCAGTCCGGTTTCGTGATACCGCTGCAGCATCCGACTCCGGTGTCCGCTGTGTCCGGCAGACTGTATACGCTCTGCTTCCGAAGCCGGTGTTATGGCTTCATCTGCCATAGGCCATCATGGCGCTGTTGTCAATCTGCGGCAAGGTACGCCGGAAGGTTTTGGCTGTTTCTTCCAGATGTCCTACCGCCAGTAGATAGCTGTAGGAAAACGGCACATAGGACTGCAGCCGTATGGTTTTCAGCGGGGCCACATAGTTGGTGGCGGCATCATGGGGATCGGCAGAACCGTTGTATTCATGCCGTCC
>JAFQGY010000340.1 GCA_017415325.1 Clostridia bacterium
CAGCCATGTAATTTCCGGGTGAGCACCCAAACCTCGCAAAGCCTGGATAAGGTGGGTGGGGTGGGAGGTCTCGGAGGGTAGGGGAGGGAGGACGGAGCGGCGTCTGAGCACCGATCTCCTCCCTCCCCTATCCTCTGAGTCCCGTCCGGAAGGACACCCCTACGATGGTCTTCGTACCAACATCACCGCTGTAGGCAGATGCAAAAGTAACTCCCCTTCAAACATCATCAAGAAAACCACACCGCTGTAAGCCAAAGCAAAAGAACTCTCCGAAAAAATACACAAATAACCTTGCAAAACCCCGCACAGAATGGTATAATACTACAAAACATACCTGTATCCCCAAGGAGGAACACCATGTCGTATTACCATAACAGAACCACCCATCAGCCGGACGGACTGGACGAAATCCTTGCCCTGCGTCCTGCGGGAGCAGACAATACTCCCCTGCCGGCAGAAAATCTGGAAAACCGGATGAAGGGCGCATTCATCGGGCGCTGTGCCGGATGTACCCTGGGCGTGCCGGTGGAAATGTATCCCGTGATGCGGATGCAGGCGGTGGCTATGGAAACGGGCACTCCCTTCCCGCCCATTACCTACTGGAAAGGCACCGATATGCCGGACTGCATCCATTACGGCGTCAACAAACGGACGGACTATACGGAAGGCTGCCTCTGTCAGGTGCCGGTGGACGATGACATCACCTATGTGATTCTGAATCTGCTGCTGCTGGAAAAATACGGAAAGAACTACACCCTGGACGATGTGGGACAGCTGTGGCTGGATGTTCTGCCCTATGCCTGCACGGCGGAGGACGAAGCCCTGCAGCAGCTGCGTGCCGGAACCAAAGCCGCTTTTGCCGCCAATTCCAATGAATACATCGAATGGATCGGTGCCGCCATCCGTGCGGATGCATTCGGGTATGCCTGTGCCGGGGATCCTGCCGCCGCTGCCAGACTGTGCTACAACGACGCATACCTGACCCACCGGCAGAACGGGATCTACGGGGAAATGTTCTGTGCCGCCTCCATTGCCGCCGCATTCACAGCAAAAACCCCGCTGGACGCTGTCAGAGAAGGCATGCTGCAGATCCCGGCGGAATCCGAGCTGTACAAGGCGCTGGAATGGGCCATGGAACAGGAACCCCGGAACTACCTCAGAGCCAGAATGCTTCTGGACGAAAAATTCCGCGGCATGAGCTCCGTCCACACCATCAACAACATGTGCGCCATCGTCTTTGCGCTGAAGCTGGGCGGGGACGACTTTACGAAGTGCATCAGCGAATGCGTGGCCATCGGGCTGGACAACGACTGTACCGGTGCCACCGTGGGCAGTATCGCCGGTGCCTGCCTGGGCTTCGACAGAATTCCCGCCTACTGGTACGACAAGTTCAACGACACCGTACGGACCTATATCAAGGACAACGGCACCCTGTCCATTGCGGATGTGACGGCCCGGTTTGTGCGGCTGAACGGATAAAGGAGGATCACCATGCAGGACATGCACGAAAGAGGATATGTAATCGTCACCGACACCATCCCCGCCGACGGGCAGTGTGACGTATCCGACGCCATCCAGAAGCTCATCGACGAAAACCCCAACCGGACCATCTATTTTCCCGACGGGCTCTACCGGCTGGACAAACCCATCTGCACCCCTGCACACCCGCAGAAAAGCGTGGATCTGCAGCTGTCAAACTATGCGGTACTGCAGGCCGGGGAACACTGGGACAGCAGTGAAGCGCTGGTACGTCTGGGGGCCATCCACCCTGCCAACGACATCCGCACCATCGGCAGCAACTATTCCTTCACCGGTGGTATTGTGGACGGGGCAGGCAGGGCAAGGGGCATCTCCATCGACGGCGGCAGAGAAACGGCCATCCGCAATGTGTCCATCAAGCACACCACCGTGGGGATCCACATCAAACGGGGCGCCAACTCCGGCTCCTCCGATGCGGACATCACCCAAGTGAACATTGTCGGTACCGGGGATCCCGCATCCATCGGGGTTCTGCTGGAGGGCTACGACAATACCCTGACCAACATGCGCATTGCCAATGTTTTTGTGGGGGTCAAACTGTGCTCCTCCGGCAACTGTCTGCGGAATATCCACCCGCTGTACACCTCCGACTACACGGACTATACAAGCAGCTGCGGTTTCTGGGACCAAAACGGCAACAACTGGTACGACTACGCCTACAGCGACCAGTTCGGCATCGGATTCCGCACATCCAACAGCATTTCCAGTACCTTCAACAGCTGCTTCTGCTTCTGGTACAGCCCCCGGGAAAAGACCCACACCGGTTTCCATGCCGACGGAAAATTCAATTCCGTGGTGATGAACTACCGCATGGGCTTCAACGGAACGGAGGCATACAACCGGGTTCTGTACACCGACGAGGAAGGCGGCAGAGGGGTGTTTGACAATCTCTCCTTTGACGAAAGCAAGGTTTCCGACCGGACGCATCTGGCGTATCTGGAAGGAAAGATTCTGTAAAAACAAAAAGAAATGGGGAATCCTGTCCGGGAAACCCCATTTTTGGTTTTGTACAGCAAATGCCTCTGTTTATCCCCAAAGTTCTGCTTATCTCAAAAGCTCTGTTTATCCAAAACAGCCCTGTTTATCCAAACAGTTTCAGTTTTGCAATGATCTTCCGTGCGCCCCGGTAAAGCGGCCCTTCCAGCTCCTTTTCCGCCTGTTTCAGCTGCTCCCGGATGGCAATCTGCTGGGGACAGTGGGTCTCGCATTTGCCGCAGCCGATGCAGTTTGAGGCGGATGTGGCGTCTTTCCGCAGAAGGGTGCAGATCATGTAGTCCACCGACGACCAGAATTTCCCCTCGGCATACCGGCGGTTGTACGCGGCAAAGGTGCCCGGGATGTCCACGTGCTTCGGGCAGGGCATACAGTATCCGCAGCCGGTGCAGCCCACCTTCATGCCGCTCTGGATGGCGTCCACCACCTGCCGGAGCATTTCCTCTTCCGCCGGACCCAGCTCTCCCACCTGTACCGTGGAGGCGGTTTCGATGTTCTCCCGCACCATGGCGTCGGAGTTCATGCCGGACAGGACGCAGGTCACCTCAGGCTGGTTCCAGAGCCATCGGAAGGCCCATCCGGCGGGGGTGTGTTTTGTGGGACAGGCACTGAAAATTTCCTTTGCCTTCTCCGGCAGACGGCTCACCAGCTTCCCGCCCCGCAGCGGTTCCATGATGAACACCGGCAGTCCCTTTCCGTGGGCATACTGCAGTCCCCGTCTTCCGGCCTGGGTGTGCTCGTCCATGTAGTTATACTGGATCATGCAGAAATCCCAGTCGTTTGCGTCCACCAGCTGCCGGAACATATCGGTGTTGCCGTGGTAGGAAAAGCCGATCTGCCGGATCTGTCCGCTGCGTTGTTTCTCTGTCAGCCAGTCCCCGAAGCCCAGGGAGAGCAGCCGGTTCCAGGACTGGATATCGCTGAGCATATGGAGCAGGTAGTAGTCGATATAGTCCGTCCGGAGTCTTTTCAGCTCCTCCGCAAAGATTCTGTCCAGATCCTCCGGCTTCCGTACCAGATAATGGGGCAGCTTGGTGGCAATATACACCTTTTCCCGGAGTCCGTTTCTTTCCAGAATTTCTCCCAGCGCCGCCTCGCTGCCGGGATAGATGTATGCCGTGTCAAAGTAGTTTACCCCTGCTTCGATAGCGGAGAGGATCTGTTTTTCCGCCGCCTCCATCCGGATCACGCCCAGATTCTGGGGCAGCCGCATACATCCGAATCCCAGAATGGAGATGGGATTGCCGTATTTGTCTGACCGATACTGCATGGTACCTCACTGTGGTTACTGTATTTTTTAACAGTATACCATGATTCCTTCAGAAATGCAAGGGG
>JAFQGY010000341.1 GCA_017415325.1 Clostridia bacterium
CATAGGTGCTTCAAAGCGTTTGCTGTGCTCCAACGCTTCCAACGCGGGCTTGCGAAGAGACAGCGGTGGTGGTATGTTGATTTTTTCGATTTGGATGTTTGTTTTTGCCTACAGCGGGGAAGTATTCTCTATGGTCTTCGAGAAAACAACCCCGCTGTAAGCAGAAGCAAAAATCCTCCTAAAAAAATTCCCTTGACATCCACCCCATTTCATGTTATTATACAAATAACACCAAATCATGGAGGACAAACCATGCAGACTTTATTTGAAAAATACAAAGCCCTCAAGCTCCGGGTGGGCGGCAACCGGGAACTGATGGGGTATGAACATTCCATGGGGATGCCCCGGGAAGAACAGCAGCATATCACCCCCACGCCCCGGCATATCGTACGGATCCTGTCTCAGGTGGAATACGGCATCCGGCTGTCGGATACTCTGGAAGGAAAGTATGACGATCTGCTCTGCTGTGCGCTGGATGCCCTGACGGACGCCATGGACAAGGACGGCGTGCTGACCAGAACCGTATGTCTGGCGGCGGAACGGATTCTGGCCCCTCTGGAAGCGGACGCAAAGGCCTATACCCTGATTCTGGCGGGGCATGCGCACATCGACATGAACTGGATGTGGAGCTGGCCGGAAACCGTGGCGGCAACCATTGCTACCTTTACCACCATGCTGAATATCATGGACGAATATCCGGATTTCACTTTCAGCCAGTCCCAGACCTCCGTGTATAAAATCGTGGACGACTATGCGCCCCATCTGAAACCCCGCATCCAGCAGAGAATCCGGGAAGGCCGGTGGGAAGTGACCTCCTCCGCCTGGGTGGAAACCGACAAGAATATGCCGAACACCGAATCCCTCCTGCGGCACATCGGGTACTCCAAGAAGTATCTGGCCGAGCACTGGGACATCCCGGCGGATATGCTGGAACTGGACTTCTCTCCCGACACCTTCGGACACAGCGCCAACCTGCCGGAAATCGATACCTTCGGCGGCGTGAAGTATTACTACCACTGCAGAGGTCTGTCCGGGGATCAGGCACTGTACCGGTGGCGCGGTCAGTCCGGGAAGGAACTGCTGGTATACCGGGAACAGGACTGGTACAACAGCGGTATCTGCCCCGATGCGGCCATGCGGATCTTTGATATTTCCCGCCGCTGTGCCGGACTGAAAACGGGTCTGGTGGTTTACGGCGTAGGTGACCATGGCGGAGGCCCCACCAGACGGGACGTGGAACGGGCGCTGGAAATGAAGGAATGGCCCATCTTCCCCACCATCCGGTTCGGCTCCATCCGGCAGTTCTTCAAAGAAGCGGAATCTGTCCGGGATACGCTGCCCGTGGTGGATCATGAAATCAACTTCATCTTCCCCGGATGCTACACCACCCAGAGCCGGATCAAGCTGGGGAACCGCCGGAGCGAAGCGGCCCTTGCAGAAGCGGAAACCATCTCCGCCTTTGCACACACCAGAGCCAACGCCGCTATCCATAACGAAGCACTGGAAGGCGCATGGCAGAAGGTGCTCTTCACCCATTTCCACGATATCCTCACCGGTTCCTGCGTACAGGACAGCCGGGAATATGCCATGGGGCTGTATCAGGACGCCATTGCCGTGGCCCAGACCGAAACCAACCTGGCCATGACCCTGCTTTCCGAAAAGATCGACACCTCCTCCATTGACGTTCCGCCGGATCCGAACTCCCAGTCCGAGGGTGCCGGGGTGGGCTACAGCATCGACCGGTTCGCCGGACATAACGTAGCCGAACGGGGACAGGGGCTGGTGCGGATCTGGAACGTGTTCAACAATACCGTTTCCGACAAGAACGAACCGCTGGAAATCACCGTATGGGACTGGACCGGCGACATGCGCTATATAGACGTCACCGACGGAGAGGGAAATCCGCTGGAATTCCAGATGCTCGACGGCGGTCTGCAGCAGTACTGGGATCACAAATATTTCCGGTTCCTTGTACAGCTGAACGTGCCTGCCCTGTCCTACACCACTGTGGTGCTGAAGCCGGGTAAGATGCACGAATACCCCGTACACTTCCAGCCCTTCTACGGCAGCAACCGGAACCACTATCCCGTGAGCAACTATGTGCTAGACAACGGCCGGATCCGGTGCGAATTCGACTACTCCACCGGGGAAATGCTCTCCATGCGGGATCTGGAAAACGGCGGTCGTGAAATGCTGTCCGGCAGAGCGGCTCTGACCTTTGTGGACACCCACCGCAACGGCATGAGCGCATGGGAGATCGGTACCTATCTGAAGGAAACGCCCATCACCGACGTACACAACATCCATCCCTCCGTCAGCGGGGCTCTGCGGAACGGTTTCGCCTTTGACGCCAGAATCAGAAATTCCGCCGTTACCGTGGAATATACCCTGGACAAGGGTGCAAAGGCCGTGAAGGTGAACATCCGGGCAGACTGGAAGGAAGTGGGCGGAGAAAAACTGCCGCTTCTGGCCTACAGACTGCCGCTGGCCTATGATACCGACGCATTCCTGTACGACATTCCCGCCGGATCTGTCACCAGACCTGCCGCCGAAGCCGACCGCCCGGGCAACTCCTACATCTGCGCCGCTTCTCCCGACGGGGACAATGCCGGGATCATTGCCGACAGCAAATACGGTTTCCGGGGCGTCAAGCGGGACGGATATGCCGTGCTGTACGCTACCCTCATCAACACCGCCGTGAACCCCGACCCGTACCCGGAAAGAGGGATCCACAATATCGCCCTGACCGTGGGATGCTTCTCTCCCTGCCCGGCACAGATGGAACGAACCGCACTGTCCGCCGTACGTCCCATGACCTATATCAGCACCGGTTCCCACAAGGGAGAACTGCCCATGACCGGCACCTTCTGCAAGATCGACTGCAAGGGTGGTGTGCCCTCTGCGGTATATGCGGAAGATGACGCCCTGTTCGTGCGGGTATATTCCGTATCCGATGAAGCACAGCCGCTGACCATTGAAGCAGGAGCCAAAGAAGCCGAACTGGTGGATCTGTACGGTACCAGGGTGGGCGAATGTACGGTGGAAGACGGTGTGGCAAAGACAATCCTGCCGCCGCACTGCATTGTTACGGTAAAAATCAAGTAAGAAATAAGAAGTAAGAGATAAGAAATACGCCAGAATACTTCTTACTTCTGACCTCTTATCTCTTACTTTCCAAAAGGGGTTTTACAAGTGACCATACGAAACTGTAGTCCCGCCGACCGGGATGCGGTAAACCGGCTGTGCCGTCAGTCCAATCTGCTCCACGTGGAGGGTGTGCCGGATGTGTTTGTCCCGGAAGACGAAGCCTTTTCCGAAACCCAGTGGGAGGGGCTTCTGGGGGACGACCACGCCGTGCTGCTCTGTGCGGAAACGGACGGGATCCTCTGCGGCTTCTGCCATCTGACCCTGAAGGAACAGTCCGGGTTCAAGAAAATGAAAAACGTTCACATCGAGAATATCGTGGTGGACGAGTCCTGCCGGGGACAGGGAACAGGACATGCCCTGCTTGCCGAATCGGAACGGCTGGCAAAAGAATGGGGGGCCGTGCATATCAACCTGCTGTGCTGGTCCTTCAACAAAAACGCCCTCCGCCTGTACGAATCCCTCGGCATGGAGCCGCTGTATACATTTCTGAAGAAGGATCTGTGAACATGATGTATAAAGCAATCTTGTTTGATGTAGGGGATACCCTGATCCGGTATACCCCTGCATCTGCCGAACTCTATCAAGCCAGACTGCATGAAATTGGCATAACAATCACAGACAAAGATGCCCGGCGGATGGAGCAGACAGTGGAACTGTGTACTGCAGAACAGATCTACAGAGAAATACACGGTGCTCCACGAATGGACGATGCCGAGTTTCAGCAAATGATGGATACTGCAGTACTGTCTGACTCTGCTGTATGCTGCGTAACTGAGGAGCAGAAAAAACGGTTTTCTGACACATGGTCTCTTATGCGGCAGGAAAAAGTGGTGGCAGAAGGCGTATTTCCGCTTCTGGAACAACTGAAAAAATCATACCGTCTGGGAATCATATCCAATTATCGTGCTTCCCTTGCAGAGTATCTGGAAGAAGTCGGGCTGCGACCATACTTTGAAACGATCATTATTTCCGAAATTGTAGGATATGAAAAACCGGATGTACGGATTTTCAATGCGGCACTGCAGGAAATGGATCTTCAGCCGGAAGAATGCCTGTATGTAGGGGATCATCCCTTTGACGTTCTGGGAGCAAAAGATGCCGGAATGGATGCCGCATGGCTGAAAACCCATATTGAAAGTATGCCGGAGTATATAAAGCAGAAACCGGACTATGTTCTGACAGATCTGAACGCACTTCCTGAAATCCTGCACGGAACATAATTCTATCATTCTTCATTCTGAATTCTTATTGAAAAAGGAGTATTCCCATGCCTTACATCAACGTACGAATGACCGCCCCTCTGACCCCTGAAAAAGAATCTGCCCTGACTGCCGCTTTCGGCCGGGATATCGAAGCCTTCCCCGGGAAAACCGAACGCTGGCTCATGGTGGACTTCACCGGAGACTGCCATATGCACTTTGCCGGCGGGGACGACCCCTGTGCCATGGTGCAGATCGCCCTGTTCGGGAAAGGCAATCCCGCTTCCTTTGACAAAATGACGGACCTGGTCTGCAGATCCATGGAAGAAATCTGCGGCATCTCTCCCGACCGGTGCTATGTGAAGTACGAAGAATCCACCCACTGGGGCTGGAACGGACAGAATTTCTGAGCTGCCCCGATACCGGATTTTTTCCATCACTACTGATTTGCAAACCGGATTCCCCCAAAACCACTGACCTGGAAAGGAGAAGCAATATGCATACCAACCGTAAATGGACCGCACTGTTTCTCGCGCTCTGTCTGACCTTCCCGGCCCTTGCAGGATGCGGAGAAACGGAGACAGTCGCCGAAACCACTGCCGATACTGCCGCTGCGGATACCGTCGCTGCAGAAGAAGCAGAAACCCGTCCCATGCATGCCGTACCGGAAACGGACTTCGGCGGGGAAGAATTCCGCACCTATTACCTGTACTGGCAGGGCCACCGTTTCTATTTCTTTGCGGAAGAAGAAACCGGGGACGCCATGAACGACGCCATCTGGGAAAGAACCCTCCGGGTGGAAGAATTCCTCAATGTAAAGCTGGCACAGGACTATACGGACAACTACGACACCCAGACCAACACCATCAAGAGTCTGGTGCAGGCCGGGGACGACCAGTATCAGCAGGCACTGATCCACTGCATCAAAGGGGTATCCGAACTGTCCAGCGGCGGGTATCTGTACAATCTGGATAAAGTGCCGAATATTGACATCACCAAGCCCTGGTGGAACCAGACCCAGATGGACGTTCTGCGGCTGGGGAACAACACCTACTACGGTGTATCCGACTACATGATTCCCTGTCCCTATGTCATGTACTTCAACAAGGATATGGTGACCGAGGCAGGGCTGGAGGATCCCTATCAGCTGGTGTACGAAGGCAAATGGACGCTGGACGCCATGATCGACATGATCGAAGCCGTAGTCCGGGATACCAACGGGGATGGAAATATTGACCACGATGACATCTGGGGTATGTGCGCCAGCGAATATTCCAAGTATATCAGCTTCACCACAGGCGCCGACCAGTTCATGACCACCAGAGACGATGCCGGACGGGTGGAAATGGCCATGAATACCGACCGGATGTACGCCATCATCGAAAAGATCTATCAGGTTGCCAGCATGCCCGGCGGTGCCTATACCCCTGCGTCCCACAAGGTCGAGGACATGATCGACTTCGGCGGCGGTCACCTTCTGTTCCGTCTGGATGCACTGGCAACGGCTGTGGAATTCCGGGATCTGGAAATCAACATCGGGATCCTGCCCTACCCCAAGTTTGACGAAGCACAGGAAAACTATGTGTCCCAGGACTGGGGCGGCCTGATGTGCGTACCCACCTCCATCCAGAATCCGGAAATGGTGGGCTCCGTCATCGAGCTGCTGGCCTATTTCAGCGAAGAAACCGTTATTCCGGCGTATTATGATGTAACCCTGGACGGCAAGATCGCCCGGGACGAGGACACCATCGCCATGCTGGACATCATCTTCGACACCATTGCCTATGAAATCGGCGGCAACTACTTCGGCTTCTCCAACGGCTTCACCAACCTGTTCTATACCACCGGCTTCATGGTGGTGCGGGACAAGAGCACGGACTTTGCTTCCTTCTATGCCAAGAACGAAAAACCGGCGCTCAAGGTTATCGAAGACTTCTACACCGATCTGGAAAAGGTGGAAAGTCAGGGATAAATATTCATGCCGTATACGGCGGGGAGCGTCTCCTGTGCGGGGGCGCTTTTCCTGTTTTTCGTACGAACATTTTTGAAAATCCGGCTTTGCAGAGCTGTAGTTGTGCAATCTGTCCAATTTCACAGGCAAATTCCTGTCACCCGTAAGGCCAAAAAAATCGTCTCACACTATTGCAATAGGATTTTCTATGGTGTATAATAAATGAGTAATGTCTGGATTTTTCGGGGCTCGTACTATGCCCGTTTCCGGAAGTCCGTCTCATATGACTTACTAATGTTTCATTTATATAAAGGAGTTCAACTCATGGCAGATTTCAACACCAAGAGCATCCGCAATATTGTTTTGCTGGGTCACGGCGGAAGCGGTAAGACTTCCATCGCCGAAGCAGCTTTATATTTGGCAAAGGCAACCGACAGAATGGGGAAGATCACCGACGGGAACACCGTTTGTGACTACGACGCAGAAGAAATCAAGCGCGGTTTCTCCCTGACCCTGTCCATGGCTCCCGTAGCTTGGAACGACTGCAAGATCAACTTCATCGACACCCCCGGCTTCCTGGACTTCCAGGGCGAAGTATGTGCCGGTGTACGGGTTGCTGACGCTGCCATCATCGCACTGGACGGCAAGGCCGGTGTGGAAGTGGGTGCAGAACTGGCATGGGACAAGGTGGAAGGCGCCGGTATTCCCAAGGCTATCTTCATCAACAAGTGCGACGACCCCGACGCAGACTTTGACAGAGTATTCTCTCAGCTGAGCGAACAGTTCGGCACTGCCGTTTGTCCCGTACTGGTTCCCGTAAAGGACGGCAAGAAGGTTACCTTCCTGAACCTGATCCAGAAGAAGGCATACACCTTCGACGACAAGGGCAAGAGAACCGAAGCTGACTTTGACGATGCACAGGCATCCATCGCCGACAAGTATACCGAAACCCTGAACGAAGCACTGGCTGCTACCAGCGAAGAACTGCTGGAAAAGTACTTCGAAGAAGGCGAAATCTCCACCGAAGAAGCCATCGAAGCCCTGCACCAGGGGATCATCGACGGTTCCATCGTTCCCGTATTCTCCGGTTCTGCCGTGAATCTGTGGGGTATCAACTTCCTGCTGGATACCATCGCCGAATCCTTCCCCCGTCCCACCGCACGCAAGGTGGAAACCATCGTCAACGGGGAAGACGAAGACGAAATCGAAATCAATCCCGAAGGCGAATGCTCTATCTTTGTATTCAAGACCATCGCCGACCCGTTTGTTGGTAAGATGTCCTTCTTCAAGGTTATGAACGGTGAACTGACTGCCGACATGACTCTGAAGAACACCACCACCGGCGCTGCCGAAAAGATGTCCCATATCTACACCATCCGCGGTAAGAAGCAGACCGAAGTTACCTCTCTGGCCTGCGGTGATATCGGTATGATCGCCAAGCTGGCCAACACCAATACCAATGACACCCTGACCCTGAACGCTGACATCCAGTACAAGAAGATCACCTTCCCGAAGCCGTACATGACCCAGGCCATCATGCCTGCCGCAAAGGGCGACGAAGACAAGATCTCCGTGGGCGTTGCACGTCTGCTGGAAGAAGATCCCACTCTGGTTTACGAAAACAATGCCGAAACCAAGCAGATGACTCTGTCCGCTATGGGTGACATTCACTTTGCAGTGGTTGTTTCCAAGCTGAAGACCCGTTTCGGTACCTCCGTGGAACTGACTGCTCCCAAGATCGCATACCGTGAAACCATCAAGGGTACTGCTGACGTAGAAGGGAAGCACAAGAAGCAGTCCGGCGGTTCCGGTCAGTACGGTCACGTTAAGATGCGTTTCTCCCACGGCGAAGAAGAAGGCCTGACCTTCACCCAGTCCGTTGTGGGCGGTACCGTTCCGAAGAACTTCTATCCCGCAGTGGAAAAGGGTCTGCAGGAAGCTATGCTGAAGGGCGTTCTGGCCGGTTACCCTGTTGTAAACCTGGCTGCCGACCTGTACGATGGTTCCTACCACCCGGTTGACTCCAATGAAATCTCCTTCAAGCTGGCTGCACGTCTGGCATACAAGGCAGGTCTGCCCCAGGCCAAGCCCGTTCTGCTGGAACCTGTGGGAACCCTGTACGCAACCGTTCCGGATTCTCTGGTAGGTGACGTAATCGGTGACCTGAACAAGCGCCGCGGCCGTGTTCTGGGTATGAACCCCTCCGAAATCAAGTCCGGCTACACGGTAGTGGAAGCTGACGTTCCGAAGGCTGAAATGATGGACTACACCATCTCCCTGCGCGCTATGTCCCAGGGCCGTGGTTCCTACGATTTCGTAGTAGACCGTTACGAAGAAGTTCCCGGTGCAGTAGCCCAGAAGGTTATCGCCGAAGCCGACAAGGACGACGAAGAATAATGTGGGGGCGCCCCCACGGGCAATCTCCGGCATTTCTATAGCTGAATAGGGGAGCGATCACACGCATCTGCGCACGCCTCCGGCGGCTTGTTTGTGCATAGCTGGCTGTTCGGCTGTCGTGAAAACTGAAAATATTGTCTCAAAACGTCTCTCTGGTTTTCCGGGGGGACGTTTTTTCTGTGTTTTTTGTAAAGAAATATTGAAAAACGATAATTAAGTGTTGACAATCAATGTATTCTGTGATAGGATAGAGATGGAAAATCCAACTATACAGAGGAGGAAGCTGTGATGAAACAAAAACTGGCATGGGGGATATATCTGCTGTTTACCTGTCTTGCGGTACTGGGAAGCATCGCAGCAGCGGTTCTGTATCCCACCCATGCGGCCAACGGAACATCTGTCGCATATTTTACAATGATTTTGTTCCCCACGGTGTTTTTGGCGACAGGGCTGTCCTCGGTATTCTGGCGGCACTGGTGGATTCTGCCTGCTGCCGGTGCTGCGGTACTGGCGGTCTATCTGTTTGCAGTGGAGCGGGAGTCTCTGACATGGCTCTGGCTTCTGGTGGGGTATCTGGTATGCGGAATACCGGCAGGGCTTGCGGGTCGTGTACTGCGCAGAGGCAGGAAATTTTCCAAGTGAAGTGAACAGTCAAAAAGGTGCAGCCTGTCCTGTGGTTCCCCACGGAACATACTGCACCGTTTCTGTTTTATTTAGTCTGTTCTTCCTGCAGATCTCCGATGATCTCCTGCAGCAGCGCCACAGAATCCTCCGGGGGACAGGTGTGCCGGCCGATCAGCTCTTCCATGAAGAATTCCCTGTACAGAGCACAGAAGGATTCTTCCGTCAGCATGGTTTCCGTCCAGCCGTCGGTGATATAGTAATTCGTCCCGGTAGGCGTCAGCTGCAGACCGACACCGTCCAGATAGGTGGCTTCCAGATCCACAAAGGAATCGACTTCTTCCGGCCGCATCAGATACAGGTGGAAGTACGGATTTTCTTCCAGCATATTCAGCAGATTCCGGAAGATCCGCAGCCGTTCCCCTTTTGTGAAGGGACGCATGGCAAAGAAGTGGTCGACCTGGATACCGGTGCGGGCAAACCGCCGGAGGGCTTCTGCCGATGCTACCCAATGGGTATGCTGCCGCTTTGTCATAACATTATGGTACCGTTTTTCCTGCACGGACCGGAGCTTGGGAACAAAATTCAGGATATCGGTACAGTCGGGGGAATCCAGCAGGGCACGCAGAAGAATGTCGGTCGGGATGTGATGGAAACAGATGTCTTCCTTGTAAATCAGCGCTTCCCGGTTCCTTTCCGTTTCCGCATAATATTCCAGCAGGTGCACATAGTCCGTCATATCCGGCAGAGCCGCCTTCATGGGTTCCATATGCTTCATATAGGAAGACACATACTGCATCCAGTGCTGCCACAGACCGGGGGATTCCAGAAGGAAACCGCTGTTTTCGTCCCGGAGAAGGATCTGGTATTCTCTGGTGGTTCCATCCGGCAGAAGGGCTTTCAGAATCATGGCACGGCCCGTACCGCTGTAGGAGTATATGGGATCCGGCGAAATATCTTCCTGCCGGTTGAAGTAGATTTCGTGGGTGTGATAGCCCAGAATGGGAAGGATGTTCCGGATCAGCCGTACGGTGCGTGCCGTATCGCCGGTCAGCTGCAGAAGCTGTGTCACATGAATCCGGTTGCCCATCCGCTGCAGAAGGGAGGAAAGGGCGCTGACAAGAGAAGGGTAGCCGCCACTGAGGATATAGATTTCCAGCTGTTCCACAGGAATGCAGTTTTCCGGGACAGGCTCCGTGCAGGGGACAAAGGGATCCAGCAATGCATCCAGCGTGGTTGTGCCGCTGTCCGTATGGATCTGCATGGAATGCTGCCGGGGATCACTTTTCCGCAGCAGCCGCCACATTTCCGAACGGGCCCGGTAGGTATCCAGCCCCCATACTTCCACTTCATAGGCCATATGCAGTAAGTCCGTTTCCGCATCTGTCAGCTCCAGGGCTTCACAGCGGCACAGATCCGCATATACACCGCCGATGCATCGGATACCGGCTTTTCCCTGCAGAACCCGCAGAAGCGTCGTCTTGCTTTTATAATGCATCAGTTCCGCCAGTTGTCCGGCAGACAGTGCCCGTCTTTCCATCAGGGCGGCAAGACATTTCCGGAAGCTTTCGGGAACGCTGTTTTTACCATTCATGTATGAATCCTTTCTGCAGAACCATGGAAGGGTATGAACAGAGATGAAGAATATATTTTCCAAAGGAAACTGCTGACTGCTTAATATATAGGATTACAGTGTCAGTATAGCATAAATATTCCAATTTTGCAAGGGCTCAATGTATATTTATCATAGAATTTGTATAAAATGCCGGGAAAATGTATGTTTTCACGAAGGGCATATCGCTATGCGGAATTCATACCGGGAACACAATATATTCACAATTTGCCAACTTTTCCGTGTTATAATGATAAAGTCAACTGTATTGAAAACACATGTCTATTTTTTGAAATTAAAAAGAAGGAATCTGCCATGAGCAAGAATCAGAAAAGTCCCAAGCTGAATGCGGATCTGCGGGAACTGGTGCGCACCAATGCGGAATGCTACGGGGACAAGATCCTGTATGTCTATAAGGAAAACGGCGAAGAAAAAACCGTATCCTACAACGAAAACTGGAACCGGATGAACGCTCTGGGGACTGCTTTTTCCCGGATCGGCCTGATGGGAGAAACCGTGGCCGTCATCGGGGAAGCCCATCCCATGTACATGACCGCCTACTATGCCACAACCTGCGGCGGCGGCGTGATTGTACCCATGGACCACGACCTGAGTGACGACCAGCTGGCAAGCTTTATGGAACTGTCCGAAGCCAAGGCTATCGTGTACACCAAAGGCTTCAACCACAGACTCACCGCCATGGCCGACAAAATGCCCGGCTGCCGTCTGTTCATCCCCATTTCCCCGGACGAAGAAGAAGCCGCCCATCCCCTGACCCAGACCATGGACGAAATGATTGCCATGGGACAGGCTGCACTGGACGCCGGCGACCGGACCTATCTGGATCTGGAACTGGACCGGAACAAAATGTGTACCCTGCTGTTTACCTCCGGTACCACGGGCACGGCCAAGGGCGTTATGCTGTCCCACCACAATCTGGCCTCCGCCACCAACGCCGCCTGCCTGTCCATGCTGCAGTTTGATTCCACCAGCCGTTTTGTGGACGCTCTGCCCATGCACCATTCCTATGAAGTGACCTGCGGCCATTTTGCCATCTCCAACCTGGGGGCGGAAATGTTCATCAATGACGGGCTGAAAAACGTATCCCGGAATCTGGCGACCTACAAGCCCAACTCGGAAATGCTGGTGCCGCTGTTTGTGGAAACCATGTACAAGCGGATCTGGAACGAAATCGACAAGAAGGGCATGCGTCAGAAGGTGGAAACGGCCATCAAGGTATCAAACGGCCTGCGGAAGGTGGGCATTGATATGCGCAGCAAATTTTTCTCCCAGATCACGAATGCTTTCGGCGGCAATCTGAAGGTTATCGTTTGCGGCGGGGCACCTCTGTCTCCCCAGCTGATCAAGGATTTTGACGCTTTCGGGATCACCATTCTGGAAGGCTACGGGATCACCGAATGTGCGCCGCTGGTGGCCGTAAACCGGATGGGCAAGGGCAGACTCCATTCCGTAGGGACCGCCGTGGAACAGTGTCAGGTGCGGATCGACACTTCCGAAAACGACAAGCAGGATGAGGACATCACCGAATACGGATACCCCACCGGGGAAATCTGCGTACAGGGCAAAAACGTAATGCTGGGCTATTACCGGAACGAAGAAGCCACCAGAGCGGTATTCACCGACGACGGCTGGTTCCGTACGGGGGACATCGGCTACATGGACAAAGACGGCTACATCTACATCACCGGCCGGAAGAAGAACCTGATCATTCTGTCCAACGGGAAGAACGTGTACCCGGAAGAAATCGAAGAATACCTGAGCCGGATCCCGGACATTCAGGAATCGGTGGTGCTTGGCCGGAAGAACGCCCAGGGGGAAGTGGTGATCACCGCCCTGATCTACCCGGACCCCACCCGGTTTGAAGGAAAGGAAAAGAGCGAAATCTTCGATGCGGTCAAGGGACAGATTACCGAACTGAACAAGACCCTGCCCGCCTTCAAGCAGATCCGTGAAATCGAGATCCGGGATACCGAATTTGAAAAGACCACCTCGAGAAAGATCAAGAGATACACGGTGAATTAAGAAGTAAGAGATCAGAAGTAAGAAATACTAAGCGATTGCAGCATGAGAATACGGCCTGCGGGGAGTGATGTTCTTCCGGCAGACCGTATTTTTGTACTGTACCTTGTATCTCTTATTTCTGACTTCTTATTTCTTATCTTTCTTCTGCATTTTCTTTCAGTCCGAAGCTGACGGAAATTGCGTTGTCCACCTCGGCCATGACGGTGTCGTCCAGGTGGCCCATTTTTTCGCCCAGCCGCTTTTTGTCAATGGTGCGGATCTGTTCCAGAAGGATCACGGAATCCTTGGCCAGTCCCACCCGGTCGGCATAGACATCGATATGGGTAGGCAGGCGGGTTTTTCCCATTTTGCTGGTGATGGCGGCGGCGATGACGGTGGGGCTGTACCGGTTTCCCACATCGTTCTGGACGATCAGCACCGGCCGTACGCCCCCCTGCTCGCTGCCCACCACCGGACTCAGATCTGCATAATATATATCTCCCCGTTTGACGGTCATATGGACTTCCTCCCTTTCCCCTGCTTTGCTTTTGGGTACTGCTGAGAATCGTTTTCCTTCAGCCGTACCGGATCATCGGGTATGTGTGTGATATGTCTCCGTGTAGTGTAGTATATCCCTGAGAGGGGGTGGTTTATTCCAGTATATGACCGTCCGGGGGGGAGTGCGCACTGAAAATTTCTTTAGGGGGGGTGGGGGGATGTTTGTTCTGCTTACAGCGGTGGAGTTTTTTCTTATGATGTTTTTTATGAATGGTTTTGCTTCTGCCTACAGCGGGTTTATTTTTTCTATGACCATAGAAGGGGGAGATGGTTTTTGTACTGGCGTACAGCGGGTTTGTTGGTACGATGA
>JAFQGY010000342.1 GCA_017415325.1 Clostridia bacterium
CATCAACGCGATCAAGAAGATAATAGACAGCGACGACATCGGTGAACCTATCAATCTCGAGTCCAGAATCCACGGCAGCCGCGGTATTCCCTCCGACTGGAGAGGCATCAAGCAGTACGGCGGCGGTATGCTGTACGACTGGGGGATCCACATCATCGACCAGGCCTGCATGATTCTGGGCTACGACGTAAAGTCCGTACGCTGCACCTTCGACCACATCACCAACAAGGAAGTGGACGACGGCTTCCAGCTGTGGATCGAATACAAGAGCGGCAAGAAGGCTTACTGTGAAGTAGGTACCTACAACTTCATCGACATGCCCCGGTTCTACATGAGAGCCGAAAAGGGTTCCGCCATCATTCCCCACTGGACCATTCCCGCACACGTGGTAAAGTGCAAGGCATGGCATGAATCCGACGTTATCCCGGTTGTGAACGGTTCCGGGCTCACCAAGACCATGGCGCCCCGTGACAGCATCACCGTGGACGAATACGATCTTGAAAAGCCGGTTTCCGATGTACACGACTACTACCGGAATTTCACCCGTGCCATCGACGGTCTGGAAGAACAGATGGTAACCCATGACCAGATGCGCTGCGTGCTGAAGATCATTATGACCGCATTTGAATCCGTGGAAAAGGGCGGCGACGCAATTATCTGGTAATAAACCCTGACAATACAAGGCCGGAGGGAGGGATCTTTCCGGCTTTTTTCATTTCATTCGGAAGACAGGAGAACGATCCATTATGTCCAATATCTGTGAAATTCTCGCCGTGGGAACCGAGATCCTGCTGGGGGACATTATCAATACCGACGCTGCATACATTGCCGGACGGCTGGCGGCACTGGGCTTTTCTTCCTACCGCCAGAGCGTCATCGGAGACAACGACGGCAGACTCTGTGATGCGATCCGGGAAGCCTTCGGCCGGGCGGACATTCTGATTCTCACCGGCGGACTGGGGCCTACATGCGATGACATCACCAAGACCTCTGTGGCGGAAGTATTCGGTCTGCCGCTGGAGATGCATGAGAAAACAAAGGAAGATATCGAAGCCTTTTTCCGGAAACGGAACCGGGTGATGACCGAAAACAATCTGGCGCAGGCCATGATCCCGAAAGATGCTGTGGTGTTTGCCAACGACTGGGGCACGGCGCCCGGTGTGGCGGTGACGGGAATTCCGCTGGGAATGGCGGAAGAAAAAACGGCCATCATGCTTCCCGGCCCCCCTTCGGAATGCGAGCCCATGTTTACCGAGCGGGTGGAACCCTGGCTGGCGGCAAGATCCGGCTTTACCATCCACAGCCTGAACCTGCATCTGTACGGCATCGGGGAAAGCGGTGCGGAAGCCATTCTCCGGCCCATTATGGAAGAATCCCGCAATCCCACGGTGGCACCCTACGCCTGCGAACATGAAGTCCGGATCCGGATCACTGCCAAAGGGGAAACGGTGGAGGAATGCCGCCGGCTGTGTGAAGCTATGGCAGAACGGGTAGCGGCAACAGAAGCGGGGCAGTATATCTATACCCGTTCCGAAACCCCGTGGGAAGCCAAGAACGCCATTGTGCTGAAGCTGATCGACAGCCTCCGGCAGCATGGTAAAACCGTGGCGGCGGCGGAATCCTGTACTGCCGGGATGTTCTGCAGCCGGATCGGGGACATTCCCGGGGCGTCCGACATTCTGCTGGGGGGCGTGGTGTCCTATGCCAACGAAGTGAAGGAAAACATTCTCGGCGTGCCCGGGGAGATTCTGCGGACGGTGGGAGCGGTATCGGAACCCTGTGCGGCCAAGATGGCGGAAGGAGTCAGAAGAATCACCGGTGCGGACATTGCCGTGTCGGTTACCGGTATTGCGGGGCCCGGCGGCGGAACTCCGGAAAAACCGGTGGGGACTGTATGTTTCGGGCTGGCGGATGAAAAGGGAACGGTGACGGAAACAGTGCAGTTCGGCTATAAATCCGACCGGGCGAAGATCCGCAGACTGACGGTAGCCAGAGCCATGATGAATATCATCCGCAGACTGGAAGAGCGGTGAAATCTGCTGAGGAAATTATAAAATCTGTGTAAGAACAGAATTTGTGAAAGTTTTATAAGAAAGGTACAGAGCGGCCCGGATTCCTGTCCAAAACCGCTCTTGCTTTTTGCGTTTTTTCCATGTATACTGTATACTGAAAAAATATACATTGCACATATATACAGAAAGGAAATCCCTATGAAACGATCCATTGCTATTTTCCTGCTGGCCGCCATGCTGACGGGAACCTTTGCCGCCTGCGGAAGTACGACTGCCGAAACCGATGCAGCCGGAGAAACTTCTGCCATTGCTGAAACTGTCGCAGAAACCGAAGAAACCACTTTTCTGGAAAATCTGCCGGATGCGGATTATGCGGGAGCCACCTTCCGGGTACACGGCGCCAACAGCCTCAATGGCCACGAATATGCCACCACGCTCCAGTTCTCCTGCGGGGAAACCACCGGGGAACCTGCCAACGATATTCTGTTTGAAAGAACGGCATATCTGGAAAACCTGTACAATGTCAAGTTTGTGGAGATCATTGAACCCGGCAACATTGATCCGAATAAAGTGATTGCCAATATCCAGGCCGGGGATGCTGCCTGTGAAATGTTTTACAGCGATATCGCATGGCAGGGCTACAACATCGTCATCAAGGGCGGCGTGTATCCTGTGGACATGGTGGAAGGAATCCGGATTGACAAGCCGTACTGGGCTTCCGAAATCACGGATGCTCTGACCATCGGCGGCAGCTTCTATTTCCCCGCCGGCCCTATTTCTCCCAGATACTATGGTTCCGCATATATTCTGATGTTCAACCGGGAAATTGTGGAGGACATGAATCTGGAAGATCCCTACATTATGGTGGAAGAAGGTACCTGGACTATCGACAAAATGATGGATATGGCTCTGCAGTCCTACATAGATCTGGATGGGAACGGGAAACTGGACAAGAACGACCAGATGGGCCTCGGGTATGAGGTACTGACGCCCGAATCCTTCCTGATGGGATGCGGATACCATTATGTGGAGAACGTGGACGGTTCCCTGCAATGTATGCTGGAAGACGAAAACCTGATCAACCGGATCCAGTGGCTGCGGGATCAGATGATGAAGGAAGGGGTTTTCTGGGAAGGTCTGCCGGAATTCGACTATGACCCTATGCTGGAAGCGGGCCGGATGCTGTTCGGAAACCCCTGTACCTTCGTCCTGCCTGTATTCCGGGAATACGACTATGATTTCGGGATCCTGCCCATGCCCAAGGAAAACGAACAGCAGGAAAACTATATCAGCTATGCCCAGCCCTGGGTGGTTTCCGTTCCCTATGTGCCGGTGACCAATACGGGAGACACACTGGCCATGAGCGGTGTGCTGATCGATGCCATGGCAGCTTACGGGTATGAAAAGGTGCGTCCTGTGATTTACGATGACGTTATCTGTCTGAAGAACACCAGAGACGAAGCTTCTGCCAAAATTGTTGATATGATCTTCGATACCATCACCATTGATGCGGCAGTCTGTGTGGGTCTGGACGGATTCTACAGCGAACTGCAGCAGTTCTTCTGCCATAAGCTGGGACAGCAGGAAATTACTTCCCTGTATGCATCCCATAAGGAACGCGTGGAAACATTCTTTGTGAAGCTGGAAGACCAGTTCCGGGAGATGCGTGCCGATCTGGAAGGCAGCAGATAATGCCCGTTCTCTGCAAATAATGACAAAAACCCCGGAAAATCTTGCCATGTGCTCTTGATTTTTCGGGGAATTTGTATTAGAATAATAGAGTATACTATATAACATTCCATACGCCTGCAAACGGCGCAGAAAGGATACAATTATGGCACAGAAATTCAGAAAAATCGGTGTACTGACTTCCGGCGGGGACGCTCCCGGTATGAGTGCAGCTGTTCGTGCGGTTACCCGTGCAGCTCTGGCAAAGGGCGTTGAAGTGATGGGTATCAAGGGCGGTTACAGAGGTCTGCTGTACGATGAACTCATTCCCCTGACCTCCCGTGACGTTTCCAATACAATTTTCCTGTCCGGTACTTTCCTGTACTCCGACCGCTGCGATAAGTTCAAGGAAGAAGAAGGCATGCAGAAGGCCATCGAAACCCTGAAGAAGCACGAAATCGACGGTGTAATCGCCATCGGCGGCGACGGTACCTTCCGTGGGGCAACCGACCTGTCCATCAGAGGCATTCCCACCATCGGCGTACCCGGCACCATCGACAACGACATCACCGCTACCGACAACACCATCGGCTTTGACACCGCTATGCAGACCGTTGTAGAAAACGTAGACCGTCTCCGTGACACCTGCGAATCCCACGCACGCTGCAACATCGTGGAAGTGATGGGCAGAGGCGCCGGTGACATCACCCTGAACACTGCTATCGCTACCGGTGCGGTGGACTGCGTGATTCCCGAATGTCCCTTTGACGAAGATGCCTGTGTGGAAAAGATCATCCGTCTGCGCAGAGCCGGCAAGAGAAGCTTCCTGATCATCGTATCCGAAGCCTTCCCGGAACTGGGCGAAGCACTGAAGAAGCGCATCGACAGCACCACCAAGGCTCTGGCACAGGCAGAAGACGACGACAGACTGTGGGTGGAAACCAAGTTCTGCCGGATGGCACACATCGTCCGCGGCGGCACTCCCACTCTGGGCGACAGACTGTTGGCCACCAAGATGGGTGCATATGCCGTTGACCTGCTGCTGGACGGCAAGAGCGACCTGATCGTGATCGAAAAGAACGGTGAAATCACCTCTGCCGATATCCGCTACACCCAGGTTCTCGACCGGATGTACAAGGGTACCCTGAAGGAAGGCATGCTGGACAACTACTCTGCTGACCAGATCGCCGCCATGGAAGCCGAAATCGCCATCAAGAAGGAACAGTTCGCCAAGACTTACGCTATGTTCGAGATGCTGTCCGAATAAGCAGGAGACAGTATCGGATCTCTTTGGCATCAAAAAATTTACCTCAATACGCTGTCTCATGCCCGGGGCAGCGTATTTTTCATAGGAGGAACCATGACAGAGCTGATTTTCATGGAAGGCGTGTCCGGCGTGGGGAAATCCACCATGACCCGGATGCTGGCGGAAGAACTTACTGCAGAAGGACACACCGTCCGGGCATACCTGGAGTTCGATTTCACCAACCCCATCGACTTTTACTGTACTGCTTACCTGACAGCCGGAGAATATGCCGCCCTGTGCCGGGAGTATCCGGAAGAAGCCGACAAGCTCCGGCGGTATACCATACATGCGGGAGAGGCAGAACTGGTACGGTACTTTGATGAAGATACCCCTCTGTTTCCGGAACCGCTGCTGACGGTACTGCGGGGGTACGAATTCTGCTATCATCCCAAGCGGCTGGTTTCTTTGGAGGCATACACCGAAGCATACAGGCATGTCTGGCGGAACTTCGCCGCAGGACTGGACGGGACATACGACTATATCCTGTTCGACGGCTCCCTCCTGCATCATCCCATCAACGACATGATGCGCAACTACGGCTGTCCGGGAGAGACGGCGCTGGGACATGTGTCGGTTCTGCTGGCGGCACTGGGGGACTGCAAACGGCGGATTTTCTATCTGGAACCGGAGAACATCGGCATGCAGCTTGCCGTAGCACACAGAGACAGAGGACAGGCAGAACCGGATGAACAGCAGATTGCGTTCTGGGAGAGAAGATGTGCCAACGACCATTATGTGTTGGACAGAATCCGGGAAGACCGGACGGTATACAATGTCACAAAGCAGGGCTGGGACAATGTGCGCCAGCAAATCCGGTGCCGGCTGACGGACAGAGGAACCGGACATGGAATTTTTCTGTGAATTTTTCGCTGTCCCCCTTTTCATACGGAGAATTTTCCTGTATAATACCCATATACCAAACCCATTTCAGGAGTGAATATGCATATTTGTGTATACGGCGCAGCCAATGACGCCATAAGACCATCCTATCTGGACAGCGCATACCGTCTGGGGCAGACCATTGCCAAAGCAGGACATACCATGGTGTTCGGCGCGGGATGTACCGGGGTCATGGGAGCGGCGGCCAGAGGGGTACTGGCGGAAGGCGGAAGGATGATCGGGATTGCCCCTGCCTTTTTCCACACACCGGGGATTCTGGAGGAAAACTGCACCGAGCTGATTCTGACAGAAACCATGCGGGAACGGAAGGATCGGCTGGAGGCGGAAAGCGATATGTTTATTGCAGCCCCCGGCGGGATCGGTACCCTGGACGAATTTTTTGAAATCTTCACTCTGCGGACACTGGAACGGCACAGCAAGCCGGTGATTCTGCTGAACACGGACGGCTGCTGGGATGCACTGCTGCGGCTGCTGGACGATTTTGTCACCGGCGGGCTGATGAAAGCGGAATACCGGGATATGCTGGAAGTGATCCGGGAGCCGGAAGAACTGTATGCGATCTGGGACAGACAGAAATGAATGGGCGCTTTGCCCGGAGAATAACGAGGTAACATATGAACAAGCAAGCGTGGTTTGATGTACAGAAGGATCCGAAACAGAAAAAGCCCATGCCGCTGATTTCCTTCCCCTGCGTACAGAAGCTGGGGATCACCGTGGGACAGCTGGTGACGGACAGCAAAATGCAGGCGGACGGGATCTGCGCCATGGCGGAATGCTCTCCCAGTGCGGCGGCGGTCAGCATGATGGACCTGTCTGTGGAAGCGGAAGCCTTCGGTGCGCCGGTGCGGTTCTCGGATATCGAAGTGCCCACCGTAACGGCTCCCATCATTGATGACATCGAAGAAGCGGAAGACATTGTCCTGCCGGCAGTGGGGGCCGGTCGTACCGCTCTGTTTGCCGAAGCCATCCGGCAGACCAAGGAACGGATCACCGACAGACCGGTATTTGCCGGAGTCATCGGGCCCTTCTCTCTGGCGGGACGGCTGCTGGACATGACCGAAATCATGATCTACTGCTATACCGACCCGGAAATGGTGGCGGCCACACTGGAAAAGTGTACGGAATTCATCAAGGGATATGTGGGACTGCTGAAGGAAGCAGGGGCTGACGGGATTGTCATGGCCGAACCGGCGGCAGGACTTCTTTCTCCCCAGCTGAATGCGGAATTTTCCATTCCCTATGTAAAGCAGATTCTGGACGCCCACCGGAGCGACGATTTTGCCCTGATCTACCACAACTGCGGCAACGTGGTTCCCCTGATGGACGATATTCTGACCATTGGTGCGGACGCTTATCATTTCGGCAATGCCATCGACCTTGTGGAACTGGCGGATAAGATCCCGGCGGATGTACCGTTCATGGGCAACATTGACCCTGTAGGGGTGCTGAGCCGTGCCACTGCGGAAGAAACCTATACAATTACCATGGAACTGCTGGAGAAGCTGGGCGACAGACCGAACTTTACGCTGTCCTCCGGCTGTGATGTACCCGCCATGGCGAAGCTGGACAATATTGAGGCGTTCTATAAGGCTTCGGCGGATTATTACGGGAAATAAATCAGAAAAAGGAAAAATCAGGAATTGCGTTTGTACAGTTCCTGATTTTTTTGTTTATTGCCGATATTTCACAAAATCCAGCTGTATCACGGGAGAACCATCCAGATAATGCGCTTCTTCCTGATCCCCTTCCGGATGTGGTATAAATCCGCATTTCTGCAGCATTTTCATACTTCGTATATTATGCGCATAACAGCCCGCATATATTTCCGACAATCCGAATGTATCAAAACAATACTGCAGGGCAAGGGCAAAAGCGGCAGTACCATACCCCTGTCCCCGGAACGGGCGAAACAGCATGATTGCCAGATCCGGCGGCATGTTTTCGGGAGAGAGGGATACCAGTCCGATGACTTCTCTGTCTGTATTCCGGAGGATCACGGCCAGAAAACGGCTGCGGATCTGTCTGTTGTGGAATTCTTCATAGGTATCTGTTATACGATAGTTGTACCCTGAAGCGGTTTCTTCGTCCTGCCAGCAGGCATATACAGCCGGTGCATCTGCATCATTGACATATTCTGCCAGAGAAATGCATTCGTTTGATAGGTATATTTCTCGATTCATACAGAAAAATTACTCCAGATACTTCTTCAGCGCAATCGGCCCCATTGCCGGGATCGGGCGGCCGTCTTCATCGGTGATGTTCGCATAGGTGTCGTTCCCGAACATATAGAACAGATACGCATCCTTCATCTGTTCATAGGGAATCTCATACCGGATGTACGCCGTGTCGTTGTGCAGATCCACCCGGAAAATATGCCGTCTGTCCAGTGTATCCGGGTTCATGGAAAGGGCATACCCGGTGGTGCGGCCTTCGCTGGTAAGTCTGCCGTTTAGGTTCTTGTACTTCACGGCCAGTACCAGTCCGAAATCATTTGCATGGTGTACCGGATAGATGGTGTCCAGCTGGGGGGCCAGGGTGGAAGTCATGCCGCAGGGGTCAAAGCACAGATGGTACATGGATTCTGCCGCATTTCTGCCAAGGGTTGTCTGGCTGTCTGCCTGCAGATGGATTCCGTCCGCCAGATTGGCATTGGTAACGGCGATGGTGTCCATGTTTGCGATATGTTCATGGAGTGTCCGCTGGGCTTCTCTGACCCGGCTCCAGACACCGTCTCCCGCAGGATCGGCACAGACATACTGATAGATCTGCACCTGTACGAACGCCATATCAGGACGGGCAAAATCCCGGCGGAAGGACTCTACAAAATGCACCATCCGCTCTGTAAAATGCTCTGCGCCGTCCGGGGAGGTTTCCGAGCAGCCCTGATACCAGAACATCCCTCTGGCATTCCCGCCGCATTCCGCATACTTCCGCAGCATAATGCCGTATAGATTGGGTTCCGGTTCTTTCGGTGCGTCGGGATCCCAATGGCAGAGTCCCGAGCCGCCCAGCGCACAGGCAATCAGTCCCTGAGGCACGCCGGTTCTCTCCCGCATGGCCACAGCAAAGGCATACCCGGGGCCAACACCTCTGTCCTGCCAGTACTCGTTCAGATTGTATCCCAGATACCGCTTGATGAATTCGTCCGGCGTCCGGTGGTTCTGGTGGAGCCGGGGTTCACCCGTTTTCCACTGTCCGTCAATGCTGTAGAACCGGATAGCTTCACAGGGCGTATAGTCCGGGATGGTTTTGTTGTAGTACCCGCAGCCGTCCATGTTGGATTGTCCCGCCAGCACCCAGACATCCCCTACGTACAGATCCGTGTATACAGCAGTTTCGTCCCCCACAGTCAGGGTCAGGCTATAGGGGCCACCGGTGACGATGCCGGTCAGGTGGAATTTCCGGCAGTTTTCCACAGGATCCAGTTCCGCAACGGTACCGATGTCCACGGAAACGGCGGCGTCTCCGATGTCTTCGAGGGTAAAATAGCTGTCTGCCTGATTGGCGGCGTCTCTCTGGAGAACGATACCGCTCTGCAGTCCTGTAATTTTCATGACAATACCTCTTACTTTCAGGTCTTTCCGGATTCTTTATTTGTCGGTTTTTCCGTATTCCAGAATGTCTGCGATCCGTACACAGGCCAGCCCGTCTCCGTAGGGGTTGGATGCGGCGGCCATTCTGTCATAGGCGTCTTTGTCGTCCAGCAGCAGGGTGAAGTTGTCGTAGATCACCTGCTCGTCGGTGCCCACCAGCTTCAGGGTACCTGCCTTGATGCCTTCCGGCCGTTCGGTGGTATCCCGCATCACCAGTACGGGCTTGCCCAGAGAGGGTGCTTCTTCCTGAATGCCGCCGGAGTCGGTGAGAATCATATAGGAACGGGCCAGGAAATTGTGGAAATCCAGCACTTCCAGCGGTTCGATGATCCGTACTCTGTCACAGCCGCCCAGTTCCGCCGCAGCCGCTTCCCGGACCACCGGATTCATATGGATGGGATAGATGGCTTTCACGTCGGGATGTTCTTCCATGACCCGGCGGATGGCACGGAACATGCTTTTCATGGGTTCGCCCAGATTTTCTCTGCGGTGGGCTGTGATCAGAATCAGGCGGGAGTCTGCGGCCCAGTCCAGTTCGGGATGGCTGTAGTCTTCCCGCACGGTGGTCTGCAGGGCGTCGATGGCGGTGTTCCCGGTGATATAGATGGTATCCGGATTTTTACCTTCCTTCACCAGATTTTCCCGGGACAGCTCCGTGGGGGAGAAATTGTACTGCGAAATGATGGACACAGCCTGCCGGTTGAATTCTTCCGGATAGGGGCTGTAGAGATTGTACGTCCGAAGCCCTGCTTCCACATGTCCCACGGGAATCTGCAGATAGAAGCAGGCCAGGGCGGTGACAAAGGTGGTGGAGGTGTCGCCATGTACCAGAACCACATCCGGCTTTTCGCTTTCCAGAACCTCTTTGATCCGGTTCAGGATGTTTGTGGTAATGTCGAATAAGGTCTGCTTGTCCTTCATGATGGACAGGTCGTAGTCCGGGACAACACCGAAAGCATCCAGTACCTGATCCAGCATCTGTCTGTGCTGTCCGGTGACGCAAACCACCGTCTGCAGTCCCGCACGCTTTTTGCATTCGTTCACCAGCGGACACATCTTAATGGCTTCCGGACGGGTACCGAAGACCAGCATAACTTTTTTCATATCGTTCACTCCTTGGAATATTCTGTTCTATAGTACCATGATACCATATTCTTCCCCCCTCGTCAACCGTTACCTGTGAATTTTTCCCATATAACCTGTATATAAATTTGGAGGATGCTGTAACAGATGCTGACAGAATGTGTCTTATACGGCAGAGGGAACCCGAAACGGGAGACTGAAAGATACTTTGTTCAAAAGGAGGACAAAATGATGAAACGGAAGAATGGATGGAACAGACTTTTGGGGCTGATTCTGGCGGGGATGCTGGTCTGGCCGGCAGGTGCGGCGGGTACGGATCCGTATGCCGAAGCGGAAACCCAGCTGCATACAGTGCCGGAAGGATGGATCGGGGTGTATACGGCGGAGGATCTGCACGGCATCCGGTGGAACCTGGACGGGAACTATATTCTGATGAACGATATTGCCATCCCGGATGCACTGTATGAAGAAGGCGCACTGTTTGCAGACGGATTTGTACCCATCGGGAAAAAAGGGCATCTCGGGATCCTGACAGAGTATGATTCCGATGCCATGCAGATCACCAGATCCGGCGCATTCACCGGGATCTTTGACGGAAACGGATACGAAATCTCCAATCTGCACATCACCAATCCCAACGGAAACAGTGCCGGTCTGTTCGGCGCCTGCGAGACGGAATACAGACTGGAAGACCACAGTCGGTGGGAGACCACTTTTCTGGAAAACGGTCAGTACATCCGGGAGGACATGTCCGGTCTGGACTACCGGTATACCGTCACCCCCACAGGCGGTGTCATCCGGAATCTGGGCATTACAGACAGCTCTGTGAAAATCACCGTGGATCACACCAGCTTTCTGGGCGTTGACGGGGCAAAGTATAACACCAAAGGCACCTATGACAGTTTGTATGTGGGGATGATCGCCGGGTATGCGGATGCGGTGACGGACTGCTATATACATAATGTAGAAATCCATGTGGAGATGACCGGGGAATACGATGCTCCCCATACGGGCAATGAAATCGCTGTGGGGGGACTGGCGGGCAAGACCATACGGACGGAGTCCTGTTCTGCGGTGGATACGGATGTACATATGGTCAACAACTGTGTGTATACGGATATGCAGCTGTATGTGGGCGGCGTGTACGGGAGCAGTCAGAATGCGGCGGATGTGCAGTATGCCGGGACCGTGAACGGCATGGCAGGCAAATCGGGGACAGTGGAAGGACTTCCTGTGTTTCTGCCCGATGCGGTAATGGAAGAGCTGTGCTGGCGGGTGCTCTGCCGGGAATACGGCATGACCCTTGACAGGGAAGCCGTGAAGGGCATGACACCACGGGAGATGCAGAATTATGCCGTTGCGCAGACCGGACTGAAACTCAGTTCCCAGAGCGGGTATCTGACGGACTGCTGGCGGTGGATCCGGTATGACGGCGTATGTATGCATCCCTGTTACCGGACAGCAGAGGAAACGGAAACCGGATACATGCTGCATGCACAGCTGGTTTCACAGCGTTCCATGGAAGGGATGATCAGACGGCTGTTTACGGCGGAAGAATGGGAAACGCTGTGTCAGAAGCATGGCATTCCGGCAGGGGGACTGGGAGAGGACGAACGGGAAACGGAACAGCCTGTACAGCAGAACGTTCCCCGGCTTCCCGTCCGGAGAAGAAAAGGATAAAGATTTCGGAAGAATACCGGGGGTGACTGCCTCGGTTCTTCTGTTTTTGTGGTATAATAAAGAAAAACGGACTTCCGGCAAAATTTTTTCTCTGCGGATGTAACAATTGCTCCTCCCGGCGGTTATACAGGGCAGAGAAACAAAGAAGGGAGGTCGTCCAGATGGAGATGGACAACAGGGCGGAACAGACACTGGAAACGGTATGGGCGCTGTGCCGGGAACGGATGTGGCAGACGGCATACCGGATTCTCGGCAACCGGGCGGACAGTGAGGATGCCGTCATGGATGCAACAGAGCGGATTGCCAGAAACATCCGGAAATTCCGGCATCTGGAAGACGGGGAGGTGATCGCACTGGCGGTGATCTATACCAGACATACAGCCATTGACATCTACAACCGGAAGAAAATTTCACCGGTACCTGTGGAGGAAATCACGGAAGAAGATCCGGTATACGAAACAGACCCGGCGGAGAAAGCGGTACTGGGGGATCTGGAAGACATGATCTGCCGGCTGCTTTCCGAAATGCCTGCCGCCATGCGGGATGTCCTGAACCTGCATGTACATTATGGATTCAGCATCGGAGAAATTGCGGAGGCACTGGGAATTCCCGGCGGCACGGTACGCACCCGACTTTCCAGAGGACGGAAGTGGCTCCGGGACAGGCTGACGGAACAGGGGGTGGATGTCTATGGCTGAGAGCAGATTCGACAGGGCGCTGAAACGGGCTTTTGTCCGGTGGAATGAAGCAGAACGGCAGAAGGAACAGACGGAAGAGATCCCGGAGATGTCGGCGGCATTTCTGGAAAGGATGCAGTCGGTTGTCCGGGACGAAACGAAAATCATACGGGAGGACAGAAAGATGAAAGGCAGAAAAACATGGAAGAAGTGGTGGACGGCGGCCATCTGTGCGGCTGTGGTGCTGGCGGGAACGGGCTGTGTGTATGCGGTATCTCCCACAGTGCGTGCGTATATCAATATGCTGTTTCTGCAGGAGGAAAGCAGCGGGCGGCTGACGGAG
>JAFQGY010000343.1 GCA_017415325.1 Clostridia bacterium
ACCATCCGTGAATATGTGAACAATATGGAACCGGATAGCAATATCGTACAGTAAGGATCAAACCAATACAAAAGCCGCTTCTTTCGGATTTTCTCCGGAAAAAACGGCTTTTCTTATGAGAGCACTTTTGCAGCGCGAAGACTTTCTGACGGATAATCAGATTTTTGCAAAAAACATCTTGTTTATTTCCGCCCCGCATAGTAAAATAATCATGCAGAAGTACAGCCACAGCAGAATCAGGCACAGCGCCGTCAGATTTCCGTACAGCAGATACGGACGGCTGGCATGGTTCATGTACCAGGAATAGGCCCAGGAGAACACCAGCCAGCCTGCAGCAGCGGTAATCCCACCCGGCAGATGATCCCGGAACCGATGGCTGACCAGGCTGCTGCGGCGGGATACGGCGGTGTAGAGAATGGTAAACACCAGAGACAGCAGTACCAGAAAAAACGGTGTTTTGAACAGCATCAGCAGATTCAGCTTTGTGCCCAGATGGGGCAGGTGGGTCTGCAGCAGGGTCAGGAGGAATTCTCCGGATAAAAGAATACCGAGCGCTGCCAGAATCAGTACTACAAATACCAGTGTGTACGCCACAGAGCGGAACATTTTCCGGAAGTATCCCTGGACACGGGGAGCTTCATATACGGTCTGTACGCCTTCCCGGATGGCACCTACCCCTTTTGCGGCACTCCACCAGATGAATACGGCGGAGACGGAAAGTACCGGTATGGCGGGGGCGGCTGCAACTTCATCAAAGAGGTGAACAGCCATTTCCAGAATGGATTCCGGGACTGTGCCGCTGAAAAATGCAATGACTTTTTCCCGTTCCGCCGAGGTTGGCCAGACAAGACGGACGATATTTGCCAGCAGAGAAATCAGCGGAACCGCAGAAATGATGGTGAAAAAGGATGCCTGTGCTGCATATACGCTGACTCTGTCCTGCCAGAAGCGGCGGATGAACTGTCGTATGGGCAGAAGAAGGGAAAACAAACGGGATGCATGAACGATACGGGTCTTCTTGGACATGGGAAACTCCTTGTTTGTGGGATCTGCTGTATATAGTATACTGAAAAATTGTGAAAAATAAAAGAAGAAATCCAGAGAAAGGATATAAAAATGTTAATTATCGGATGTCATCTGTCCACTGAAAAAGGATATACGGCCATGGGGGAGCAGATTCTGGCGATGGGCGGAAATACTTTTCAGTATTTTACCAAAAATCCCCGGGGCAGATCCAGCAGTAAACCGCCGGAACCGGAAGATGTGGAAGGGCTGTGCCGTCTGATCCGGGAAGGAAAGATTCACTCTCCGCTGGCCCATGCGCCGTATACCTATAACCCCTGTTCGGCGGACGAAGGTGTACGGCAGTATTCCATGGAATCCATGCACAGAGAACTGGAATTTCTGGAAGCCATCCCCGGTTCCATGTACAATTTCCATCCCGGCTGTCATGTGGGGCAGGGCGCAGAAGCCGGAATCCGCATGGTAGGGGAAATGCTGAACCGGATTCTGTGGCCGGAGATGCAGACGATGGTGCTTGTGGAAACCATGGCGGGAAAAGGGACGGAACTGGGCCGGAATTTTGAGGAAATACGGCAGATTCTGGATCAGGTAGACCCGGCTCTGGCATCCCATGTGGGGGTGTGTCTGGATACATGCCATGTGCAGGACGGCGGATATAAGCTGGAGGCAGAAGATGACGGTACTTCCAATGTGGAAAAGGTACTGGCACAGTTCGATGCCGTTGTGGGACTGGACAGACTCCATGCCATCCACATGAACGATACAAAAAATCCCTGCGGCACCAGAAAAGACCGGCATGACAAGCTGGGGGAAGGCTACATCGGCCCGGAAGCATTCAAAGAACTGCTGAACCATCCCAAACTGCGCCATCTGCCCTTTTATCTGGAAACGCCCAATGAACTCGACGGGTACACCAGAGAAATTGCCATGGCAAAGAGCTGGTACCGGGAATAATCCGACAGCGGAAAAACCAGAATACGTACAGGAAAACAGACAGGCATGTGCCTGAGAGGATACAGTATGGAAAAACAGAACGAGAGGGAATATAATCCGGCGGCGCTGGCAGAAGCAATCCTGCTGGACGGCAAAAGACTTCCGGCGGCCATTGCAGAAGATCTGCAGACTTTACAGCAGATGCTGCACGATGCGGTGGCTGGAGAAGAAGGAACGGATACACCGGAACCGATCCCGCCGGCATATGGAAAGATTGTGGTGCCGGAAGCGGATGGGAATGCGGAACGGCTGGTACTGCGCAGTGATGAAGCGGTACTTTATCCGGAGCGGATGATTGATTTGTCGGCAAGAAAAGAAGGACAGTATGTCACGGTGCCGCAGGTGATCAGACAGGGAGGCAGTCATGGATAAATCAAAATGGGATCTGTCCACAATAGTCGGGTGCCGGAAAGCACTGCAGGCAGGAGAGATTTCTGCCGCGGAGCTGACCGGACTCTATCTGGAACGGATCCGGCAGAATGACAGCGGGCTTGGAGCATATCTGACGCTGTGTGAAACAGAAGCTGTGGAAGCCGCAAAACGTGTAGATGAATATCTTGCCGGTGCGGTTGTGGAAAGTAATTTTATGGAACAATTTTTGCTGGCGGGTATTCCCTATGCCTGCAAGGATAACCTGACTACCAAAGGAATCCGTACTACCTGTGCTTCCCGGATGCTGGCGGAGTTTGTCCCCCTGTATGATGCGTCGGCTGTGGAACGGATGCGGGATGCCGGAGCGGTATTGCTTGGGAAAACCAATATGGATGAATTTGCCATGGGATCGGCCTGTGAAAACTCTGCTCTGGGGAAAACGGTGCATCCGCTGGACAAAACACGGTCTCCCGGTGGATCTTCCGGGGGATCGGCAGCGGCAGTGGCGTCCGGAGAGGCAGTTTTTGCTCTCGGTTCCGATACAGGCGGTTCTGCCAGACAGCCGGCGTCATTCTGCGGCCTGGTTTCCATGAAGCCTACCTATGGTCTTGTACCCCGGTATGGTCTTGTGGAATTTGCTTCTTCCATGGATACTGTGTGCCCTATGACCCGTACAGTGGAAGATAACCGGTTGGTGCTGTCTGTGCTGGCAGGGAAGGATCCCCGGGATATGACCTCTCTGGCACTGCCGGAGGAATGGTATGCCTCTCTGAAAAAAGAATCTCTTGTGTGTGGTTTGAGGGGGAAACGGATTGCTCTGGCAGCGGATATGAAGCGGTACTGCGACAGGGCAACAGCAGAAAACACTGTCCGTGCGGCAAAGCTGCTGGAAGAAGCGGGCTGTATTGTGGAAGAAGTATCTCTGCCTTCCCCGGAACACGCACTGGAAGTGTATGTGATCCTGACGGCGGCGGAATCCTCCTCCAACCTGGCGCGGTATGACGGGATCCGGTACGGCACATCCGGCAGTGGGGACAGCTACCGGGAAATGGGCGCGGATGCCCGGACAATGGGATTCGGTGAAGAAGTGACCAGACGGATTCTGACAGGCACCTATGCACTTTCTGAAGCCCATGGCGGAAAATATTTCCACAAAATCAAGCAGGTACAGCAGAACATCCTGCGGCAGACAGAGGAGATTCTGTCCCGGTATGATGCATTCCTGATGCCCACCACCGGTTCCACGGCATTTCCGCTGGCTGTTGGTGAAAAGGCGCAGGATCGGTATGACAGCGACCGGTATACCGTATATGCAAACCTGACCGGCCTACCGGCAATCCAGATTCCCTCCGGCGGGGACGGCAGACTGCCCACGGGAGTTTCTCTGCTGGGGCGGCGGTACGGTGAACTGGAACTGTACAGACTGGCGGCACGGCTGGAAGAAATGCTGACCGGGGCAAACAGAACGGAGGTGTGTGCATATGGCGGCATATAAGGGATATGAACCGGTAATCGGGGTGGAAGTCCACTGTGAACTGAAAACGGCATCCAAGGTGTTCTGTTCCTGTTCGGCGGCATTCGGGAATGCACCCAATACGGCTTGCTGTCCCGTCTGTATGGGTCTGCCGGGGGCTCTGCCGCAGCTGAATGCCGAAGCGGTGCGTCTGACAATCCAGGCAGGACTGGCACTGCACTGTGATATCCGGCGTACGGCGTGGTTTGACCGGAAGAATTATTTCTATCCCGACTTGCCGAAAGGGTATCAGATTACCCAGAACGACACCCCTTTCTGCACCGGGGGATATGTTACGATATATAATAAGGAAGAAAAACGCATTCACCTGCAGCGGATCCATCTGGAAGAAGACGCCGGAAAGCTGCTGCACCGGGATGGTGTGACCTGCATGGACTACAACCGATGCGGGGTGGGACTGATCGAGATTGTTACGGAACCGGAGCTGTCGGATCCTGCGGAGGTGAAGGAATATCTGACCGGACTGCGGCAGATCCTGCTGTTTGCGGGGGTATCCGACTGCCGGATGAATGAAGGGTCCATGCGTTGTGAGGTGAATCTTTCCGTGCGGCCTGTGGGATCCACTACCCGTGGGGTTCGGTGCGAAATTAAAAATATCGGATCCATTCAGTTTGCAGCCAAAGCGGCGGAAGAGGAATTCCACAGACAGGCGGATATATTGGCGGCAGGCGGCGTGATTGAGCAGGAAACCCGCAGATTCAATGAGAACACCGGCAAAACGGAAACCATGCGCAAGAAGGAATCCGCCGTGGATTACCGGTATTTTACCGAGCCGAACATCCCGCCGGTACATCTGTCAGAAGCGTATATTGAGAAGATTCAGCGGCAGATGCCTAAGTCAGTTGCGGCCTGGCGGGAGGAACTGCACAATATGTATGGTCTGAATGCGGAGGATGCTGCACTGGTTATGCAGACGCCTAATATTGTACAGTTTTACACGGAAGCTGCAGCAAAGACAAAATATCCGAAACTGGCCGCGAATCTGCTGATCGGAGAGGTGATTCCGCAGATAAAGGAAGGGGATCCTGTACCTGTGCAGGCGGGGCATCTGGCGGAAGCGGCAGATCTTCTGGGAGACGGTGAGGTGAACAGCACCGTTGCCAAGCAGCTGGTGGGACGGGCGCTCCGGGGGGAATCTCCTGCTGCCGTTGCCAAAGCGGAAGGCCTTTTCCGGATCCGTGACGAAGAATCCCTGCTGCCTCTGGTAAAAGATGCCATAGCGGCAGATCCCAGATCGGTAGGGGACTTCCTGAAAGGAAAGACAGCTGCCAAAAAACGGCTTCTGGGCGGGGTAATCCGACAGTCCGGCGGTCGTGCGGATCCTGCAATAACGGAAGCTCTGCTGGACAGGGAACTTGCTTTGCTTTCCGACGAAGATTGATTACTTGAACTGAAAAAGAATAAATATACGCCCTGCGGCAAGTGGTTCCGGCTGGATTTTCGGTGGAACCGGTGCTGCAGGGTTTTGTTTTTTTACGGGTTTTATCTGCCGGAAATGTAAAAAAACTGTTACAAAATAAAGACTGTAAAGTGAATTTTTGGAGTGAGCGGAATTGTCCGGCTGGAAATAAAAGGAATTCTTTAAGGTGCTTTAATTAACAGAAAATGGAAAATACAGAGGGCTGTGGCAGACACGGGCGGGCAGGTGAAAGAGCGGGGGGCGGAAAAAGGTCGGAGCGGCCGGGAAATGCAGAATATGACTGATAAAAGCGGAATACAGCGAAAACGGACGTGGAAAATACTGGGAAATGGTGGAACAGGGGCGAAAAAAGAGAATAATAAATATATTTTAGTGGATATATTTTTGCCAAACCCCTTGTATTTTTTCTCAAGATATTATATAATAACAGGGAAGTGGTGCCGAAACCCATAAAAATCCACGAAATGGAGGTGATGACCATGCTGATGGGGAAGTTTAACCACGCAATAGATGCCAAAGGCCGGCTCATCATCCCCGCAAAAATCAAGGAACAGCTGGGTGCGGTCATCACCGTACTGAAGGGTACAGACAATTGTCTCAGACTGTACTCCGCCGAAGAGTGGGCACTGTACGCAGAAAAGATCAGTGCACTGCCCTCCACCCAGAGCAGAGCCATCACCCGGTACCTGTATTCCAATGCACTGGAAATCGTGCCGGACTCCCAGGGGCGTGTGCTTCTGCCGCAGGAAATGCTGGACTTTGCCGGGATCACCAAGAATGTGGTCACTGCCGGATGCGGACGGTATGCGGAAATCTGGTCTGCTGAGCGATGGGAAGAAAACAACCTCAACGACGAACCGGAAAACTTCACGGCAGAGCTGGAAAAGCTGGGACTGTAAACCACGCACCTTCTGCATACCGTATGCAGGAACACTTTAGGAAAACGACTGAAAATACAGATATACGAGGCAGGAATGGAATTTCATCACGTATCCGTCATGGCGGCGGAATGTATGCAGGCACTGCAGCCTGAAAGAGGCGGTATTTACGTGGACTGTACGGCGGGGGGCGGCGGTCACTCTTTTGAGATTGCAAAGCGGCTTCCCGAAGGTTCCCGGATCATCAGTCTGGACCGGGACGACAATGCCATAGCCGCCTGCACAGCCAGACTTGCCCCCTATGCGGACAAGCACACCATTGTCAAGACAAATTACGACCGGATCGACCATGTGATGCGGGAACTGGGCATTGACGGTATTGACGGCGTCATGTGGGATCTTGGCGTATCCTCCCACCAGCTGGACGAAGCGGAACGTGGTTTTTCCTACACCGCAGATGCACTGCTGGATATGCGGATGGATCAGACCTGCGGGATTACGGCGGCGGATGTGGTGAACACCTATCCGGAAGAAGACCTGAAACGGATCCTGTGGCTATACGGAGAAGAAAAGTTCTCCGGCCGTATCGCACATGCCATTGTCACGAAAAGAAACGACAAGCCCATTGAAACCACCACGGAACTGGCAGCCATTGTTGCAGGTGCAATTCCCGCTGCTGCAAGAGCAAAGGAATCCCAGCACCCAGCCCGCCGCAGTTTCCAGGCCATCCGTATCGAGGTCAACGGTGAACTGGACTCCATTGCTCCCTCCATCCGGGCAGCGGCAGAACTGCTGAAACCGGGCGGCAGAATGGCAGTGATCACGTTCCATTCTCTCGAAGACCGGATCGTAAAGGAAACCTTCCGGGAGCTTTCCACCGGATGCACCTGTCCACCGGAATTTCCGGTATGTGTATGCGGCGGGAAACCCAAGGTGAAGCTGCTTTCCAAAAAGCCGATCCTGCCGGGGGAAGAAGAACTGGAAATCAATCCCCGTTCCAGAAGCGCAAAACTCCGCTGTGCGGAAAAGCTCTGAGACGGGCGGAAGAAAACATGAAATAAAATATACAGGAGACTGGAAAGGAGGCGCTCTGCATGTATGGCCGTTCCCCAGAAGAACCGAGCCGTCTGGCTGCCAAGCTGAGACAGGAATACAGAAACCGCGGTGAAAATCTGCGGGGCATCGGAGCGGCTTCCACAGAGGAACTGATGCACCGGGCGCAGATGGGACGGGATCCCAGAGAAAACGTGTCTGAGGAAGCCTTCAGCGACAGACTCCGGAACCGGAATTTTACATACGACGGAATGCAGCAGAATATTCACAGCACACAGACCGGTTACTACGGCGGTGCACAGAACAGAACATACCGGAATGCGCAGAATACCGGAACTTCCCGGAGCCGTACAGCGGAGCACCGGCAGGGAACCGGCAGATATGCGGGCAGTACCGGCAGCCGGCTGCAGCAGGAACAGCCTTCCGGAGAAGTACAGGTGAAAGGCCGTGGTCTTCCGGTGGGATACCTGATCATGCTGGCAGTGGTCACCATGATGATCATGACCATCCTGTTCAGCATATCCCAGATTTATCAGACGACCAACACCATCGACGACCTGGAAAAGGAACTGACCAGTCTCCAGACCGTAGCTGCGGAACTGGAACTGGCGATCGAAGAAAAAAATGATATCCGTGTGATCGAACAGATTGCCACAGACCAGCTGGGCATGGTGGGAGAAGACTCCGTGCAGCGGAAATACATTTCCCTGTCTGACGGAGAACGGATTGACATTATCGGCGAGGATGAGAATGCCGCAGCGGAAGGGACTTTCGGAACCATGCTGTCCTCCATCGCAGCCGCATTTGCCGGATTTTTTGAAAATCTGGGCAAGTAAAACCTGTTTGTAACGATAAAAAACGTTCGGCAGACAATGGGTTGTTTCACGGAACAAGGCAGTGTGAAACAGCCCGTTCGTTGTCTCCGTAAGCGCGGGACTGCGGAAACAGACGCATATTCCCCTTTGTGCCCGCATAAGATATACACAGAACAGACATGATCTGCCAATCACCGTACAGGAGCGAAACCATGAATCAGGCGAAAAACCGTATTGAAAAGAGGACATACCAGCGATATGTGGTATCCTTCTGCCTGATCCTGGCGGTGGCTGCCCTGATCGTGGGAAAGCTGGCGGGATACCAGCTGAAGGAATACGATACTTACCAGTCCCTGGTGCTGAATCAGGTAACGACAGAATACAGCGTCAACCCCGAGAGAGGGATCATCACCGACCGGAACGGCAACATTCTGGCCACCAACATCACGGTGTACAATGTGGTGCTGTCTCCGAAAGACATCCACGAACGGATGAAAGAGGACGCTGAATCCTATACGGATAATGATCCGGAAAACGATGTGCTGTACGAATACGATGATGACTCCGTGGGGATCCACTACAGAGGCACACAGCTGGATGACATGATCGCACAGGTGCTGCAGATCTATCTGGATGTGGATTATGATTTCATCATGGCCAAGATCGCCAAGGAAAACCGGATGTGGGAAGTGGTAAAAAACAATGTGGATGACAAAACCGCCCAGCCCATCCGTGATTTTATCGCACAGTTCAATATCGGCGACGAGATCTACTTCAATGCTTCTTCCAAACGGTACTATCCCAAGGGAGAACTTGCCGCCCATGCCATAGGCTTTACCAACAGCGAAGGTGTGGGGATCTACGGCCTGGAACGGTACTACAACAACCTTCTGGAAGGTACCAGCGGCCGGTATATTCTGGCACAGGATGCCCGGAACAACGATATGCCCTTTGAATACGAACGGTATATCGAAGCCTCCAACGGTTACAATATCACCACCACGTTTGATATGTACATCCAGTACGAACTGGAAAACCAGCTGGAAAAAACCTTTCTGGAATCCGGAGCGGGAAACCGTGTCACCGGGATCGTCATGGATGTAAACGACGGCAGTATCCTTGCCATGGGCACCTACCCCAATTTCGACCTGAACTCCCCCTACACGCTGGATGAATTCTCCGAGGCGAAGCTTTACGGGATGGATCAGAGCTCCGACGAGTACAAGGAACTGTATCAGGAACTGATGTACAATATGTGGAACAACAAGGCCATCACGGAAACCTATGAGCCCGGTTCCACCTTCAAGATTATCACCACGGCCATGGCCTTTGAAGAAGGGGTCGTGACGGAAGAGGAATCCTTCTACTGTCCCGGATACTCCATGATCGAAGGCTGGTCGAACCCCATCAGCTGTCATAAGAAAACCGGCCACGGCACTGTACCGTTCCGGGTAGGGCTTCAGCAGTCCTGCAACCCGACGCTGATGTCCATTGCCCTGCGGGTGGGAAACCAGAGATTTTACAATTATTTTGAAGCCTTCGGATATACCGGCAAAACCGGCATTGATGTACCCGGAGAAGTGGGCGGGATTTATTCCAGCTTCAAGGACTTCGGGAATGTTTCCCTGGCGGTGTATTCTTTCGGCCAGACTTTCAAGACCACCGCGATCCAGCAGATCCGTGCCATCGCATCTGTTGCCAACGGCGGATATCTGGTGACACCCCATTTTCTCTCGAAGATCACCGACGACGACGGCAATATCCTCCAGAGTTACGAAGCCGAAAACGTCCGGCAGGTGGTGTCCACCGATGTATGTGAACGGATTACCGACATTCTGGAAGAAGGGGTTGCGGGAGACGGCGGTGCCAAGAATGCCTATGTGAAAGGCTACAGAGTGGCTGCCAAAACCGGTACCTCCGAAAAGCGTGACAAGGTGGACGAATACGGCGAAAAATCCTATCGTGTGGGCTCCTGCGTGGCCTATGCGCCTGCTGACGACCCCCAGATAGCCGCTATCATTATCGTGGATGAACCCTCCGCAGGAAGCGTATACGGCAGCGTAGTGGCTGCTCCCTATATATCCAACCTGCTCTCCTTCATCCTGCCCTATATCGGCGTGGAAGCACAGTATACCGAAGAAGAGCTGGAAAATCAGGTTGTTACGATTTCGAACTATATCGGCGCATCCGTGGAAAACACCATAACGGACCTGAGCTGGCGTAGTTTTGAATATGAGATCATCGGAAACGGCGATACCATTACCGCACAGATTCCCGCAGCCGGTTCCCAGATCTCCGCAACAGACGGACGGCTGGTACTGTATACCGGTACCGAAGTTCCTGCAGACAACATTTCTGTCCCCGACCTGACCGGTATGACGGCATTCAACGCCAATAAGGTTCTGGTACAGGCAGGGCTGAATCCTGTGTTTGAAGGTTCCCTCAACGGCAATACCGCCACCGTCATCAGTCAGTCTCCGGCGGCAGGCATGAAAGTGACAAAGGGGACTGTAGTCAGCGTGGTGCTCCGGCATCTGGATCTGACCGACTGAGAAAGCGTAAGACTCCAAGAATACCGGATGTGCAAAGGAAATCCCATTCCCGGGAAGACCGGACACATCGGAGGTATGGCATGGAGATCGGAAAACTGCTCCGGGACATTCCCGTTACCGAAGCAAAACTGACAGGCAAAGAAGTGACCGGCATCACATCCGATTCCAGAAGGGTGCAGGGGGGCGAGCTGCTCATCTGTATCCGGGGACTGCACCACGACGGGCATGCATATGCGGCGGACGGGGTGAGACGGGGAGCGGCGGCGGTGCTGGCGGAAACAAAGGAAGGCATCCCGGATGGGACGGACTACATCCTGACACCGGATACCCGGCTGGCGGAAGCACTGGTGTGGAACAACCGGTATGACCGGCCGACGGAAGACATGGCAAAAGTCGGAATCACCGGCACAGGCGGCAAGACCTCCACGGCATATCTGCTGCGGGATCTGCTGCTGGCCGACGGAAAAAATCCCGGCTGCATCACCACCGTCTCCACCACGGCAGGGAAAGAAGAAATTCCCACCCCGTCAGGCGGTTCCTCTGTGGCAGATGCTGCAGGCGCCATGACTACCCCGGATCCCGAGTACTTCTACGGTGCCATTGCAGAGATGCGGCGGCGGGGGTGCGATACGCTGATATATGAAGCCTCCTCCCATGCACTTTCAATGCATAAAACCGATGCCATCCGCCCGGACACGGCACTGTTCACCAATCTGAGTCCGGAGCATATGGATTACCACGGTTCCATGGAGAGGTATCTTGCCACAAAAGCCAGACTCTTTTCCATGGCAAAAACGGGTATCCTTCCTCTGGAGGATCCATGGGCCGGACGGCTGATGGAGCTTGTGCCGGAATGCAGATGGATCACCTGTACGGCAGATCCGGCAAAGTTCACGGAATGCGACAATGCTGCCATGCGGATCCGGTATCACGGTGCGGCGGGCATTTCCTTCCTGTACTGCGGCAGAGACGCCATTTTCCGGGTGCAGACGCCTCTGGTGGGACGATATACGGTGTACAACATTCTGCTGGCGGTAAGCTGCGGACTGCAGATGGGTGTGGATCCCTTTACGGTGCGCAGAACCCTGGCGGCGGCACATCCACCTGCGGGACGGATGCAGCGGCTGGAGCTGGGAAAAGTTCCCTTTACGGTATTCATTGACTATGCCCATACCCCTGCGGCACTGGAACAGGTGCTTGTCACAGCCCGGGAAATGCATCCGGCGAAGCTGACGGTACTGTTCGGCTGCGGCGGTGACCGGGACAGAAGCAAGCGGCCTGTGATGGGAGAAATTGCCGGGCGGTATGCCGACAAAGTGGTGATCACCGATGACAATCCCAGAACGGAAGACCCCGGACAGATCCGGAAGGAAATTCTGGCAGGTCTTACGGGACATCCTGACTGCACGGAAATCCCGGACAGACGGGAAGCCATCCGGCAGGTGATCCGGGAAGCTGCGGCAGGGGAGATGATCCTGCTCTGCGGCAAGGGACATGAAACATATGAAATCCGCGGAAAGACAAAGACACCCTTTGACGAAGCGGAGATTGTGCGGGATGCGGTATCCTCCCGGAACAGAAGTGATACCGGTTATGATGAAGAATAAGCGTGCCGAAGGGTGCGCATGCGATATGGAACGGTACTTATCAGAAAGGCGCGGCAGAAAAAAGCATGAGTGTTGAATTGAAACTGAAAACCCTGACTGCGGAAGAGATTGCCTCCGTGGTGGGTGGAAAACTGGAAATATATAATGACTGCAGAACCGATATTCCCCAGACCGGGCTGACCTCCAATTCCAAGGAAGCTGCCGTGGGCGTGATTTTCTGTGCCATCAAGGGAAGCCGGGTAGACGGATGCGATTTTATTGCGGAAGCCGCCAGACTGGGCTCAACCTGCTTTATCTGCAGCCGGGTACCGGATAATGCGAAAAACTGCGGTCTGCCTTTCTGTGCCGTAGTGGTGGAAAACGTAGTGGAATCCATGGGCACACTGGCCGGCTGGTACAGAGGCTTTTCCAAGGCCACCTTCATTGCCATCACCGGCAGTGTAGGGAAGACTACCACCAAGGAATTTGTGGCTGCTGTGGCTTCTGCCGCTTTCAAGACCCACAAAACCAGAGGGAACCTGAACAACGAACTGGGGATGCCTCTGACGCTGTTTGATCTGGCGCCTGACGACGAAGTGTCTGTCATTGAGATGGGCATGAGTGCGCTGGGAGAAATTGAATATATGACCAGGCTGGTGCGGCCTGACATTGCCATTGTCACCAACATCGGCACCTCCCATCTGGCTACGCTGGGCACCCGGGAAAATATCTGCCGGGCGAAAATGGAAATCCGGCTGGGGCTGAAGGAAGGCGGAAAACTGCTTCTGAACGCAGACGAACCGCTGCTGTTTGAACAGTACGAACAGATGGAACCCAAGCCCACCATCATGAGCATCTACAACCGGAACGGGGACTTCCGTGCGGTGAACATCCGGCAGAAGCTGGACGGTATCGTATACGACCTGATCTACGACAACAAGGCTGTCACCAATGTGGAAATCCCGGCACTGGGGAAGCACAATGTGTACAACTCCCTGACGGCCTATGCGGTAGGCGTGATGCTGGGGATGACTGACGAACAGATCCGCCGCGGTCTGAAATCCTTTGTAGGCGCCGATATGCGGCAGAAGATCTACGAAGTGGGCGGCATCACCATCATCGACGACTGCTACAACGCCAGCCCCGAATCCATGCGGGCCGCCATTGACGTACTGGTGTCCATCGCATCCAAGAAGAACGCCAGACCGGCTGCACTGCTGGGAGATATGCTGGAACTGGGCGAATACTCCCGCCTCATGCACGATCAGCTGGGCCAGTATGCCGCACAGATGCAGGTACAGAAGCTGTTCTGCTATGGCATGATGGCGGATATCGTGGCGGAAGCGGCCATCAAAAAAGGCATCCGGGCGGACAATGTGTATGTGGCACTGGATACCAGAGATGCCCAGGTGATGGCGGATATGGTTCTGACAGCTCTGCATCCGGGAGACGTACTGCTGGTGAAAGCAAGCCGTGCGGTACAGGCGGAACGGATCATTGAATGCATGAAGAAACGCCGGCAGAAGAAAACCGGCAGAAAGTAAGACTTCCCGGGGGTGCATTTTGAGAGAGAGCCTTCTCCTGATGCATCTCCCAAAAACAATTCTCCGAAATCATTCCGGAACCGAGGAAAACCATGAATTATAAAATCGTGTTTGTTCTGGCACTGGCGCTGACCTTCGGGCTGACGGTGGCTGTATCCAGAAAACTGATTCCTTTCCTGAAAAGTAAAAAAATGGGCCAGAAAATTCTGGACATCGGCCCCCGCTGGCACAAGAGCAAGGAAGGCACCCCCACCATGGGCGGATTTGCTTTCATCATTGCCGCAGTGGTCACAGGGCTTGCCGGTGCGGTTTACTTTGCCGTGACAGACGGACTGCGCTCCACACTGCCCTTTATCATGACTCTGGCACTGGGTGTTGCAGGAGGACTCATCGGCTGTATTGACGACTCTGCAAAGCTGCGGAAAGCCCAGAATGAGGGGCTCACCGCCGGACAGAAGTACATTCTGCAGGTGGTTGCCGCTGCGCTGTATCTGGTGGGCATGACCCTGGTGTGCGGCCCCGAAACCACCCTGTACATACCCTTCCTGGGTCTGGAATGGGATCTGGGGATTTTCTACTACGTGCTGGCCATGCTGATTCTGACCGGTGTGATCAACAGTGTGAACCTGACGGACGGTCTTGACGGGCTGGCGTCCAGTGTGACCCTGCTGGTAGGCGTATTCTTCACCGCATACGGCTTCATGAACGGGATGGCAGAACCGGACGGCGGCATGATTCTGCTGGGGGCAATCCTGATGGGTGCCTGCGGCGGATTCCTGGTCTACAATTTCTATCCCGCAAGAGTCTTCATGGGCGATACCGGTTCTCTGTTCTTAGGGGGACTGGTGGTAGGCGGTGCGTTCATGATGGATAACCCGCTTTTGGTGGTGGTTTTCGGCATCTGGTACATCGTGGAAACCGTTTCCGTAATGCTGCAGGTGGGATACTTCAAGCTGACCCACGGCAAGCGTCTGTTCAAAATGGCGCCCATCCACCATCACTTTGAAAAATGCGGCTGGAGTGAAGTGAAAATTGTATGCATGGCAAGCATCATCACGCTGATTGCCTGTGTACTCTCCCTGATCAGCACCATAGACTTCCATTAAACCTGCAAACAGAACCGGAAAGGAGGGCTCGTCCATGCAGAATACCGGAAACAGAAATGCATACGGACAGCCAAGAGCCCGCCGGCATCCGGAAAATATAGACAGAACAAGAAAGCCTGCATCTGCTGCCAGTCCGCAGACAACATCCCGTACAGGAAACAGCAGACCGACAGGACAGTACGCGCAGCCAACCCGGAATCATCCCGGCGTAGTGCGTTCTCAGCAGAGCGGAAGACCCCGCACGCAGAACAGCAGTCCGTACCAGTTTACGGCAGATGCCGCCAGACAGGGACGTCCGGTCACAAGCAACCGCACAGCAGACGGCCGCAGACCCAAAGCGGATCCCAGACTGGCGGAGCAGAGACGGAAGCAGGCGGAAAAAGAAGCCAGAAAAGCAAAAAAGAAAGCCGCCCAGACCACTGCTGTTGCCGCATACAAGGAACGGCATCTGGAACGGGTGAACAAAAAGGAAGAAGCCTGGCAGAAAGATATTGTCCGTGTCCGGGGCGGCGTGGATAAGGTGATGCTGGGGCTGATCCTGACGCTGGTGTGTCTGGGTACCATCATGGTATTCAGTGCCAGCTATCCGTCCGCTCTCAACGAAGGGCTGGATATGCATTACTACAGCAAACGGCAGGTACTGTTCGTTGCTCTGGGACTGGTCGTTATGCTGATCGCTTCCCGGGTGCCGTATACCTGGTATAAAATCTGGGGCGTATTTGTATTCTATGCCATTGCCGTGGTGCTGCTGATTCTGGTACTGCTGATGGGAACATCCGAAGGGGAAGCACAGCGTTGGCTGGACCTTGGATTCTTCACCATACAGCCGTCGGAGATCATGAAGGTGGCTCTGGTTATGATGGTGGCGTGGTATGTGGATAAGTTCAAACCGCAGATCGACGCCCGGCTGGACTGGAAGCACACCTTCCGCTATAACGTATTCTATCCGGCGATCTTCATCGGGATTGCCTGTGTACTGATCCTGCTGGAAAAGCATCTGTCCGGCACAGCGATTACCGGGATTCTCGGTATAGCAGTCATGTTGGTTGGTGGATGCCATGCACTTATGACAATCTCCTGCTTTGGTGTTGCGGGAATTGGAGCAGCTGCGGTATTTATTCTGACAAATGATTATGCCAGAAAACGATTGACTACCTTTTTTGATGAGAACGCCGACATACTGTCCGACCTGTATCAGACCACCCAGGGGATCTATGCTATCGGTTCCGGCGGCCTGTTCGGACTGGGACTGGGGCACAGCCGGCAGAAATACAGCTTTGTGGCGGCTGCCCATACGGACTTTATTTTCTCCATCTGGTGTGAAGAACTGGGCTTTCTGGGAGCCGTGTTCCTGATCGCTCTGTTTATTGCCTTCGTCCTTCGGGGATACACCATCGCCGCCCGGGCACCGGATACCTTTTCGTCTCTGGTTGCCTACGGGATCAGTACCCATGTGGGTCTGCAGGCGCTGATGAACATCTGCGTGGTGGCGGATATCATTCCCAATACGGGGGTATCCCTTCCGTTCTTCTCCTACGGCGGCTCGTCCCTGATCGTACTGCTGGGGGAAATGGGAATCCTGCTTTCGATTTCCAGACAGTATTACATGAAGCGGAAGGATCTGGAAGAAAAACAGCGGATGGACGCATTTGAACTGGATTAAGTTCCATAAGGAGCAGATATGAAAGTGCTTATGACCGGCGGCGGTACCGGGGGACATGTGAATCCCGCTCTTGCCATCGCCAATACGATAAAACAGAATCAGCCCGATGCGGAAATTGCCTATGTGGGTACCAAGCGCGGGATTGAAAACAAGCTGGTGCCGAAAGCCGGGTATCCGCTGTATCATGTGGAGATCCAGGGCATCCGCCGGAGTCTCAGCCTGGCCAACCTGAAAACCGCATGGCTGGCGCTGACCTCTGTGGGGAAGGCAAAGAAGATCGTCAAGGAATTCAAGCCCGATCTGGTGGTGGGAACCGGCGGATATGTGTGCTGGCCGGTGGTGAAAGCCGCGGCGGACATGGGAGTACCCACGGCACTGCATGAATCCAACGCCATTGCCGGTGTTGCCGTGAAGATGCTGCAGAAATCCGTGGATCGGATCTACCTGAACTTTGAGAAAACCGGCGAGACCCTGACCTGTGAGAGAGAAAAGCTGATGCAGGTGGGGAACCCCGTAATGAGCTCCTTCAAAGCTATGACCCGGGAGGAAGCCAGAGAAAAACTGGAGATTCCCGAAAAATACAAGTACATTCTCCTGTCCTACGGCGGCAGTATGGGGGCCGAAAAGGTCAACGACGCCGTGCTGTATCTGATGCGGGATTTCACCGCAAAGCATCCGGAAGTACTGCACATGCATGCCACCGGTTCCATCGAATGGGAAGAATGCAGTGCCAAGTTCCGGGAAATGGGACTGGATCAATACGAAAACATCCAGCTGTCCGAATACATTTTCGATATGCCTCTCCGGATGGCGGCAGCGGATATGACCATCAACCGGGCAGGTGCCATGACCGTTACGGAACTGGCCACCACCGGAAAATGCGCCATCTTCATTCCGTCCCCCAATGTGGCGGAAAACCACCAGTATAAAAATGCAAAGGTTCTGGTGGACGATGGTGCCGCAATGCTCTACGAAGAAAAGGATCTGAACGACTGCGAAGCGGCTCCGCTTGTGGCAAAGGTCACCGAGCTGCTGTGTCCCGAAGGGGATGCCAAGCGGGCGGAAATGGGAGAACGGATCCGGAAATTTGCCCTGGCCGATGTGAACAAGAGGATTTACAACGATCTGATGGAACTGGTGCAGAGCAAGTAATCACATAGCGCAAGACGATCTGCAAAGGAGGTGGAACGGTTGAACGCTACCCGTGTATTTACAAAACCGAATATGCCGGAAGGTCATACCGTCCCTCCTGAGGCAAGGTCTGCGGGAAGAGAAGGATTGGGAAATCCCGGTCGTGTACTGTATGTATACGATCGGGTCAGTACCAAAAACGCCATGCAGCAGCGGATGCAGAGAACGCCGATGCCGGACCGTGGTGCCGATCTTTCCGGTATATATAAAAAACAGGCACATATCCACTATGATGCGGATCAGTACCTGAGAAACTTTTACAGCACAGATAAACGAAGCGGAAAACGTCCGGTGCACATGGGTATGGTAGAGGACGAAAGCATCCATATGCCGCCGCCCCGCCCGAAAACAGCGGCACCCAAAAGCGCTTCCGCCAGAGAGTTTGAAGAAACAAAGTATTTCACCTCCGGTGTATCCCGGCAGACAGGTACCCGGATCCGGCATACCTCCCGTATGCAGGGACAGGCTGATCCTGTGAGAAACGGCAGAGAAACCTTTGGAACCATGCAGGACGACGGACAGACCCGTATGTTCAGCACCCCGAAGGAAGATCCCGGTGCCGGCGGAGCTGCGGTGAAAAAACGGCGGAAGATCCTGCTGGAAGGGATCGTGAATCTCTTTGAAACCATCGAAGAACGGTGGCAGAGAGATGTGGATATCGCCAAGAAACAGGCACTCCTGCATAAAAAACTGCAGGAACACAAGCGTGGTCTGATACTGGCACTGGTCATTCTGCTGATTTTCGGTATCTGCTGCACAGCCATATACGAACTGCTCTTTATGGTGCATACCGTGGAAGTAACCGGCACATCCGCATACACAGACAGTGAAGTGATTTCTGCTTCCGGGCTGGATGAAAATGTGAACCTGTACGACTTCCGGGCAAAGGAAATCACAGACCGGATTACGTTCTATTGTCCTTACATACGTTCTGCCGAGCTTTCACGCCGGCTGCCCACTACGGTCTCCCTGATGCTGGAAGATGACGAAGTGCGGTATTGTGCCAATATTTTCGGGGAAATCGTGGCTTTGTCTCCCGGCCTGCGGGTACTGGGTACATTGACAGCGGAAGAAGCGGCCAATTACATCCTCCTGCGGCTTCCCGGCATTACGGAGGCAGTGGCAGGGCGGACAGTGACTTTTGCCGATCCGCGGAATGAACGGTATATCCGGCAGGTGCTGGAGGAAGTGACTTCTTCCCGGCTGGACGGACGGATTTCCTACATGGATCTGCGGAATGAGCACGATCTGTATCTGTACTGCGACGGTATGTATGAACTGCAGCTTGGAAATTCTGCGGATCTGAAAATGAAGCTGCGTATGGCCGATACAGCCATTGCCGATGCCATGTTTCCGCAGAATACGCCGGCCAGAGTGGATCTGAGTGTGGTCAGCGAAGCCAGCGTCCGTGCCGATCTTCGGCTGGATCTGAATGTGACGCCGTAGGATGCGGAGGCAGGCGGATCGGTAGAGTTCCTATAGGAATCTGTAATGATTTCATGTAAGAATTTTTACAAAATAATTTCGCAAAAAGTATTGCAAAAACAGCACATTTGGTATATTATATAAGGTAGTAGTAAACTGCCCATAATATAAAAATACAGGACAGTCCAAAAGGTTGCCGGGGAATCCCTGAGCCTGCCGGACAAATCAAAATTGAAGCGAGGAGGGCAAAGGGAATGCCATTTGAACTTGACGATTATACGTATGAAAGCGGTGTGAATATAAAGGTTATCGGTGTCGGCGGCGGCGGGAACAATGCAGTCAACCAGATGATTACAGACAATGTTCGCGGCGTGGAATTCATCGCCATCAACACGGACATGCAGGCGCTGGTACACTCCAGTGTGACCAAGAAGATCACCATCGGGGAAAAGATTACCAAGGGGCACGGTGCAGGTTCCAATCCCGAAATCGGTGCCAAGGCTGCGGAAGAAAGCATCGAAGAAATCCAGAACGCCATCGCCGGTGCGGATATGGTATTCGT
>JAFQGY010000344.1 GCA_017415325.1 Clostridia bacterium
AGAGCACCCAAACCAGCCCAGTTAAGGGGGGTGGGGTGGGAGGTCTCGGAGGGCAGGGGAGGGGGGATGACGCGGCACCTGAGCGTCAATCTCCCCCCTCCCTTGTCCTCTGAGTCCCGTCCGGAAGGACACCCCCTCGATGGGCATCGTACCAACCAAACCGCTGTAAGCAGAACAAACATCAAAATCCCCCTTCTAAAAGCATCGTACCAACACCACCGCTGTACGCCAGTACGAAATCCCCCTCCCCCGCTGTAAGCGAAAGAAAAAACCGGGAGCCTCCCAAAAGAAAACTCCCGATATTCCAATACTCTAAAAAATCCCTCAAAACGTCTCTCAAATAAACGGCCGTCTGTCCAGCACCAGCCGCAGCGGCTGCACAGAATTCAACTTGCCCGGCAGGGCCGCCTGCAGTTCCGCCAGTACACAAACCGTACCGAACAGCGCATGCAGATCGTTCATCCCCTCATGGGTGTCCGGATCCAGCGCTTCCAGATACTGCATCTGGATCCCCGCAAAGTCGGCCAGGGCCTGCTTCGCTTCCCAGAAACGGTGGGGTGTCTGCCGGGTTGCACGGTTCAGGGCAAATACCCAGTCGATTTCCTGGAAGCCGATGTTTCTGCCGAAGCAGTCGTCCAGCCCTCCCGCATGCCACAGGTGCAGGCAGGTGTCGATGAGCTTTTCCGGATACCGCTGGGGACGCTTGGCGTATTCCATGTTGAACATATAGTGGAACCAGCCGTACAGGTGGTGGCGTACCGGTGCTGCACCCGGGTGTACCTCACGATCATCGATCCGGCCGGTGTCGTTGGCGGAATACCCGATGGTACCCGCTCTGCTCATGCCGTATTCTGGATCCACATGCTCCCACAGCCAGTCGAAATACCAGGTCTGCCATTCTTCGTCGGCGCACCCGGACAGCTGCATGGCGGTGTACACCCCTGCCCCCTGATGGGAGTTGTTCCAGGGACTGCCTTCCCAGTTCAGGTTTTCCAGCAGACGGTACAGCCCTTCCTTTGTCCGGTAAGGCTTCAGGAAATCGGAGGGAATCCCTTCTTTGGAATAGGGTTCCGCGTCCAGACTCTGCAGAGCCGCCGTACAGTGCGCCGTGGTGTGCAGCACATGGTGGGTGGGTTCGGTGAAGCTGCCGTCGGGTTTCTGCAGACTCAGCAGGGCCGCCGCCATTTTCCCCTTCATGGGATCGTCAGCCTTGGGGAGCCGCCCGATGGTGTACAGAATGTTGATGGCATCCGCACAGCCGTATTCGTTGATCCCCAGGTTTCTGCCGCCCTTTGCGCTGTCCCAGAGCCACCGGCAGTAGGCCCCCTCTCCCAGATGATGTCGTTCTGTTACATAAGCAATTTTCTCGACCACACGGTCCATGGTGGTACCGCCCAGATCGATTGTGATGTCGTGTAAGGATTCAGCCATGATTTTGTCCTCCTTAACTTACTTCTTCTTTCTGATATCGTGTCGCACCATTCCCACGACGATGGAAATGATAATGCAGACCTCCGTGATCACGCCGGAGACGGACCCGCTCATGGCATTGTAGATCAGCCACAGGGGATCGTTGGGCAGGGTGATGAGCCGCACTCTGGCAGCCGAGGAGGCGCGGGTGGCAAAGGTGGTCAGGATCATGCCGATAAAGGGAAGAATGCTGATCCATCCGCCCCATGTGGCAGCGACCGCCGCCGTGGACAGCACAATGAACACAGGCACCCAGCCGATCCAGTCCGCCACTTTCCCGGCACGGGAATCCTCCCCCCGGGAAGCAAAAACGATACACCGCAGCGCCGCCACAGCATTCAGCACAGACCCGGACCATGCCCCCAGCAGCGCAAAATGGAGCATCCAGCAGGTAGTGGACAGCAGCTGCAGCAGGAGGATTTTCTTCCGGGACTTGCACTGGTAGCTGATGATGGTGGCGGTGAAACCGAATATTCCGATGATTTCAGCCATATGTGATGATATAATGTTGATTTTTGATAGAGGTGGAGGGACAGAAGTGAGGTGGGTGCGGTAGTGGGGAAATCCCCCGTCACACCGGGGATAGTGATCGAAACAGGACAGGCAGCTGCCGGTGTGCCACCCCTCACCTTGTAAACAAGATGGTTGGAAAGGAGGGCTCGTTTTTTTGCTGAAATATGTGTTGCCATGCAGGAAGCTGAAACTGTTTGTACCATAAGCATTTGTTACACGATTACTCTGTTAGAAAAACAAACACCAAAGCCGCTTTCAGCCCAAAAAATGCGCCCTCCTTTCCAAGGGGGGTGGCACGCCTTCCACTAACTCCCATATTTCGATCGCTCAACAAGGCGTGACGGGGGATTCCCGCTCTGCACCTTCCGAAATCTCCATAAACTTCCATCCCGTTTTCATCTCAAAAGGGGCACACACCCCATCCGCAGACGAAGCCGTACCCCTTTTTCCCTCAATTCTTACAGATCGATGGTCACTTCATGGCCGCACGCATTGGAGCGGATGATACCGTCGATGATGGCCTGGTTGTACAGGATCTGGCTGGTGGGGATGGGAGCAACCTTGTCACCCATGCAGGCGTCCACAAACGCACGAACCTTGCATTCGAACATGTTGGTCTTTACGTTGTTGCCGTCGATTTCGATGGGAGTAGCGGTCTGCTGTCCGTTTTCGTCGTCCTTGTACAGGATCAGATCCCCTGCGGCGCCGTCCCAGCAGCAGCCCACGGGAGCCTTTACCTTCAGCCCTGCGTCGGTACCGAAGAACATGGAGTCGCCGGTGGTGTCCATATTCATGGCCCAGGAAGCACGGTAGTCGATAACCACGTCGCCTTCGCAGCGGATCATGGCCATAGCAAAGTCGTCGTCTACGGTGAAGCGGTCGGCTTCCTTGTACTTGTCGGGGTTCTTCCCGAAGTGGGCGGTCATCTTACCGGAAACGGTCAGCGGCTTGGGATACCCGATGGAGTTCAGGGCGAAGTCCAGACCGTAGCAGCCGATGTCGCCTACGCAGCCCACAGCCGCCTTATCCTTTTCGATAAAGGTGTGGCCCGGGATCCCCTTCACACGGCCGCCGCCTACCACTACGTAGTAGATCTGCCCCAGCACGCCGGAGTCGATGACTTCCTTGACCTTCTTCACGTTTGCGCCGTATCTGGGCTGGAACCCGACGGATACAAAGTGACCGGTAGCCTTTTCCACAGCCACGATGGCCTTGGCTTCGTCCAGGGTCACGCACAGGGGCTTTTCCAGCAGAACATCCTTGCCGGAGGTCAGCGCACAGATTGCCGGGCCTGCATGCTGGCTGTTGTAGGTACAGATGGACACAGCGTCGATGTCCTTTCTGGCGCACAGCTCTTCATGGGTTTCGTAAGCATCCGCTTCTGTCCAGCCGAATTCATCCAGGAACGCTCTTGCCTTCCCGGGAATGATGTCCGCACCGGCCACGATTTCCACATCGTCAAAATTCTTGTACGCTCTTGCGTGTGCATGTGCGATCCCGCCGGTACCGATAATACCAACGCGCAGCTTCTTCTTGGTTTCAGCCATTTTTGTTTTCCTCCGTTTGTGTATAGAGATTTTATTTTGTTTTTGATGTTAGTGAGGGGGATGCGGGTCGCTTTTTTGAAAAAAGCTCGGCAAAAAACTTTAAATAGGGTGGAACAAATGTAGTTGGGTGCAGTAGTCACGGCGAGTGTTTTGTGATACAGCGGTAATCGACCTTCACAGCACGAGAAATAGTGGAGCGAGCTCATGGGGACCTCCTCCCCATTCGCCACAGATCGTTACCAATTGCACAGCATCCGTTCGGCTTTGGGTGTATAGTTTTCGTATTCCTGCATCCCTATAACATATCCGAACATTCCCCGCTCTATTTCTTACTTCTTACCTCTTACTTCTTACTTTTCCTGCAGGTCTGTTTCCACTTCCCGTCCGCACCGGTTCGAGCGGATGATGCCGTCGATGATGGCCTGGTTGTAGATG
>JAFQGY010000345.1 GCA_017415325.1 Clostridia bacterium
GAGCATCGATATCGAGCATGATTTTGCGCCGATGTATGCCGAGATCGAGGGCAAGGAAGCGCTCATCAAGAGCCTGAAAACCTCGGCCAAAAAGGCCGCAGGCGTTTATCTCGCAACCGACACCGGCCGCTGCACTCTGGACGGGAACGTATACCGCCGGTTTGACGGAGCGGATGTCACCGAAAAGACCCTGACCGACGAAGAAATCCCCGCTGTGCTGGCGGAAGTCTTCGGTCTGACGGATGTGTATTATCAGAAAGGGTAAGGCATGAAAGTACAGAAAATTCTGTCGAAAGACGCCGCTTACCAGAAGCTGGAAGTGCTGAAAACCAACCGGAACAAGCGGTACCGGTACGGGGAATTTCTGGTAGAAGGGGTGCGGAATATCAACGAAGCGGTGGCCAAGGACTGGGAAATCGTGTCCTGGGTGTACGCCTCCCGCCGCCAGCTTTCCGACTGGGCCAAGAATCTGCTGCACACGGTGCATACCGAAGTGAATCTGGAACTGGCGCCGGCGCTGATGGACGAAATCTCCGGCAAGGAAGATGCATCGGAAATGCTGGCCATTGTGAAAATGCGGGAAGACGCGGACAAGGACACCGCATGGCAGCTGGATGCCCTGTCCCTCTCCCCCGACCGTCCGCCCCTGCTGGCCCTGTTCGACCGTCCCTCCAACCGGGGGAATCTGGGCACCATCATCCGTTCTCTGGATGCGCTGGGTGCTGACGGACTGATTCTGACGGGACACGGGGTAGACCTGTATGACCCGGATGTGGTGGTATCCACCATGGGTTCCTTCTTCGCCCTGCCGGTGATCCGGGTCCCCCGCCACGATGCTCTGGCCGCCCTGTTTGACGCCATCCGGGAGAAATGGGGGGATGTGCAGATTCTCGGCACCACGGCCCATGCGGAAAAGGCCCTGTGGCAGGTGGATCTGACCCGGCCCACGGTATTCATGATCGGCTGCGAAACGGACGGACTTTCGGAAGGCCTGAAGCCGCTGTGCACGGAGATGATCACCATTCCCATGGCGGAGACTTCCTATGCGTCCAGCTTCAATGTGGCCTGTGCGGCGACGGTGATGTTTTATGAAGCGGCGAAACAGAGAGCAACATAAGAAGTAAAAGAATAAAGAGATTTTCTGTACCGGAAGGAGGATTGCGTATGCGTTTGATCGGGAATATTCTGTGGTTCTTTTTGGGCGGATGGCTGCTGGCACTGCTGTGGACGCTGGCGGGACTGGTGCTGTGCGTGACGCTGATCGGGATTCCCTTCGGCGCAGAATGCTTCAAGATTGCGTCCCTGATGCTGCATCCCTTCGGGCATGAAGTGGTATATGGTTCCGTCCGGGCGACTCATCTGATCGGGAACATTCTGTGGATCCTGTTCTTCGGCTGGGAGCTGGCCATTGCGTCACTGGTCACGGGACTGCTGTGCTGCATCACCATTGTGGGAATTCCCTTTGGTCTGCAGGGGTTCAAGTTCGCCCAGCTTTCCCTGATGCCGTTCGGGGCGAAAATTGCATAACAGAATACAGAAAGGGACTGTTTTTGTGCAGCCCCTTTTTTTGTTATTCTGTCATCATCATTTTGTACTGGTCGCTGTATTCGTAGGATACCACTTCTACGGAACAGAACCGGGTGCGTTTTTCGCCTGCCTGCCAGACGGCACTGTATCCTCTTGATGTGTTTTTCACAACTTCTTCATAGGGATATGCCGCATCTTCCAGTGTTGTCAGTTTGATCTGCGCCGTGACCATCAGCGAACCGTCCAGCTCGTACCCTTTTACCGTCAGCAGATATTCCTTTCCCGCAAGCGTATCCGGCCATATCAGTAGTCCGCTTCCCCCTTCCGAACCCAGTATCTTTCCCACGGGAAGAATGTTTACCGTACAAGGGGCATATGCACTGACGACCGTTTCCCCCGACCACTGGTTAGACCATGTGTCACCTGTATTGAATACCGTCAGTATGGTATTGTCAGCGGGTTCTGTTTTTTCTACGGTGACCAGACCATCGAACTCGAAATACAGATTCAAATTGGCCGTCAGTTGATACCCCATGGGAGCCATGGTATAAGCTTTCCCTGTCCGTAGTTGTTCCTTGACGAACACCTTGTCTTCATCCACATCGGATTCCCCTTCGTTCGGCACCCAGTATCCATACCGGTTATGCGTCCGGTAATCATCCGAATACGCCCAGTACCCTTTCCCTTCCAGTTCCGGATCCAGTACCCATGTGCTGATTTTCAACAGATCCTCCATCGGTTCCGGTACTTCTTCCCCTTCCTCCTCATACGCAGCGGTTTCCCCATTGTCCGGCATCACCCCGCCGGTACTTCCGTCCGCACAGCTGCACAGCAGAAGCAGCCCAAGCAGCATCACATATATCCGTCTCATCCGGTACACCTCCCAATTCTATTCCTGTATATATTCTACCAAACCACACCATATATGTCAAGTGTAGTTTTCTACAGAACTGGAATTCATACACCTGCCCAATTCCGCCATTCCATTTTTGTACAGTCCCACAAAAGAAAAACCGCCCATCACAGGACAGGCAGTTCCCCTCAGATACTTCTTATTTCTGATCTCTGACTTCTTACTTCGCTCAGATGCTCAGCATCACAATGGCCGCCGTGGACAGTGCAATCCCCACAGCTTTCACCAGCGTACACTTTTCTCCCAGGAACAGTAGGGAGATCAGCACAGACACCAGCAGTACGCCGCCGTTGGTCATGGCATACACCACCGCCACGTTCACCTTGGACAGAATCCACATCAGGATGTTCACCGCCACGGATGCAGACAGCGCAGACGCCAGCCCCCAGGCGATACAGGTTTTGTTGAACCGGAAGGCACTCTTCATGGAAGCGCCGGGAGCGAACTTTTCTCCCTTGCCGGGCAGAAGCAGCAGCAGGAAGGACAGCACAGCCCCGGTACCGAAGGTAAACACGATCATCCCGGCGTTTTCGGTGTTGTTTGTCATGGCCTGCTGGGTGTTCATCAGGATCCCGTACACCCCGTTGGCCACACCCAGAATGGTGCAGGACAGGATGAAGGACAGGGACGCTTTTTCCCCCTTCTTGGGCAGGTTCAGGATCAGGAAGGAGGCAATGGTCAGTACAATGGCAATCCACTGCAGAGCGTTCAGAGAGTTGCCTTCCGCAATCACCGACCACAGTACCGGAATCAGAAGCCCGCCGGACAGCATGAAGATCATCACCAGGGAGTAAGGCCCCATGGCGGAGGATTTCAGCAGGAACTGGTTATAGGTGGTCAGCACGATCCCGTTTGCCAGACCGAACAGAACGGTAGGCAGGGAAATGGCCAGCGGAAATCCACCGGTACAGGCGGTAAACACCAGTGTAAATACGGTACACACGCCGCCGTACAGCACGGAGAACACGGAAGAGGTTTTATTTTCGTCTCCGGGATAATACTTCCCGAACCGGCTGCAGGCCAGTGACTGGCAGGTGTATATGCCGATCATGAAAATGAGAATCAATGTAAAGATCATGGCAGTTTTCCTTTGCTTGGTTGAAGTTGTTGCGGTAAGTATACCACAAAAATTGCGCTCCGTCAATCGGTTTGGGTTGTATTGCAGGGAAAAATATGGTATAATATAAGTAAGGGATAAGAAGTAAGAAGTCAGAAATGGGGGTGCACGATTTGATCTGCATTGAACGGTATATGGAAAAACTGGTGGAAGCACTGCTTGCCGCATTCGGCGATGATCTGCTGTACGTGGGTCTGCAGGGAAGCTATCTGCGGGGAGAAGCCACAGAAGACAGTGATATTGATGCCATGGTCATTCTGGAAACGGCGGATTTGTCTGACCTTGCCCGGTACCGGGAAGTCATTGAATCCCTGGGGGACAGTGACAAAGCCTGCGGTTTCCTCTGCGGCCGGAAAGATATGGCCCACTGGAACACACTGGAGATTCCCCATCTGCTTCATGCCACCAAGGATTATTACGGCAGGCTGGCGGATTTTGTGCCTCCCTGTACCGATGAAGATCTGCGGCAGTTCGTCCGGTTCAGTCTCGGCAACCTGCTCCATGAACTGACCCATCGCTTCATCCACCGTCCTGCGGAAAGATCCTATGCCGCTCTTGCCGACATGCACCGTCCGGTATTTTTCATCCTGCAGAATCTCCTGTACTGGCGGGACGGTATCTATCCGGAAACCCGTACGGCGCTGACAGAACTGCTCACCGGCGAAGACAAAGCCGTGTGGGAAATGCTCTGCCGGGAGAAAAACGGAGAAGGCACTCCGGAGGTCGATTTGCGTCTCCTGCATGACTGGTGCCGGAACACCCTGCGCTCCCTTTGATCCCGCCGACGGATGTATACCGGAAAGCGAACATCCATATATTGATTCTATAAATCCATCACAAGGAGTGTGTACCATGAAAGTACTTCTCATAAACGGCAGTCCCCACGACAGCGGATGCACCTATACCGCCCTTTCCGAAGTGGCACGTACCCTGGAAGAAAACGGCGTGGAAACCAGAATTCTCTCCATCGGCAAAGCGGATATCCGGGGATGCACCGCCTGCGGAAAGTGCCGGGACATCGGGAAATGCGTGTTTGACGACATTGTAAATAAAATTGCCGCGGAAGCCTGGGATGCGGACGGATTCGTGTTCGGCTCTCCCGTATACTACGCCAGCCCTAACGGTTCCCTGTATTCCCTCATGGATCGGCTGTTCTTCTCCGCCTCTGCCGCACTGCGCCGCAAGCCCGCTGCCGCTGTAGTTTCCGCCAGACGGGCCGGCACCACCACAGCGCTCCACGACATTGAAAATTACTTCACCATCAACGAAATGCCCATCGTCGCCTCCTCCTACTGGAACATGGTGCACGGTGCCTCCGCCGCCGATGTGGCCGAAGACAGAGAAGGACTGCAGGTGATGCGGAATCTGGGCCGGAACATGGCGTGGCTGCTGCAGTGTATCGAAGCCGGGAAAAAGGCCGGTGTACCCGAGCCGAAAAACCAGTACACCGAAAGAACCAATTTTATCCGATAACCCCTCTTGCCCCATATATAAAATAGGAAAGTGAGGAAATCCCATGATTAAGAAAAAACATCTCCGCCCGGAACTGCGGGAAAAGTATGACTTTTACGAACGAGAATTTCTGACAAAGCACAGAAAAAAGCACACCACCCTGTTTCTGATCTGGCTGGCGGTCTGGCTGGTGGGCGCTGCCTGCATCCTGTTTCTGGAACCGAACATCATCATCTCCTTCTGCTTTATGCTCTGGGCGGTAGGCGGTCTGGTCTGCACCCTGATCTACAACCACCACTGCATGATGTACATCGAAGCCCATGTATACGACAACCCGGAGGAAGAAGCGGCTGCACCGGCGGAAGAACCGGCAGAGTCCGAAGACAAACCCGAATAAAACACAGAATACCCTCTCCGTACGGCAGACATCCTGCAGGCGAAGAGGGTATTTTTCGGTTTTACAGCTATAGGAACGATTATTCCTGGCTGTATACTTCGGTCACCTTGTCGATGGCACTCTGCACAGCGCTTTCGGTGCTGGCAAAGACGGAAGCCAGACCCTGCCCGGCAATGACATTGGTAGCCACCTTATCACAGATGGTACCGAAGTCGTTCAGGCAGTTGAAGTCCAGATACAGGGTATTGAAGATAATATCCAGCATGGCAAGGCTTTCGGCATCCCGGGCGGTTTTCCCCTTCAGAGTGGTTTCAAAGGCGGCGGGACGGATCAGGGTGAAGGAGGCTCTGGCCAGTGCTTCGGTAATGAACCCGGCGAATTCGGTGTCGGTCAGGTTCTTGGGCAGGCCGATGAAGCAGTCCACCCAGCCGCTGAGCAGATGGTTATAGCCGCTCTGTTCTGTGTCGTACTTGGGCATGGGCAGAATGGCGAAGTCGTCTTCCATTTCCCGCAGGGCAGCGGTAGCCGTCTCCACCTTATGGATCATGAACAGGCCTCTTGCTTCCGGGAACATCCGGTGTGTGGGATCCTTGTTGTCGGTGTATTCAAAGACGGGGTTATACAGGGTATGGAGCATTTCTGCTGCGGTAATGGTGAATTCGTTGTTCAGATCCACCACCAGCTTGCCTTCTGCGTCAATTTCGGACATATGCACACCGCAGGAAGTCAGCAGGGCATTGATGGTATCCTTCCCTTTCTGGATGATGACTCCGGCGAAGTCGTCCAGATGGGTATAGGCATTGTCCCCGTTCAGGTCGGCGTTCATATCCTTGGTCATGGCAAACAGCTCGCTGTAGGTCCATTCCCCGTTGTTGACCATTTCGTACAGTTCTGCCGGATCATACCCGTAGTCCAGACCCATATCTACGTTATAGAACACGCAGAAGGGTGCCTGATACACGGAAGAAGCAATGTCCCCGGTGGTATACAGGAATTTGCCGTTCAGCTGCATGGTATCGTACATCAGGGAGCTCCACCAGGGGGAAGCCCAGTTTGCATCCGCCCCGGAGGACAGCTCGTTCAGGTTGAACAGCACCCCCGCATTGGCCAGAGAAGCAATCCCGCTGCCCAGTGCAGGGCCGATGATCATGCTGTAGGTTTCGTCCCCGGCCACCACATTATTTTGAAAAGCCGTTGCGCCCGGTTTGCAGGGGTCGGTCTGTTCGTAGGCGATAACGGCATTATAGCTGTCCGCGATGATCTGGTCTCGGTTATAGATGGCGTCATTGATGGGTTCGCCGTTGGTTTCCCCGATGTGAATATTGATGTGCATATACGGATGGTCATTGGCGTCCAGGATAGTATAGGTTTTGCCGTCGAAGTCCGCCGTACCCATGGCTTCCAGAGGGGTGGTTTCCGCCTCCGTTTCCGCAACAGTTTCCGCGTCCGCCGCACCGTTTGTTTCTGCCGCCGTTTCGTCCGCTGCCGGAGCCCCGCAGGAGACCATCTGCACCGTCAGCAGTCCCGCCAGCAGCAGGAGAAGGAGATTCTTTTTCATATTCGCATACCTCTTCAAAATACCCTCATTCCCGCCGGAAACCGCAGTCCCCGGAAAGATGAGGGTATTTCTTATTCCTTATCTCTTACTTCTTATCTGACATTACAGATCTGCAGCCAGCTTCAGAATCCGTTCTTCGGCCTTGGCGCACCACAGACCACCTGCTTCCTTGCAGATTGCATCCAGATCGGCAAACAGGTCGCCCAGTTCGGTGCCCTTGTTTTCTTCAGCAGCCTTGCCGAAGTCTTCAATGGCAGTCATGGGCAGGTTGATGTGGGTGTACACCAGCTTCTTGCCGCCCTTGATGTGGGGCAGGTTCAGAGTGGTTTCGGCAACGGAGTCCAGACCGCCCACGTGAGTAACCATACCGGCGGGATTGATCTTGCCTTCGGTCATGAGCTTGATGGATTCCTTCATGTCATCGGTGTTGCCGCCGCTGGTACCAACGATATGGGTTGCACCGTAGTGTACGTTATAGAAGTTGAAGGTTGCGGAGAATTCGGGGTTGGTGGGGCCTGCGAAGAAGTTCAGGCAGCCGTCACGGGCCAGCAGAGCGTCACCCATTTCCACAACGGGCTTTACGGGAGCATATACGAACACGTCGTCATAGCCTGCACCGCCGGTCAGTTCCCGCAGATATTCCACAGGGTTTTCGATGCCGTTGGTGTTGACATACAGCAGCTTCACGCCATGGGCAGCGGCGTCTTCCACAGTGGTGAGCTGGGCGGCTCTTGCCAGGCGGGCGTCGTCGATATCGGTGATGATCAACAGAGACGGAGGATTGCCGCCGTGGATGGCGTAGTCAGCGCAGCCCAGACCCATGGGGCCGGCACCGGCGAGGATGGCCATATTGCCCCGTTCCTTGCATTCCATCTTATGCACATAGGAACCGGGAGTGGTGTGGTAGTTGGCATGGAAGCCGCCTACGATGCAGGACATGGGTTCGGTCAGGGAGCCATAGAAGTAAGCATCGCCGTCGTAAGGCAGCAGGCAGCCCAGTTCCATTACTTCGTGGGGGATGATTACGTAGGTAGCGTCGCCGCCGATGTACTGGTAGGAGTACCCGGGAGAAGCCAGAGAGCCCTTATAGTTCAGAGCGGGCTGGATAACGAACTTATCCCCCACCTTGAACTGGTCAGCCCACTTGGAACCAACTTCTACGATCTTCCCGCAGAATTCATGCCCGATGATGACGGGATTTTCAGCGATGTCATCCGGAACTCTCTTATGGTCAGACCCCTGAGAAGCAGCCTTATAGGAAGACATGCAGATACTGTCCGAAATCACGCACGCCAGAATTTCGTCATCCTTGATAGCGGGCAGTTCAAACTCTTCCAGTCGCAGATCCATCTTACCATACAGTCTTACAGCCTTGGTTTTCATTGTGGTTTCCTTCTTTCTTTTATTTTTGATATTGAATTGAATAATCCAAATTAATAGGGAGGAGAGACGGGACGCTTTTTGAAAAAAGCTTGGCAAAAACTTTAAACAGGGTTTAGCAAATATAGTTGGGTGCAGTAGGCACGGCGAGCGTTTTGTGATGTATTTAGGAGAGCGATCCTTGACAGTGTGACAACTGTCAGCGAGTTCGCAGGGACCGCCTCCCTGCTCACGACAGATCGTTTCTGATTGCGGGATTTCGTTTGGTTTCGGGAGTGGAATTTCGTTTATCTGTACCCTATCAGTGATCCGTACGTTCTGCAGTCTCTTCCTGTACTTCTTATTTCTTATCTCTTATTTCTTACTTGATTTCGACGAAGCCGATTTTTCTTCTTACCTTGGACATGGTTCTGGAGGCCATATAGTTTGCCTGGTCTGCGCCGTTTTTCATGACGGTTTCCAGATAGGCCTTATCCTTCATGAGGCGGTCGAATTCGGCCTGTACGGGGGCGAGGGCGTCTGCGCAGGTTTCGCCTACTGCCAGTTTGAAGTCACCGTAGCCCATGCCGGCAAATTCGGTTTCGATCTCTTCCATGGTCTTACCAGAGAAAGCGCCGTAGATGGACATGAGGTTTTCGATGCCGTCCTTGCCTTCGCCTCTGCGGATTTCATTACCGGAGTCGGTGACGGCTCTCTTGAACTTCCGGATGATGGCGTCTCTGGGATCCAGAATTCTGACCACGGCGTTTTCGTTTTCGTCGGACTTGGACATTTTCTTTGTGGGTTCGGCCAGGGACATGATCTTGGCGGTTGCGGGAGGAATATAGCCTTCCGGTACCACGAAGGTATCGCCGTAGATGCCGTTGAACCGTTCGGCAATGTCTCTTGCCAGTTCCAGATGCTGTTTCTGGTCCACGCCTACGGGCACCATTTCGGTCTGGTACAGCAGAATATCGGCGGCCATCAGGGTGGGGTAGGTGAACAGCCCTGCGTTGATATTATCGGCGTTCTTGGCGCTCTTATCCTTGAACTGGGTCATTCTGGACAGTTCCCCGAACATGGTATAGCAGTCCAGTATCCAGCCCAGCTCGGCGTGTGCGGGTACATGGCTCTGGACGAACAGTGTATTCTTTTCGGGATCCAGACCGCAGGCCATATACAGGGCCAGGGTTTCGTAGGTTCTCTTCCGCAGTTCGGCGGGGTTCTGGCGTACGGTGATGGCGTGTTCGTTTACCACACAGTACAGGCAGTGGTATTCTTCGGAAAATGCGTTGAAATTCTTGATGGCACCCAGATAGTTCCCGATGGTCAGCGAACCGGAAGGCTGTACCCCGGAAAAGACTACCTTTTTATCCTTAAACATGGTATGTTTCCTCTTTCCTGTGTTTTTGTATTTCCAGAGATATTTCTTATCTCTTACTTCTTATTTCTTACTTCTTCCCGGTACTGCCGCAGCCGCTTCATCACATCGTTTTCCCCTCTGCCGAAGGTATCGTGCAGGATGAGGTATTCGTGATACAGCCTGTCGTACATTTCCGTATTGGCGGGGTCGGGGCGGTACACCTTGTCGGTAACGATACCCATATGTTCCACCGCTTCCGCCATGGTGGCATATCCTTTATCCCCGGCAGCAAGTGCACCGTAGATGGCAGCTCCCAGTGCGGATGTTCCCCCGGCGATTTTCAGTTCCATCTGCAGGATGTCCGCATAGATCTGCATCAGCATGGGATTCTTCCCGGCGATACCCCCGGTAACGATGATTTCATCCACCCGCAGACCGCCGTCCCGGAAGTTTTCCACGATCTTTCTGGTACCATAGGCCGTAGACTCGATCAGGGCTCTGTAGATTTCTTCCACCCTTGTGCCCAGCGTCATGCCGACCAGCAGTCCGGACAGCTCGGAATCCATCAGCACACTGCGGTTGCCGTTCCACCAGTCCAGTGCCACAAGACCCGATTCCCCGGGACGGAGCTTTTCCGCCTTTTCCGTCAGCAGGGCCTGAATGTGCATATTTCTGGCTTTGGCTTCCCGTTCATAGGAGGCGGGCACCAGATTGTCGCAGAGCCATGCATAGTGGTCCCCCACACAGCACTGTCCCGATTCATATCCGTAGAACCCGGGGATCATGCCTTCCCATGCTCTGCCGCAGATACCGGAGAACTGCTTAAACCGGTCTTCCACCAGCATATGGCAGGAGGAGGTTCCCAGAATCAGCAGCATCTGTCCGGCTCTGGAGATTCCCCCGGCAGGAACGGCTGCATGTCCGTCGATCCCGGCTACCGCTACAGGACAGTCTGTCCACAGGTTCAGTTTTTGTGCCCATTCCTCTGTCAACCCACCTGCTTTTGCACCGATGGGCAGCACGTCCGTGATCCACTTTTCGTCGGCTTCCGCCAGCAGGGGATCCACAGCAGTGAGAAATTCTCTTGTGGGGAATCCGTCTTCCGTGAGATTGCATTTATACCCGGCCATACAGGTACTGGTGACCTTTTTCCCGGTGAGCTGCCAAACCACCCAGTCTCCGGCTTCCACGAACACGTCCATGGTGCGGTACACTTCGGGGGCTTCCGCCGCCACCTGATACAGCTTGGGAATCAGCCATTCGCTGGAGATCTTTCCGCCGCAGGCATCCAGCCATGCTTCGTCCCGTTCTTCCGCCGTCTGCTGGATCCGGTTGGCGTAGGATGTGGCGCCATGGTGCTTCCACAGCTTCACGTACGCATTGGGTTCTGCGGCAAACTGGGGCAGGAAGCACAGGGGCGTCCCTTCCTTCAGCACCGGCAGCGGTGTGGATGCGGTAAAGTCGATCCCCAGACCCACCACCTGCTTCGGGTCGATATTGGCCTGATCGATCACATCGGGGATGGTTTTTTCCAGCACTTCGATATAGTCCTTCGGATGCTGCAGTGCCCAGTCCGGGGGCAGCTTCGTACGGATCTCGGGACTCGGGGTAAACCATGCGTCCATGACCCCGTGGGCATATTCCAGAACCGAACTTGCCACAGTGACGCCGTCCTTCAGCCGCACCAGAACCGCACGACCGGAAAGGGTTCCGTAATCCAGACCGATGACGTAGGTTTCCTGCATGGTCAGAATCCTCCTGTATTTCCGGAATTGTATGGGAGACAAACCCATAATGATACATAATAATTATACATCATACCTGTGTATATGTCAAGGAAAGGGAGCGGAAAATTTCCCATGCAGAAACAGCAGCGGCATGGTGATTGTGCCGGAAATTCCCCATGACACAGGAAAGAAAAACCGGCATACCCCGGGACACAGCCGCATCTGCCGGATATACCGATTTCCAGTATTTGTTTTTACTCTCACTTATACACCGAAGAAAGCATTCAGTCCCCGCCACGGTCTGTGGAACATGGCTTCAAACAGGCAGTAGTGATGGAGCAGAATCTCTTCCGCCGTGAACCGGTTCTTGTCCAGCAGCCCTTCGTTGGACTCATAGGTGGAGGAAATAGCCCCGCAGACATGGTGAAGGGCAGAGGTCAGGTTGAAGGAAGGCGGCGGGAAGGCTTCCAGGGTCTGCTTTTCCGGCACCA
>JAFQGY010000346.1 GCA_017415325.1 Clostridia bacterium
AAGGTGCATTCAGAGAGCAAGAGATTGCCTCTGTTACAGTTGCAAGCTGCGGGGAACTGCAGATGCAGCAAAAAGTTGGTGAGATTGACGCAGAGGGTCCACCTGTTCCCATTCCGAACACAGAAGTTAAGCTCTGTCGTGCCGAAAATACTTGGCTGGAGACGGCCCGGGAAGATAGGTATTCGCCAACACGAAACGACGGAGGTTAGACGAAAACGTTTGACCTCCGTTTGCTTTCGGAAACACAGCGGGTTGTTTGCCTTGCTGTTCCATATTCCTCCATAGCTCAGTCGGTAGAGCACCTGACTGTTAATCAGGGTGTCACTGGTTCGAGTCCAGTTGGGGGAGTAAGAAGCTCTCAGGGTTTTCTGAGGGCTTTTTCATTGCAAAAACAGCGGGGTCTGCGGAGATTTCTGCAAACAGCGGACTTTTCCACAGGATCTTTTTTCAGAAAGAAGGTACAACATCCATGCCGCAGATGCTCATTGGGCAGATTCTTGGAATTACAGCGACGCTTATTGCGTTTGTTTCGTATCAGTGCAGGGGACAGAAACAGCTGCTGCTCCTGCAGACTTTTTCCACAGCCTGCAACTGTCTCAGTTACCTGTTCCTGGGGGCTTCCTCCGGCTTTGTGCTGAACATCGTCTGCATGGTGAGAAACGTAGTTTACTATATTTTCCGCTCCAATGCCAAGGTCAGCACCGTGTCCGGGTGGCTGCTGGCGGGGGTGATTGCGGTGTTGGGAGCATTTTCCTGGCAGGGGCCGGTTTCGCTGCTGATTATCGTGGCACTGGCGGCCAATACGGTGTTCATGTCCATGCGCAGTCCCCAGCTGCTGCGGATCAGCATCCTGTTTACCTGTTCGCTGATTCTGGTGTACAATATATTCGTGTTCTCCATCGGCGGGATCCTCAACGAAAGCGTTTCCATTGTTTCCGCAGCTATCGGGATTGTGCGTTTTGCGAAAAGCAGTGGTAAGAATGCCGAAAACGATGCGGCGGAGAAACCGTAAGCGTCGGGTGTACATATAAAAATGAAGGAATATGGAGGAGTTCCTGCAAAAGCCTGTGTGAAAGCATGGGCTTTTTTCTGCGGAATGCAGAAAGACCTGCGGCAAAGATGTGCGGTGACATCGGATGCGGCAGGTCTTATTTGGTGTTTTATGATGGAATATGGTGGAACCGCTTATTCCTTGACGAAATGCCAGAGCTTGGCGTCCCAGCCGGATGCGTCGGGGGTGAATTCTCCGATTTCGATACCGGTGCGGAGCTGTTCGCCGGTGACTGTCAGGCCGGTGCGGGTGTCACGGTAGGTGGCCTTCGGGTCGGCAGTGCGGACGGACAGCTTTCTGCAGGGTTTCTTTTTGCCGATGATGATTTTGCCGTCTGTCAGAACGGCGCTGAGCAGAATCTGGTTGTCCAGCTGGAAGTAATAGGCGGACACGTCGGATTCGTAGGGGGAAGAAATCCGGTAGTATTCCCCGTCGGTGATGACCCGGTCGAAGGTGCGGTATTCCTCTACCTGACGGCGGATCTCGTCCTTCACTTCGTCGGGGGTGTCCAGCACGTTGAATTCGTACCCCAGAACCCCGTTGACGGCCACCTTGTATTTCAGATCCAGCTCGTGGAGGTTGCCGTGGGGGTTGGATACGTGGCAGCTCATGACGGAGGCCGGGTATGCCAGCATGGAGGAATACTGGATCAGGGTCCGGTCGCGGGCATTGGTATTGTCGCTGGTCCAGATCTGGGAGCTGACGGACATCATGGCCAGGTCATACCGCCCGCCGCCGCCGGAGCAGTTTTCGATCATGGTGTCCGGGTAGGTTTCCATGAACCAGCGGAACAGGGAATATACCCCCTGCATGTAGCGGTATTCCATGGATCCCTGGTCTTCCGCCGCCAGATACGGGGAGCCGGGTTCGGAGATGTGGCGGTTCATGTCCCACTTGAAGTAGTCGATGGGCACATCCCGGAAGGTTTCGGTGAACATTTCCTTCAGGTATTCGATGACGGCGGGGTTGGCCATGTCCAGCACATACTGGGAGCGGGAGTAGGACATGGGTCTGCCGGGACAGCGGATACACCAGTCGGGATGGGCACGGAACAGGTCGGAGTCGGGGTTCACCATTTCCGGTTCCACCCAGATACCGAACTTCACGCCGGTTTTCTTGACCCGGTCTACATAGGGAGCCAGACCGTCCTTGAAGCGGTTCCGGTTCACAAACCAGTCCCCCAGCCCTGCCTTGTCGTTGACCCGGGCGCCGAACCATCCGTCGTCCATGATGACCATGTCCATACCGCAGTCGGCAGCAGCGGCAGCAAAGTCCACCATCACGTCTTCGTTGATGTTGAAGAAGAAGGCTTCCCAGGAATTCAGCACCACGGGACGCCGTTCTTTGGCTTTGGCGGGGACGATGTGGTCATTGGTGAAGTGGTGGAAGTTCCGGGACATGGTGCCCAGCCCCTTGGCGGAGTAGGTCATGACGGCTTCGGGGCAGAATACGGTTTCGCCGTCCCGGAGGCGGTAGTTGAAGTTTTCGTCCCCCAGACCCATCTGGACCCGGGTTTTGCCGGTCTGATCCCCTTCCACTTCGTTCAGAAAGCTGCCGCTGTAGACAAAGTTGAAGCCGTAAACATCACCGTGGGTTTCGTCGGCCTTCCGGTCGCAGACGGCCATGAAGGGGTTCATCTGGTGGCTGGCAGCACCCCGGCGGCTGTGCATGGAAATGTTGCCCCGGAACACGGGAGTCCGTTCGTTGTAGACTCTCTCGAAGCAGTGGGAACCGGCCAGGGAGATCACGTCGTACTGGTTGTGAGGCAGATCCAGCGCAAGGCTCATCCATTTTTCGATGACCACATCGCCGCCGCTTTTGTTGGTGACGGAGGCGTACCGGGAGATCACGTCGCAGTCGTAGAACACGGTGTAGTACAGGTGGAGCTCACAGCCGGAAGCGTCGTCCCGGAGGGTGATGTCCAGGGTCTGGGTGTGCTCATCCGCCCGGCCGCAGGGAATGGAAGGAATCTCCACCCGTCCGCTGCGGATCTTGTGGGAAACATAGGTGAAATCGGTGACGGAATTGCCGGCTCCGTTGCGGATGCGTAGGGCGGTGGTGCGGAAATCGCCGCTGCCGAAATACGAATATTCCAGAGGCTGGGTGTCCACGGAAAAATGGACTTCCCCTTCTTTGGCATAAGGGGCAAAGGACCACACTCTGCCGGGATCCTCGGCGTAGGTTTTTACGTCTGCGCCCAGCTTTTTGCCGTAGTAACGGTGGATCAGGCGGCCTTTTGCGATGTCGAAGGCGTAGAGGGTGTTTTTTGTGGTCAGCCGGAAGAGGCTGTTTTCTTTCTGGAAGGAAATGGGCATATTGATTCTCCTTTTCGGGTGGTGTTGGTATGGAGGTATTGTATCATATTGCAGGAAAAAATACAAGAGGCGTGGATAAATATACCGGAAGAGGGAGATGGACGGCAGGTGTCTTTGCGGAAAAAAAGAATGGTATGAAGCATGAAATAATATTGGAAAACTATTGCATTTATACTGTTTGTGTGATATAATTACTACAATTCCGGATGGTATGTCCATAGTATGCCTGTTTGGAGATGGACTGCGTACGGACTTTCAGAAAAAAAGGAGAGGCAAAAATGAAGAGAAGAATTTTCTGTGCTGTTATGACAGTGGTACTGGTGCTGACCATGCTGCCTGTCATCGTTGCTGCGGAAGGCGCCGTTGAAATCGCATTCACGCAGCGGGAAACCAAAGCAGGTGCCACACAGGTGCAGGTGGGCGTTGACATGAGCAACAACCCCGGTCTGGTTACCGCAACCATTCCCGTAACCTGGGACAATGATGTGCTGCATCTGGTGGATGTAATCCCGTCCGAAGACATTCTGTCCGCCGGTTGGATCGGCATGTCCATGGATGAATATGAATCCAACGGTACTTACTATCTGGCATGGGACAATGACCTGGCTGAAGCAGACTTCACCACGGAAGTAGGCTGTCTGGCTGAGCTGGTGTTTGATATTGTGGATCCTTCCAAGGATACCAATACCACTCTGGCGTTTGACATGGACGACCCCATTGCCAACGTGATGAATTTTGATATGGAAGACCTGCGGGAAACCGTTACTGTGAATGCGGCAAACGGGACTGTTGCTGTTGCTGCGGAAGCAGGCGGGGATGATCCTGTGGTGGATCCGGAAAGTGCGCAGTTCTATATGCCTACTGTGGATAGAGTGCGGATGGGTGAACCCTTCTCTCTTCCTGTGGATCTTGTAAATAATGCAGGTCTGTCTTCTATCATCATTGATGTATACTACGATGCAGATGTTTTCAATTATGTTGATGCAGTATACGGAAGTGAGTTTTTGAAGCCGATTACGAATGCAATGACTGACGCTGAAGGCAACCCATTCCTGAGATGTACGTGGGTTGATGGTCTCGAAAATATTGTTGGCGACAAAACTTTTGTAACACTGAATTTCCTTGTAAATGAAGGTGTTGAAGAAGGTTCTTACGAATTTGATATTGTATATGATCCTGACAATGTGTACATGGTAGAAGGTTATGATTACTATAATGTTGACATGGCTGTTGTAAAGGGTGTTGCGAATATTGTGGATTATATTCCCGGTGACATTGACGGTGACGGAAATGTAAACGCTAAGGACCAGGGGCGGCTGCTGCAGTATCTGGCAGGTCTGCCTGTAACTGTGGATGTAAAAGCACTTGATGTCAATGGTGACGGAAATGTAAACGCTAAGGACCAGGGGCGGTTGCTGCAGTATCTGGCAGGTCTGCCTGTGGAAATTTATTAAGGAGTAAATAATGAAAAAGAGTTTATCTGTTATTTTAGCAGTAATGCTCGTAATTTGTATGTTGCCTATCGGAGTATTGGCAGCTGGTGATCCTATTATGAATATCTCTGACGCTTCTGGTGAAAAAGGTCAGACGGTAAGCGTTAAGGTTGATCTGGAAAACAATCCTGGGATTGCTTCGTGCATTATTGATTTATATTATGATGGTACAGCATTTACATTTGATAGTGCTGAATATCACAGCAAGATTTCCAAGCCCATTACCAACGCCATGAATGAGAACGGAAAAAATTGGGTTCGGTTTACATGGGTAGATGGTATGGCAAATGTTACTGGCGATTTCACATTTGTGGATGTTAAATTTGTCATTAACGATGCAGCGGAATACAAGGAATATCCTCTGGATATCAAGTATAATCCGGAAGATGTATACATGGTTGAAGGATATGATTATTTCAATGTACCGTTCAGCATTGAAAAGGGTTCCATCACCGTAACCGAAAAGCCTAAGGCTGACTTCACTGAAGACATGTACCTCACTACCAACAAGACCAGCTACACCTATGGTGATACTGTTGCAGTATCCGTTGCCAATCTGGCTGACGGTGCTGATGTGAAGTACATTGTCAACGATGGCGAACCTGCCGATACCGTAAACATCAAGGATGCCGGTGAATACACCATTTCCGCCGTTGTTTCCAAGGATGGTTACAATGATAAGGAACTGGATGCCATTACTGTAAAGATTGCCAAGAAGGACGTTACCATTTCCGGTATTACTGCAGCAGACAAGACTTACGATGGTACTGCCAATGTTGATGTGGATACCACGAATGTGGTGATCAATGGAAAGGTTGAAGGGGATGATCTGGAGGCCGTGTTTCCTGAACCCTTCCAGCTCGACTCTGCCGATGCCGGTAATCGTTCTGTTGTGCTTGCTGGTACCAAGCTTGATGGTGATGCTGCTGATAATTATACGCTCACATCGGTCGAAGAAGTAACAATTGAAGTATCCAAGAGAGCAATCACTGTAAAGGCTGAAAATGATACCAAGAAAGTTGGAAACAGTGATCCCGATAAGTTCGTTGCGACTATCACAGAAGGTACTCTTGCTGATGGTCAGGATATCAAATATACTGTATCCAGAGAAGCAGGTGAAGAAGTTGGCAAGTATGCAATTACACCTGTTGCTGAAATCACTGCCGATGATAAAGATGTAACGGCTAACTATGAGATTTCGTATCAGAACGGTATTTTTGAAATTATTGACAAGACGCTGAAGTCCATCGCAGTAACCACTCCTCCCACGGATGTTGAGTATGTTGTTGATGAAACACTGGATATTACCGGTATGGTTGTAACAGCTACATACGACAACGGTACTACTGATTCCGTGGACGCATATACTGTTCCTGAAAAGATTCAGTTCACAGAAGCTGATATCGGTGAAAAGGAAATTACTGTAAAGTACGGTGAAGCGACAGCAACCTTTACAGTAACAGTTATCGCAAAGGAACTCCAGGGTATCACTGTGGATTCCTCCAAGGCAAAGACCGAATACATTGTTGGTCAGACCTTCTCTGCTGCAGGCCTGCTGGTATACCCTGTGTATAACAACAATGTAGAATATCCTGCGCTGGATTCTGCCGACTACACGGTGGAAGCCCCCGATATGGATACTGTGGCAGATGACGCAGTTGCAACGGTTACTTACGAAGGTAAAACCCAGACATACAAGGTTGTTATCAAGGACAAGAGTCTGGAAAAGCAGCTGATTGTTACTGAAAAGAACGCCGAAGACATCAAGAACGTTTATGTTGAAGGCAAGACATTCGATTCATCCAACCTGACTGTTACTGCAAAGTATAATAACGGTGATGAAGTTGTTGTAACCGACTTTACCGTAGAGCTCGCAGGCAGTCTGGCAGTTACAGATAAGTATGTAACTATCAGTTGGACTGATGAAGAACGTGGTCAGACTGCTACTTACCAGTATGGCATTACTGTAAATGAAGCAGAAGTAGAGAGTTTCCTGTTTGTATCTTGGGAAAATGAATATATCGAAGATCAGGAATTTGACGTTTCTTCTGTTGTTCTGGAAGTATTCTATAACAATGGAACTTCCAAAGAAGTAGTTAGTGGTTTTGCTGTTTCTCCGATGAGAATGACCACAGATATCACTTATGTAACTGTTACATATGCTGGTATTTCCATGACAGCAGATGTTCAGGTTTCTGCCAAGGTTCTGGAAGACATTGCTGTTCCCGCAGCTGCTGCAAGACAGTATGTTGAAGGCGACAGCTACAAGACTGCCTACATCAATTATATTGAAGCAACCTACAACAACGGTAAGACCTATATGCTGTCTCCTGCCAAGTATACGGTAGAACCGGAAATCATGGCAGTGGATACTACCGAACTGGTATTTACTTACACAGAAGGTGACGTTACCAAGACAGCGACACTGGCTGTAACTGTTCTGGAATGCGTAGCCACCAACGGTGACGACAGATACGCCAGCATCGTGGATGCTCTCAACGATGCAGAAGATGAAGATACCATCGACGTAATCGGTGAAGCTGTAATCGACGAAGATGTAATCATCAATGAAGACATCACTGTTGATGTTGATGAAGATGCTTCCCTTACCCAGGAAGAAGACACTGATATTACCGTTTCCGAAGGTTCTCTGACCATCGTGAACAACACCGAAGAAGATATTACTCTGACCATCAACGGTGAAGAAGTTACTATCGCTGCCGGTGAATCCTACACTGCTGAACCTGTTGTGGAAGAAGATGACGGCTTTGATGCTTACTATAGCTTCTACATGCAGATGCTCCAGTGGAGAAACCGTATCTTCAATATTAACTACAAGCAGACTGAAGGCGGTACCGTCTCCGGTCTGAAGAATGCCCGCATCGGCCAGACTGTAACTGTTACCATCACTCCCGACGAAGGCTATGCCATCGCAGATGTACTGGTGAACGGCAAGTCTGTGGGTGCTGTGGAATCCTACAAGATTCGTAACATCAAGTCCAACCAGACCGTTTCCGCTGTATTCGAAAAGATCGCAGCAACCAGTCCCTTCGTGGATGTTTCCGTAGACGCTCCTTACTTTGACGCTGTTCTGTACGTATACAACAACGGCATCATCAACGGCGTTTCCGAAACCGAAATGGTATTCGCTCCCGACACCACCATGACCCGCGCTATGTTCGTTACCGTTCTGGGCAGAATGTCCGGCGTGAACATGGCTGACTACCCGGTTGTTACCTTTGCCGACTGCGAAGCCGGTTCCTGGTACGCTCCTTACGTAGAATGGGCCGCACAGGCTGGTATCGTGAAGGGCTACAGCGCAGAAGCCTTCGGTCCCATGGACGAAATCACCGTGGAACAGGCTGCTGTAATCCTGTATCGCTACATTGCATACATGGGCTACAACACCGCTGCTGACGCTGATCTGGCGAACTACGCTGACGGCGCACAGGTTTCCGAATGGGCTGCAGAACAGATGAAGTGGGCTCTGGCCAACAACATCTACGTTTCCGACACCACTCTGGATCCTCAGGCTCCCGCTGCACGTTCTCTGGTAGCCGAAATGCTGTACAACCTGTCCGTCTGGAGGGGCTGAGTCACAGCAATCCTGTAATGCAGTCTCCCGGAGCAATCCCGGGATGCGCTGCTGACATCAATATCTGAACCCGAAAAGCGGTCGTTTCCCATGAGACAATTGGTGGAATCGGCCGCTTTTGTCGGATTTTTGTGTTTTCACAGAACAAGCTCACAAGAAAAAGGATGACAATATGATGAAACTGACCAAATGGATCGGTGTGCTGGCAGGGCTGGCGGCAGGGACTGTCATGATCACCGGCGCCGCAGCGGAAACCGTTCCGGAAACATTGTCCCTCCTGTACAAAGGAGATCTGGTGCCTGTGTTTTTTGATGCAGACCGGCAGGAGGCATTTACAGAACCACAGGCAATTGTCTATGATGCACTTGCGGATGCCGTGAATTCCGGCGCAGAACGGGTGTCTGTAGCGGATGCGGCATATACGGATGTGGCGGAACTGCATGCTTTCGTGCAGGAAACGCTGAATGTGGAAGTGTACTGGCCCCATGTGGAACGGGAAGTGCAGTATAGTACCGATGACCAGACCGGCGTGGTGACAGAACTGCTTCTGACCTACTCTGCGGACGACCGGTACAGCTTTTCCGGGGAAACCAGTGCGGCCGCCGGCATCACCACCATCGAACAGGGTGTGGCACATGCCATGGCAGCCATCCGGGACGATATGACCGATCTGGAAAAGGTGCTGGCGATCCACGATTATCTGGTGCGGGAAGTGGATTACGATCCGGGGTATCCGGACAATATCAATGAAGACTCCTACTGGCTCGAGGGCGTTTTCCTGAACCGGATTGCCGTGTGCAACGGGTATGCGCTGGCCTATTCCCATCTTCTGAGCCAGTGCGGCATTGACTCCTATGTGGTTTCCTCCGACCCCATGAACCATGCCTGGAACCTGATTGAGCTGGACGGAACCTGGTACCATGCCGACGCCACCTGGGACGACCCCTCCAATCAGTGCGGCGGATTTGTGTACCATAAGTATTTCCTGAAAAGCGATGCGGAATTTGAAAACGAACTGGGGCATTACAGCTGGGTAATCCAGAACAGCGGCGGAACAGCGGCACCGGAAGCCACCGTCAGCGACAGCTTTGCCGGATATGCTTTCCGGGAAACGGCGGATGATGTGCGTCCCGGGATGCTGAACGAGCTGGACGGCACCTATTACTACCTGTCAAACGTGTGGGGCAGCAATACCATGTATGTTTCCGACATCTCCCGTACGGAGGTACAGCAGATCACCCTGCCGGTAACGGTGGAGTTTCTGTTCCTGTATGACGGGAAACTGTACGGAAATACCGCCAGCCGGGTCTACGAAATGGATCTGGCGGGGAATATCCTCCGTACGGTAGCGGCCTCTCCGGAGCAGATCGTCAATTTCTGGCTGAAGCTGGATACGCTGTCCTATTGTGTGCAGCATGGGGACGGAACCCAGTCCGTTCTGGATGTGGATCTGGTGAACGGCGCCACAAACCTGATTACGGAAAACGGCCTGACCTATATCATTAACGGCGGAAAGGCCACCCTGGTGGAAGCGGACGAAACCATCATCGATCTGACAGTGCCGGCAGCGGTAAGCGGATACCCGGTGACGGCCATCGGTGCCTCTGCCCTGGAAGGAAACCGGAATCTGGTAACTGTGTTTCTCCCGGATGGACTGGAAACCATCGGAAACAGAGCGTTCATGCAGACCGGTCTGAGAAGGGTGGGCATCCCGGCTTCTGTAACCTATATCGGCGACATGGCGTTCTGGAACAACTATTCCATGACCATGATGACGATCGAAGGGAATCTGGACTATCTGGGCAATGAAGCGTTCAAATACTGTTACAGACTGGCGAATGTCTGGTTTGACGGAAATGCGCCCAGAACCGTGGGCACAAATGTATTTACGGAATGCGACGCTGATTTTACCATCTATTATAATGTAGGAACCACCGGCTGGAGCACTCCCACCTGGTCCCCCAATGCCAATGAAAGCTACAACGCTGTCATGCTCACTCCCGTAGGGGATCTGACCGGTAATGGTACGGTGGATCAGGAGGACGTTTCCATGATCTCCGACTGGTTCGCCGGGAAGTATGCCGAAGTGCCCTTTGAAACCTACAAGGCCGACTTCAACGGCGACGGGAAGTTCAGCCGGGCGGACGGTATGTATCTGGCAAGAGCACTGGCGGGCTGGGAAGGATACACCCTGAGCTGATCGACGCAGGAATGTTCTGCCGGAGAAACCGGTTTTATAACAGGAATCACAGAGGAATAGTCACATGAAACTTCAGAAAACCATATCTGTCCTGACGGCGCTGTTGCTGACGATGCAGTGTGCTGTTCTGCCTGCATGGGCGGAATCTGCAGAACCGGTACCGGCAGGCAGTTATCAGATCAACCCCATCGGCAGTGACCTTCTTCCGGAAGATCTGCCGGAACCCGAGGGGGAACAGGGCGAAACGCTGTTTGTGGAGCAGGCAGCAGTATATTACACGACCGTGGAAGACGCAGCCGATGCGATCATGGATGCCATGAAGAGACGGGAAGCGGCCATTTCCGTAGGTGTCACCCGGGAAGTGTACGATATTCTGAACAGCACGGATGCGCATCCCCATAACGTCCTTTTTGACGCAGCCTGCGAGCACGATCCGGACGACCCCACCGCCGGGGACTATACCGGTCAGCTGTACCACTACTGGCAATCCGATGCAACCAGCTGGAACGGAAACAACGCCACAATTGTCTATCATGTTATCTACCGCACAACGCTGGCGGAAGAACAGCTGGTGGATGCCGCCGTGGCTGAACTGGTGGCCCAATGGACTGCTGCAGACATGGAACCATACGATACCATCTGTACGATCTATGACTACATTACCGAAAACGTGGTGTATGACTATGCCGGTCTGGATGCAGGGGATCTGCATGTCTATACGGCGTACAAGGGTCTGATCGAGGGTACCGCCGTATGCATGGGGATTGCCAATCTGTTCTACCGGCTGGCCATGGAAATGGGGATTGACGCCCGGATGATCCACAGTATTGATCGGGAAAACCATACCTGGAACATCGTGGAATTGGACGGGCTGTACTACAATCTGGACGCCACATGGGATCTGGGAACGAATCCTGTTGCGTACAATTATTTCCTCCTGAGCCCGGAAATCTTCGGTATCGGCCACAACCGCCGGAGTGATTACGACACAGCAGCATTCCATCAGGCGTATCCCATGGACACTGTGGGGTATCTGCCCTTTGAGGGATCTGATTCCGGTACCTGCGGGGAAAACCTGACCTGGACCCTGACGGACGAGGGGATTCTGTCCATCGAAGGCACCGGTGCCATGTACGACTACAATTTCCGCCGGAACGGAGAGAACTGTTCCCCCTGGAGCCCCTGGACGGCAAAAATCACCGGACTGAACATCGGTGAGGGCGTGTCCTATCTGGGAAACTGGGCATTTATGGAGTGCGTTGGTCTGGATTCCATTGCGATTCCCGGCAGTGTTGAGAGAATCGGATCCGGCACCTTTGCGTTCTGTGAATGGTATACGGAACTGACGCTGTCGGAAGGACTGCAGCATATCGGCGGCATGGCGTTTTACGGCTCCAAAATCGATACGCTGAACCTTCCTTCCACGCTGCAGACCATTGGCAGTCAGGCGTTTTCCTCCTGTCTCCGGATCACGGAGCTGACCATTCCGGAAAATGTGACAAACATCGGCGACATGGCCTTCTCCTATAATACCTCTCTGGAAACCCTGCGGATTCTGGGGGATCTGGACTATCTGGGCGTGCAGGCGTTCTCCTGGTGTTATCCCCTGACCCGTGTGGAATTCCATGGGGGTGTGCCGGGGACATGGTGGTCAGGACTGTTCAGTGAAAACGACCAGGATCCCGTGATTTATGCCGCCCGCAGCGATGCGTGGACTCCCTATGAGGGGACGGACGGCAGCCTGCTGTGGAATGCACCGGACGGAACGGCATACAAGTTTGAGTGGCTGGACGGGGAGGAGACCCCCGGCGACCTGACCGGTGACGGAAAGACGGACGAAGACGATGCCGCCATGATTTCCGCCTGGTTTGCCGGCATGTACGCGGAAATTCCCTTTGACCCCGAAATGGCCGACTGCAACGGTGACGGAAAATTCACCCGGGCGGACGGTATGTATCTGGCAAGAGCACTGGCAGGCTGGGAAGGATATACCCTGCCGTGACCTTCTGCCATGCGGCTTCCCGCTAAAACGGACGCCGGAACGCAAACTCCCATGCAATGGACATCTGTATCTGTGGGTACGGAGGTCCGGAAAGGAAACATATCATGCAAATCAAAAAATGGTTGTCCCTGTTCACGGCGCTGCTTCTGGTGGTCCAGAGTGCGGTGGTACTGACAGGGGCGGAAGAACCCGCTGTTTCTCTGACAGATGTTTCTGCTGATCCCGGAGCGGCGGTGGTATACGAAGCAGAAGAAACGGCGGCAGCAGAACCGGGGACTTCCTCCACAGCCAGTGCCATGGCAGCAGCGGCGGCATCCGGTCTGTATATCACCGATTCCTATGTGAACCCGCTGTATGAAGGGCTGACCATCGGCGAACTGCCTGCCGACACAGCAGAATCCGGTTTCCGGCTGATGACGGAAGAAGCGGACGTTGTGTTCCACGATACCGCAGAAGAAGCGGCGGAGGTTCTGCTGGATGGGATGAAAGCCAGAGAATCTGTCATTGTTCTGGGGGTTACTGCGGAACTGTATGACCGGCTGGCGGCCATCACCTCTGCCCACAAGGAAATTTTCTATGCGGCGTATGCCCATGACCCGGCAGACCCCACCGGCGGGGACTATATCCGGTTCACCTTCGGCGGATGGAACGGTGCCGGTGTCAAGTCGGACGAAGGCTGGACGCTGACCTACTACTTTGATTACTACACCACGCTGGCAGAAGAAGAAGCTGTGGACGCCAAAGTGGAAGAGCTGACTGCAGCATGGAAAGCCATGGACATGACGGAGTATCAGATTGTCCGCACCATTTATGAATATATCACCGAAAACGTAACCTATGACGATGCCGGTCTGACTGCCTACAGGAATGCCGTCAGCAGCGATACCCTGACCATGAACCACTGCAAGATCTTTACGGCGTACAAGGCACTGATCAAAGGTACGGCTGTATGCCAGGGATTTGCGAATCTGTTCTACCGGCTGGCGCTGGAGATGGGTGTGGATGCCCGGATTATCGCCAGTGTCAAAGCGGAAAACCATGCATGGAATATCGTGAAGCTGGGCAGATGGTACTACAATGTGGACGCCACCTGGGATGCCGAAAACGTGGAAACGGGGTATCTGTGGTTCCTGCTGAACGAGGAGGAATTTTCCGTCAAGCACACCCGCCGGGCGGAATTTGATACGGAAGCATTCCATGAAGCGTATCCCATGGGGGAAAGTATGTATGTGGGCATCGATGAAACCATGACCGGTGCCTGCGGGGACGGTGTATACTGGACATTGACAGCCGATGGAAATCTCATTATTTCCGGGAACGGAAAAACGGATGCGTTTACGCTGGAAGGAACCGCACCATGGTATCCATACCGGGAAAGTATCCGGTGTCTCACTGTGGAAGAAGGGGTTACGGAGATCGGATATGCAGCATTCTGTGACTGCACCAGTCTGGAAAGTCTGTCTTTACATGACGGCATTACAGATATGCACCCTTATGTATTTTATAACTGCAAATCTCTTACGTCTTTCTCTCTGCCGGCAAGTTCCCCCTGTGTGAATGCCAATGTGTTTGAAGGCTGTACTTCCCTCAGAGATGTGTATCTGCATGACAATACCTATGTTATTTATTTTGAGGCATTCAAAGGCTGTACGGCATTGACGGAAATTGCTGTGCCGCAGGATGTTTTTATGATCGGAACGGGTGCATTTGAAGACTGTACCAATCTGGAAGGCATCTATTTCTATGGCAGTGATTTCTATTTTGAAGGGAATTATGATTTCCTTGTCAACGTCACACCGACACTGTATTATGTTGCCGGGACTGCACACTGGGAAAACTGGCCGAATGCGGTACCGTTCGAACCGGATATGTCTCATGTACAACTGCCGGTTTCCGGAAAGTGCGGAGAAAATGTCACATGGACACTGGATCAGTACGGTGTTCTGACACTGTCCGGCACAGGAGAGACTGCGTGGAGTACGTACTCCGGGAATGCTCCCTGGTACAGCTACCGTTCTCTGATTCGGAAATTGGTTGTGGAAGAGGGGATAACTGTACTCAGCGATAGACTTGTCGATGACTGTGTCCGTTTGGAAGAAATAGAAATCAGCAGTTCTGTGACCGGGATAAAGGGGAGATTCTATGGCTGTACGGCTATGGAAACCTTTGAATGGCCAGTATCCGGTACATCTGATTTTGGGATCGAATGCTGGCATTCCCTGAAGGAACTTCATATTCCGGATACGGTAACAGAGCTCGGCTATATTACCCATTGTACTTCACTGGAAGAACTGCATATCCCGGCTGGGATTACTGCACTGAAGGCATTCGGGATCAATAATAACCCGAATCTTCAGAAAATCTATTTTTACAGTACAGAGGATCCCGCCGGCTATTTCAGTGAGAATGCAATATACAACACCAATGCAACCCTGTATTATCCTGTAGGTGCGAAAGGTTGGACAGAACCGGAATGGACTGCTCCGGACGGAAGTGTATACAGAACGGAGATGTATGTGCCTGAGGATCATACACATACATACGAAATTACTGTAAAGATTGATCCGACATGTACGGAAGCAGGCAGCATTACGTATACCTGCCCGGTATGTAAGGATACCTATACCGAAGAAATTTCTCCCAAGGGGCATGCCTACGGTACTCTGGTGGTTGTGGAGTCCGCTACTGTTCTGGAGGAAGGCCGCGGATATTACCAGTGCGGGAACTGCGGCATCAGGCAGGAAAAGACAATCGCAAAGCTTACTGTGGATGCAAATGATCCGAATTATGGAATCGCATACTTTACAGTAATAGATGCAAACACACTGGAACCGCTGGAAAATATCCATATTCTGGTGGCAACGGCCAAAGATGGTGAATGCACACTGACAACGGATGCATACGGAAAAGCGGCTCAGATTCTTCCTGTCGGCAAACAGAACATCTCCGTGTATGCCAAGGGGTATCTGACCAGAAATCTGACCATTACCGTTGCTCTCGGTGAAAACAGTCTGCCGTATATTGGTATGAGTACCAAACCTGTTGTGGAGTCGGAAATCATCATCACGGAAATGACCCTGGAAGAAATCATAGACGCGGGTATTGATGTAGCAGACCCGGATAATACCCATATTTTCAAACATTCCGTGAAAATTACCTTTACTCCGGAAATAGATGTCATCTCCCTGGATGCCTATTTTGACGATACCGGGAAATATAAAGGAGGTTCCTATACGCCGCCGAGTGGTCCCAACAATGAAGACGGAGGCGGCGGTGGAGATGATGACCCCTCAGATGACGGATCCGAAGAAGAGGACCCCGATTCTCCTTCCGAATCAACGCCGGTACATAAGGATTTCACCGACAATAAATTCACATATCCTCAGAAAGATGGAACCATCATTTCTGTATATCCTGTTTCCGAAAAGTTTTATCTGATTGTGTACGGGGAAACCAAGTGGCTCAAGGAAATGTTTGATGTGGAAATGCTGATTGTGAACAATTCCGGTGTGGATGCCCTGTACGATCTGGAAGCGGAAATTTCTCTCCCGGATGGTCTTGCGCTGGCAGATTTGGTGTCCGGTCAGCAGTCTGCTCTGGTTCCCCTGTCTTTTGTGGGGGTAAAGAGCCAGACATCCGTACACTGGTATGTGCGCGGGGACGAAGAAGGCACCTATACCATTGACGCTTCTTTGCGGGGGCTTATCGGAGCATATGCACAGGAATTTGCATATACCTATACGTCTGATGCCATTCATGTATATGCCGGGAACGCACTGCATATGAATGTGATCCTGCCCTATTCCACGTATTACGGAGATGACTACACTGTCCGGATTGAACTGGAAAATGTTTCTCCAAGAACCTTGTATGGTGTCCGGTATACCATTCCCGGTCTGGAACAGGGACAGGCAGTGTGGTATCATGACGGTTCTGTGAAAGAAACGGTTCTGCTGACTGCCGGCAATGCGGAAGTCATTCAGGCGGATACTTTCCTGCCGGGTGACAAGATTGTGGTGGAAGTGTCCAGTAATATTCTGTTCCAGTCAGAAATGATGGAATACCAGAAACAGAAGCTGGGCGAACAAATCGGCAGAACCAAAGCTATGGTGGAGCTGTACGATTATGCTTCCAAACTCATGGAAGTTGCGGAATTTGTGATTTCATTCAGCAAAGGAGCACTGATTGCTATTGGAGAATTTGTGCTGGAAGAAATTGTGGAAGAAGCTATGAAACCGGACGCCGAACTGCTGACGGCTGCCATAGAAAATATCGTACGGATTGCATCGGAAGATGCCAGTGCAGCTTCTCTGGATACCATGATGCGTCTGCAGTCCAATGAATTGTACGGTGGTCTGGCAGACAGTCTGGCAAGTCCGGAACAGTATACAGCATACCTGAATTCGCTGTCCGGTAACCATTTGAAAGCTCTTGCCGCCTCTGTTGCGGTGCTTAGCCTGCAGCTGGAAGCATCTGATGTGAGTGATATTCTGGATTCCATTCGTACTATGGTAGAAGCACTTCCCGTGGCATTCTTCGTGGAAGATGTGGTGGTATCTACGCTGGACGGATCTACAACGTCCATTCCGTACACCATTAGTCTGGACACTACCAAAAAAGTGCAGTATTTCGGAATCGACAGCATGGACGATTACCTGCGCAGTATGCTGATTGCAGCGGTAGGGAAAACAAAGGAACCGTTGTATCAGAATATCCGGATTGAGTCGGATATCAAGGATTATAAGTCGGCCGAAAAATATCTGAAGATCCAGAAGGAACAGATTGCCGCATTCTCAGCAGCGGATGCTACCGGCGAAACCGAATTCAAAATGTATCTTGTATCGGAGGACGGGCAGAGATCGGCAGCAGAACTGACAGAACGGTTTACGGTTTCCTGTACCAACGATACAGCGGCATATTCCAACGGAGTGCTGTCCTTCACTGGCGGCGCCATGCTGGAACTGCTTCCTACAGGAGATATGGGCGGCACAGTATGTGTGACTGCCAACGATCAGGTGCTGCGTACCTATACTATCGAAGTGGTTGAAACCCATACCTGCACTTCTGATACATGGGTCATTGAACAGTGCCAGACAGAAAGTTATGCCGGTCTGCGGGCCAAATACTGCGATATCTGTGAGCAGACAATTGTTCTGGAACCCATCGCCCCCTGTGAGGAGCATATCTGGGGAGAAACAGTTGTAGAAGTAAAAGCAGCAGAAGATATGGACGGAATTTCCTACCAGGCGTGCGAAACCTGCGGACACCGGACATATGCGTTTTATGCATACCAGCCGGAACCGGAAAGACCTGTGGGCGACTTCACCGGTGACGGAGAGGTCACACTGGAAGACGCCGACCTGCTTGCGGAGTATTTTGCCGGATATCCGGTACAGATTGACAAAGCGGCCGCTGACATCAACGGCGACGGCAAGCTGACCCGTGCGGATGCGATGATCCTGAAACGGTATCTGGCCGGCTGGGCGGGATATGACCGGTACTTCGGCTGAAACAGGGATCGTGCCGCAGATTGTCCTGCATATTTGCAATTTTGTATATCCTTCCGAAACACCATGGGGGAGAAGGCCTCTCCTGTGGTGTTTTGTTTTTTGTTTTTCGGTAAACTGCCAAATTTTTCTATACCGGTATATGATGGACAGATGGTGTCCATGCAGAATGGTATAATAGAAACAACATCAGAATGCCGGACGTTCGGCTTTTGGAGAGGGAAGGAGAGTATTTGTATGAGAAAATGCACATCTGCGGTTCTGTGTGCCATACTGCTGGCGGCCTGCCTGACTGCCGGAAACGCTGCGGTGTCTGCCGTGGTGCCGGAGGATGGGGTGATTCTGTCTGACAGCATGACAGGCGAGACTGCCGAAGCATCGTTTCCGTCGGATTTCCAGTGGAACTATGATGCGGACACGAAAACGCTGACGCTGTCCGGAACGGGGTATGTGAACGTAAATCCTTTGGCGGATATGCCGTGGGTGGACGTGAACAATGAGATTGAACATATCGTGCTGGAGGAAGGGATCACGGGGTACTATCAGTCCTTCAGCGGGGATACATCTGCTCCGACCATGTATAAGTCTGTGAAGACGCTTTCAGTGCCGTCAACCCTGAATAGTTTCAGTGTGTATATTCCCACTCTGGAAAAATATACAGCAGCGGAAGGCGGATGTTTTTATTGTGCGGATGATGTTTTATACCGTAAAGACGGGGAGGAAACTGTGCTGGTCTCCTATCCGAGAGGGAAAAGCGATCTGACATCTTTTACCGTTCCGGAGGGAGTCACAACCATTCAGAACGGTGGTCTGCAGAATGAGTATCTGCGGGAGATTCTGCTGCCGGATACGCTTACTACACTGCAGAACCGTTCTTTGGGGATGATCAGTGCAGCCACCCTGCATATTCCCGCATCTGTCACGGAAATTGACCCACAGGCATTTGCGGCAAATGGAAATATGATGGAATACACCGTGGCGGAGGACAACCCGTATTTCAAATCCGTGGACGGCTGTATCTATGACATCGATCAGACCATTCTGTATGCCTATCCACTGAACAGCAGCCGGACGGAATACACTGTCTCCGAGGGTGTGACCCGGATTCCCGACGATATGCTCCGGTGGAAGAATGCACTGGATGCCCTGTATCTGCCGACTACGCTGGAAACGGTGGTTGTGACCCATTGCAGCAACGGGAGATCCCCCGCTGTGGTGGAAATTGCGGAGGGAAATCCGTATCTGTGCTGTGTGGACAATATCCTGTACTCAGCCGATATGAAGACGATGGTTCACTATCCCAACGGAAAAACAGAGACGGAATTTACGATTCCCGATACAGTGGAAACCTTTGCGGAACAGTGCTTTATGGGATGCCCCATCCGGAAACTGTACCTGGGCAGCGGCATCACGGACATGAATCTGGATCAGAACTGGTTCTATAACGCCAGCCGCCTATACTTCCAGACCGAACCGCCCGCATGGCTGCAGGAAGCGACGGAATACGATATGCAGAAGTTCTACCGTGACCTGTCCGGGCTGTATCTGTGCTATCCGGAAGGAACCGAAGGCTGGGAAACCCCCACATGGACCAGTGAAGCGGGCGTGACCTATAACACTGCCGTCATCGGCACGGAACCGGAACCGGAAAGCGGCAGCAGCGGAAACAGCTGGATTGTTCTGGAGGAAGAAGACCGGGGCAATATCGCGTTCGGTGTCAAGCGCGCACAGACGGCATGGTCGGCGGACGGCGTGTTCACCGAGGGAGAATACCATCTCATCGACGTACAGGATACCTGGATTTCTGCGGTCTCCGACAATGCGGAGGATGCCGAAACTGCCAAGGCGCTGGACTTCACGCTGGCCATGTCCTGGGATGACCAGTACCTGTACAGCTGGATTTCCTATACGGATCCCGACGGAGAGTATGTGATTACCCCTGAACTCTGGAACGGAAGCTGTGTGCAGTTCGGTGCAGCGGATGTGGGGGCGGCGGACAGCAATGACCGGCTGGAAATCGGGATTGCCATGGATGCCGGGACCGGGGAAGAATTCTCTCTGAACTGGTCAGACCGGATGGGCAGCGGGTTTATGGCGGACAACAGCAGCCCGGAAGATTTCTGCGTAACCGTGGACGGGGCTGCCGTTTCCTATGAACTGCGGGTGCCCTTTACAGCGATTTCCGAAAAAACACCGGAAGAAAATGCACAGTATGCACTGGCGTATGTGCTGTCCTGGGGCAACGGCGGCAGCAGCTTCAGCCACACCCAGCTGGCATCCGGGATCTCCGGCGGAAAGAACCCTGCGGACTTTGCCACGGTGACGCTGGAAGAAAACTGGGAAGATTTTGAAAATGTACAGTGGCGCTTTGACAAGGAAGACGGTACCCTGTATGTGCGCGGGGACGGGGCTGTGCCTTCTCTCTCCAGAGGGGAAGATTACCCATGGATCGGTCATGCCGCCGATATCAGGACGCTGGTGCTGCAGGAAGGGATCACCTCCTATCCGTATCTGGCATTCCGCCATTTGGCGAACGGCGAGTTCTTCTATGCCATCGAAACGGTATATCTGCCCTCCACACTGATACAGCACAGTGACGGAATCAACTCCGGCAACCATGTACTGCAGAATGTATTTGTGACACCGGGCGGAAAGTATTATGACATTGACGGTGTTCTCTTCTCCGAAACGGACGGTGAAGTTACGCTGGAAATCTACCCCAACGGCAGAACCAATGTGGAATCCTACACGGTTCCCGAAAATGTACAGCATCTGCAGGATATGTCCTTCTTTGCCACCGATGTGGCGGAGGTGATTCTGCAGGAAGGCCTGCTGACCATCGGTGATTCTGCATTCTATTCCGCCAATATTGAAAAACTGGTTCTCCCTGCCAGCCTGACCACCATTGGACACAAGGGAATCCAGTACAACCGCCTGCTGGAAGAAATTGTTCTGGCGGAAGGCAGTGAATACTTCACGACGCTGGACGGTGTTCTCTATACCAAAGATATGAAGACTCTGGCGGCGTTCCCCTGCGGATGGCCGGGAGAAGAATTCACCATCCCGAATGGTGTGGAAACCATTCCTGCCAATATGTTCCGGTTTGCATTCCATGTGAAGAACCTGAACATCCCCGCATCGGTTGTGAACATTGAAGATACCATGGACGGTGCCGGCTATACGGCTCTTGAAGCGTTCCATGTGGATGCCGATAACCCCAGCTGGTCCAGTGTGGACGGTGTGCTGTTCAATAAGGATCAGACCCTGCTGTATTACTATCCCTCTTCCAGACCGGATACGGAATATATGGTTCCCGATACGGTGACGGAAATTGAAGAAACGGCGTTCTATATGATCCACAATCTGCAGAACCTGATTATGGGGAAGAATGTAGAAACGCTGGAATGGTACAGAACCTTCTATGCCGGAAATGCGCAGGCTCTCACCACAGTTACTTTCCAGAATGCTGAGGTTCCCGCATATATGCACGATGCCGATGCATTCTCCTATATCCGGGACAAAATGACGCTGTATGTGCCCGCTTCCTCTGCAGAATGGACGACCCCCACCTGGACGAACGATGCCGGTGTGACCTTCAACACTGCCCGATACAGCAGTTTTATGGCAGCGGAAGCAGACCGGGGGATCAATATCCTCATCGACAAGGCACAGACCGCATGGACAGCCGACGGCATCTTCACTGCGGGCGAATATCACACCATTGACGTACAGAATTCCTGGGTATCCGGGGTAGCCAGCGCAGATCTGCTGGGACTGCAGGCCAAGAATCTGGATTTTGATCTGGCCATGTCCTGGGATGACACCTATCTGTACACCTGGATTTCCTATACCGATCCCAACGGATACCTGTTCACAGACGAAAATAACCCCTCTTTCTGGGATGGCAGTATCGTTCAGTTTGCCGGTGCGGAGTATTCTGTCGGTGAACAGTCTATGAACTTCTTAGAGGTAGGCTTCGGTGTGACTTCGGATACCGGTGAAGAACGGACCATCCGCTGGAACGATTATCTGGGCAGCAGCTTTATGGGGGCTAACAGTGATCTGGAAGATTTCTGTGCCGTAGTGGACGGAGATACGGTTTCTTATGAATTCCGTGTGCCGATCTCTGCCTTCTCGGAAAAGGATCCTGCCGTATATGCCCAGTATAAGGTGTCTTATGCGCTCTCCTGGGGGAACGGCGGCGGTGAATATGCCCTGACCCAGCTTGGCGATGGCATCGCAGGCGGCCCCAAGGATCCCTCCCAGTATGCGGGCATCACGCTGATTGATACTGCCTCCGGTGCAGATATGCCTGTAAAGGGTGACATCACCGGCGACGGTAAGGTGACAGCATCCGACCTGAGCCTTCTGCAGCAGTATTACGCCGGATACCCCACCGAAATCAATATATATGCCGTGGATTTCGACGGAAACGGGAAGCTGACCCGGAAGGATGTCATGATTCTCGCCCGGTATCTGGCCGGATGGGATGGGTATGACCAGTATTTCCGCTGAACTCCGATACAATCCAATACCCTGGCAGCACCTTCGGATCCTTTCTTCCGGAGGTGCTGTTTTTTAAAATGGCCATTAAATACCGAAATTCTCTTGAAAAATATAGGTGAATATGTTATACTGATTTCCGGAGAATTTTAATTCATAAGGAGAGGTTTGTTATGAAAAAACTGTATGCTGCAATGGCGGCGGCCGGGCTTGCGGGGCTTCTTGCTCTGTCTGCCGGGGCTATGTACATTGGGGATGACCTGTCCGGGTTCACGGAAATCAGCGTGTATCCCATGCAGGCAGAGGCATGGATACCGGACGGTGTCTTTTCAGAAGGGGAATACCACGAGATTCACTACGAACGCGGATGGGTTTCTGCCAATACGACGCTGGATGAAGATGCACAGGCCGGGAAAGATCTGGATTTCACCCTCGCCATGAGCTGGGACGGTGATTATATCTATACATATGTACAGTATGTGGATGAAAACGGTTACGACAGCAGCTATGCTGCCAACCAGATGTATCTTGGGAACATGCTGCAGCTGAACTTTGCGCTGGGAGACGCCGGCGGAGAAAATCTGTACAGTGTGGAAATGACCCGGTATGATCAGGGCGATCTGGGGGCATATTCCTGGTATGACTATCTGGTATCCGGATGGCTGCCCACGGCCGGTACGGATTATACCGTAATCGTGGAGGAGACTGCGGCCGGTAAGGATTTGGTGACTTATGAAGCCCGGGTTCCCTTTGATGTTTTTTGTGAATTCGAACCGTCAAACGGCGAACGGTACAGCATGCTGCCCCTGATTTCCTGGGGGAGTGAAGGGGAACTGATCCATACCCAGTTGGGCTGCGGCAGATCCGAGGGACTTTGGGTGTTCGGTTTTGTCAACTTCACCCTGCGTGACAGTGCGCCTGTACAGACAGAAAATTACTGGCCCGAAGCGGAAGGGGCTTTCCAGAAGCTGGATCTCTGTGTACCCTACAGAGAAGCGGAATGGAATCCGGCCGACGGGGAGATGGGCGAAGGGGAATATTTCCTGATCGAAGAAGATTCCAGCTGGAACTCCGCCAGTGTGGGGGATCCCGCTCTGCTGGAAACGGCAAAGTATCTGGACTATACTCTCGGTATGTCCTGGGATCAGGATTACCTGTATACCTATATGGAATTTATTGACCCCGACGGACATGTAAACGAAGGCGATGCGGAAAATATCTGGAACAACGGCGGTCTGCAGATCGGGCTGGCCTGCGGTGACCGGTCCGGCGGCGGTTTCCTGGAATACGGAATTTCCAGATCCACTGCGGATGACAGTCTGATGGCCCATCAGTGGAACGCCAATGAAGGCGGGGCGTATGATGCTTCCGGCAATTTCAACGTGGTTGTAACCGATCTGGAGAACGGAACATCCAAGGTTGTATATGAAGTACGTACTCCCTTTGATGCATATACCGACTGGGGGGTACAGAGCGGCATGGTATCCAGCGTGGCATATGTGCTCTGCTGGGGGAACAATGCTGTTGCCCATACCCAGATGTCCTCCGGGATCAGCGGCCAGATGGGGAAGGATGCAGCCTGCTTTGCGGATATTATTCTGACCGGCGGCCCTGCCAACTACATTGATGAAGAAGATGTGGGCAATGTTGCCTTCACGGTAGAACAGGCTACCGCAGCATGGGCAGCCGATGGTATGTACAGCGAAGGGGAATACTTCGATATCGACGTACAGAACACCTGGATGTCTGCATTTTCCAGCGATCCTTTCCTGACGGAGGATGTTAAGAATCTGGACTTTGATCTGGCAATGTCCTGGGACGAAGATTACCTGTACAGCTATGTGAAGTTCACTGCCCCCGGCGGATATGTACCGACTCCTGCAGGAAATCCGGGAGAGATGTGGGGATATACCTGTCTGCAGGTGGGCGCTGCGGATACCGACTGTACCGGCGGTAACCGACTGGAATACGGTCTGGCTACCGATACGGACGGAGATATGATCTCTGCCAACTGGAGTGATTACAGCTACAATCCCGAAGGAAATTACGGCGTATTTGTGGACGGCAGCACCGTTGTGTATGAACTGCGGACTCCCTTTACCGCTTTCTCCCGGTATCTGCCCTCCGACGGGAACGAATACGGTATAGGCTATGTGATGAGCACCAGTATCGATACGGGTAATCTGCGGCATACCCAGCTGGCATCCGGTATCTCCGGTGACCCCGGCAAGGATGCAGCCCGCTTTGCCACCATCACCCTGAACGGGGAAACCTATGATTACAGCGTTGCCTGGGAACTGTCCGATGACGGTACTCTTACTGTGTCCGGCAGCAATCCGATCATGGGATACAACTCCGCTGACGAACAGCCCTGGGCAGAAGTGCGTGACCAGATCAAGGCCATCGTGATCGAAGGTTCCGTGGGCATTATCGGTACCAATGCGTTCCTGGACTGTGTGAATGCCGAAACCATCACCATCGGAGAGGGCATTGAAGAAATTGCCATTTTCGCCTTTGAACACTGTGCTGCCGTGAAGACCATTCACATTCCGGAAAGCGTGACCAACATTTCCGTGGGTGCCTTCAAGCGGTGCTATTCTCTGGAAGCCTTTACTGTGGATGCAGACAATGACAGTTATACTGCACAGGACGGTGTACTGTTTACAAAGGATATGATCCGTCTTCTGCGGTATCCTCTGAACAAGCAGGATACCTTCTACAAGGTGCCGGATTCCGTGGTGGTTCTGTCGGCTGCTGCCATGGAAGAACTGCAGAATCTGACCGATCTGACCCTGCCTGTGCATCTGGAATCCATTGAAAACTGGTGCTTCTACGGCACAACAGGCCTGCAGGAAATCCGGATTCCCGCACGGCTGGAATTCCTGGACTCTTATGCATTCGGCGGCTGCACCAGTCTGACCGATGTATATTTCGCAGGCAGCAAGCCCTGGGTAAGATTTGCAGAAGATGCGTTTGCAGACACCACCGAAGGGATCACTCTGCACTACCACGCCGGTAAGGAAGGCTGGGATACTGTGGAAGGATACAGAATGGACATGATGGGCTTCAGAGGGGACATCACCGGCGACGATGCTGTGACCGAAAACGACCTGTTGCTCCTGCAGCAGTATTATTCCGGTTATCCCACCGAGATCAGCATGGATGCGGCGGATGTGGACGGCGACGGCAGACTGACCCGCAGAGATGTCATGATCTATGCCCGGTATATGGACAACTGGGAAGCGTATGACCTGTACTTCTGATTTGTACCGGATATCTGAATAAAACCGGAACAAAACCGCTCCTGTGGGACAAACCTGCGGGGGCGGGTTTTGTTTGTGCAGATAAAATGTATTTTTTATCAAACAACTTGCGGAAAGAATAGTTTTGTGCTATACTGTTGGGGAACAACAATACAGGAGGACAACAGAGGGATATGAAGACAATGAAAAAACTGCTGCTTGCGGCCGGGATGCTGGCACTGCTGATGCTGCCGGTGCAGGCGGAGGATGCTGTGACAGAACCGGTTCAGGAAGTGGAAATGACCGGCGAAACGCTGACAGCGGACTATCAGACATGGTATAATGTACAGTGGAAATTTGATTCTGCCACCGGAACGCTGTATATCGGCGGGGAAGGGGCACTGCTGCAGGGCGGCCCCAGCTTCTATCCGTGGTATTCCTATGCATCGCAGATCAAAAAGGTCGTGGTGGAAGAAGGAATTACGGATCTGGCATACTCTTCTGTACGGGCGGATACCATTTCCTATACCGAAATCCATCTGCCGTCCACGCTGACCGAAATGGACGCTGTTCTGCTGCATGGATACAATCTGAAAACCATCACTGTGGCCGACGGCGGGATGTTTTATGTACAGAACGGAATCCTGTTCAAGGACGACGGAACGGACGTTACTCTGGTGTGCCAGCCGGGCGGACTGGTTCTGCGTACCTATACGGTTCCTGAGGATGTAACAAAGATCGGGGATTATGCATTCATGTCCCAGACTCTTACAGAACTGACCCTGCCGGAAGGGCTTGTCAGCATCGGCAGTCAGGCGTTTTATGGATGCAATGTCCTGACCTCCCTGTACATCCCGGCGGCGGTGACGGACATTCATGAGGAAGCCTTTACCTACTGCAATGCGCTGGAAACCATTACGGTGGATCCGGATAACACGGTGTACACGGCGCAGGACGGGGTTCTGTTCACAAAGGATATGAAGCTGCTGCATACCTATCCGGCAAGAAAAGCGGGGACAGAGTATATGGTACCCGACGGTGTGGAACAGATTGCCTCTACCGTAATGAAACACTCCCGGATTCTGGAAGAACTGACACTTTCCGCAACGGTACGGGAAGTTGTGCAGGTTATGGGATCCCTGTCTCCCCTGCCGTTCCGGGCGGTGTATGTGGATGCGGACAACCCGTATCTGTGCAGCAAAGACGGTATTCTGTACAGCAAGGATATGACTGCCCTGGTGCACTATCCCATCGGTCATACGGCTGCGGTATATGTGATGCCGGATACACTGAAGACGATCGTGAACGATGCCATCTGGGCAGTTTCCAATCTGGAGACAGTATACTGGGGCAGCGGCGTGGAAACGGTGGAAAACCGGATATACTGGGGCGGCGGCGTAAAGAGTATGTATTTCCCCGGGGATGTACCGGTATGGATGACCAACGGCTGCCGCAATGTACGCACGCAGGCGACCATGTACTACCCCGCAGGCAATACCACCTGGACAGACGGAACCATGACCTACGATGGGAATACCTATACTACTGCGGCATATGAAGCGGAAGAAGACGTGCAGTGGAATACATGGGAAAATATTCTGTGGAGATATGATGAAGAAACCGGGACACTGCATATCTCCGGGGAAGGGACAATGCCGGATGTGGAAGCGGATCTGTGGCCGTGGTATTCCCTTGCGGAATCTGTACAGCATGTAGTGTTTTACGGATTTGAAGAACTGTTGTATGACGTGTTCGGCTGTGCATACGGTGAGGGGGAGGCATATCCGAATATTGTTTCCGTGACTCTGCCCTCCTCCCTGACATATCTGAATCCGATTGTAACCGGGTATCTGCCGCTTCAGAATTATTATGCGGAAGAGGGCGGATTCTATTTTACACAGGACGGTATTCTGTATTCCATGCAGAATGGTCTGAAGAATCTTATATCCTATCCGTCCGGGCGCGATGAACAGCAAATCGTCGTTCCGGAAGGTACCCAGCGGATCTGGCAGGAAGCCATACTGCAGTCAGAGGCCGAAGAAATTGTGCTGCCGGAGAGTCTGCTGGAGATACTCTCACTTTCCATAGACTCCAGAGTGATTACTACGATCCATATTCCGGCAGGTGTTGAATATGTGTATGAGGATGCCTTTGTATTGTGCAATGCTCTGCAGTCCATTACAGTGGATACGAAAAATACAGAGTATTCTGCAGTGGACGGCGTATTGTATACGAAAGATATGACCATTCTGGTGGAATATCCCGAAGGTCGGCCGGATGAGATCTATGCCGTACCGGAAGGAGTGGAAAAGATCAATTCCTCTGTCATGACTACCCCGCAGTATATGAAAAGACTGGAACTTCCTGCATCTCTGATAAACATCGGAAATGTCGGGATATGGATGATGAATTGTTCTTTGGAAGAAATCAATGTTGATCCGGACAATACCGTATATGCTTCTGTGGATGGTGTGTTGTATGATAAGGATGTCACAACAATGTATGTGTATCCTGTGGGTAAGCAGAATACAGTCTTCCGGATTCCGGATACGGTATCTGTATTGTATACAAGTAGCATGAATTTTAACAGGTATCTGACAGATCTGTATATGAATAATGTGGAAACTGTAGGGATGTTTGCGTTAAGCGAAATTCCGGAACTGCGTAATGTGTATTTCTCCGGTGCGGTACCGGCATATCTGAATACGGCTTTTTCAGAATACGGAACTGCAATTACACTGCGGTATCTGCAGAGTGCAGAAGGCTGGAGCAGTCCCACAATGACCGTGGAGGGTGTGACATACAATACGGCTGTATATTCGATTGCAGGTGACATCACCGGCGACGGAAAAACCGACGAAACCGACCTGTCTCTCCTGACCCAGTATTTTTCCGGCTACCCCACAGAAATCGATGAATCTGCCGTGGATCTGGACGGAAACGGGAAGTTGACCCGGAAGGATGTCATGATTCTCGCCCGGTATCTGGCCGGATGGGATGGGTATGACCAGTATTTCAGCTGAGGAAAAACCAATACAGCCAAAACCAAATCCGCTCCTGTGGGACAAACCTGCGAGGGCGGGTTTTGTTTGTGCAGATAAAATGTATTTTTCATCAAACAACTTGCAGGAAGAATAGTTTTGTGCTATACTATTGGGGAACAACAATACAGGAGGACAACAGAGGATTATGAAGACAATGAAAAAACTGCTGCTTACGGCTGGAATGCTGGCACTGCTGATGCTGCCGGTACAGGCGGAGGATGCTGAGCCGGTGTATATGCCTGCCCATGCACCTGCCGGAGCAGAGGAAGAAATGACCGGTTCATCCGGTTTCGGGGAAACATCCGCAGCATTCCAGGAGTGGAACAATATCCAGTGGGAATTCGATGAAACCACAGGGACACTGACGATCACAGGGCAGGGGAAAATGCCTGGATGGAGTTTCAGAGATGCCCCATGGGTCGGACATGCTGCTCAGGTAAAGACGGTAATTGTAGGAGAAGGTATTACCTATATCGACAGCTGGGTACTTTCTTGCAGAGATATGCCGTATACTGCCCTCCATCTGCCGTCAACGCTGGAATATATAGATGTAAACATGCTGGAGAACACTTCTCTGAATACCATTACGGTTGCAGAGGGCGGTATGTATTATGTAGAAGATAATGTTCTTTTCTGTAAAGATGGAAATATGGTGACACTGAGCTTTTATCCGGGCGGTCTGACGAATACGGAATATACCGTTCCTGAGGGTGTTTCACATATTGGCAGATCTGCATTCGTCAATCGGAATCTGAAGAAGGTAACTCTGCCGGAAAGTCTTGTGGGAATCGGATATGTGGCGTTCGATGGTGCATACAGTCTTACGGAAATAACAATTCCGGCAGGGGTATCGGAGATTGATCTTGCAGCATTTGTGTATAGTGGTCTGCAAAATATTTATGTGGATCCAGACAACACCTGCTATACTTCTGTGGACGGCGTTCTGTTTACAAAGGATATGTCTATGCTGCATACCTATCCGGAGCGTAAAGAAGGGAACGGAGAATATACGGTGCCGGACGGAGTAACCGATGTGGTTTCAACCATAATGTCTCTGAGCTATATTCGAAAGCTGTATCTGCCGGCTTCCGTGGAACGGCTGGTATCTGCTGGTACAGGGGCTTCCTCCTCTGCCTGGCTTCGTGAAATCTATGTTGCGGAGGACAATCCGTACATGACGAGCGTGGATGGTATTCTGTACAGCAAGGATGTGACAGAACTGCTGTGGTATCCCAACAATCATTCCAATATAGAATATACGGTACCGGATACGGTAGAACATATATACAGTTCTTCTTTCTGGTGGATCACCAATCTGCAGACAGTAATTTTCAACGATAAGGTATCTGTTGACGGATTTCTGCAGTGGGGAAACACCCTGACAGCGATGTACTTCCCTGGGAATGTTCCGGCCTGGCTGAATGATGCATGCAGGAGTGTGAAGGATCAGGCTATCCTGTACTATCCCAATGGAAACCCCACCTGGACGGACGGCTCCATGACAGTGGATGGGTATACCTATACCACAGCGGCATACGGAGAAGGGGTAGAAGACAGCACTGTATGGAACACATGGGAGAATATCGAGTGGTTCTATTACGATGTTACAGGCATCCTGAAGGTTCGCGGAACGGGTACCATCCCCGATGTGGAATATGCAGAATATCCGTGGAATTCCTACAGATTCAACATCAAAAACCTGACTGTGGAAGCCGGCATCACCGATATTCCCTGGGGGGCATTTTATGGGTGTTATAATATGCTGTCCGTAAATCTCCCTGCTACGCTGGAAAGTATGAATACGGAATTTCTCATAAATGCATATAGCTTAAGAAGTCTTCAGGTAGAAGAAGGCGGTACCATATATACAGAGGACGGCGTGCTGTTTTCTGCGAAAGATAAGTCGCTGCTTCTGTATCCGCGATATCTGCAGAATGCATCGTATACTGTACCGGAAGGGACTATACGCATTGCATACAACGCTATAAACGGAAACGGTTCGCTGAAAGAACTGATTCTTCCGGAATCTCTTGAAGAAATCATGGGAAGGGCGCTGCAGATATCCGGTCTGGAGAGTCTGTACATTCCCAAAAATGTCCGGTATATTGATATGAACGGGATCCGTTTCTGTGATTATCTGACGGAAATCACGGTGGATGCCGATAATCCCTATTATAAATCTGTGGACGGTATTCTTTTCACGGAAGATATGACAGTACTGCATACCTATCCGATGGGTCGTACGGCGGCTGAATACACGGTGCCGGATACGGTTGTGATAATGCCTGCTGCTGTATATACACAGGTACGGCAGCTGAAAAAACTGAATATTCCCGCTTCTGTGGAAGAGATCTGTGCGGCTACCGGCTGGTCTGGCGGATGCGTACTGGAAGAAATCGTGGTGGATCCGGACAATGCATATTTCTGTTCCGAAGACGGCGTGCTGTACAGCAAGGACAAGACCGTACTGTACCATTATCCTGCCTGTAAAGAAGAGAAAGAATACCATATACCGGATTCGGTAACCACAACGATGTCTTTATGTATCTATGATGCGGATTATCTGGAAACACTGTATGTCGGGAAGAATATTGCCGATGTTCGGGATGCTATATTAGGCGGAACCTTCCCCCGACTCACCGGGGTCTATTTCCAGGGGGATTTCCCGGACTATTTCTGGAAGGCATTCAACAATCTGCTCTACAGAGGAACAAAGTGTACATTCTATTATCCGGAAGGTGCCGAAGGATGGAGCAGCCCCACCATGGAGATCAATGGATTTACATTCACCACTGCGGCATACACCCCCGACACTGCTGACATTCCCGCAGGTGACATCACCGGCGACGGAACCACCGACCAGAATGACCTGTCTCTCCTGACCCAGTATTTCTCCGGCTACCCCACCGAAATCGATGAATCTGCTGTGGATCTGGACGGAAACGGGAAGCTGACCCGGAAGGATGTCATGATTCTCGCCCGGTATCTGGCCGGATGGGATGGGTATGACCAGTACTTCAGCTGAGGAAAACCCTATACAGCCATAACCGAATCCGCTCCTGTGGGACAAACCTGCGGGGGCGGGTTTTGTTTGTTTTTGGGAGTAATTAATCTGCCTTTAAAAAATCATGGCCAAAGGGATTTTTCTGATAAAATCGCTTGCAATTTGCATTCTTTGGTGTTATACTTATACATGGACAAATATTGTCATGGCAAAATTTTCTAAGAGGAGAGAGAACCAATGAAACGCAAACTTTGGACAGCGCTGCTTCTGGCGGCCCTGACGACGACCCTGCTTTCCACGGCTGCGGCTGCGGAAGACTGGGGAAGCGGCGGATGGGAAGTGGCCAAGCGGAAAGCGGACTGGAATCCGGACGGTATCTGGGCAGAAGGGGAATACTATTCCGTTGACCCGGCCTATGATACGGAAAACTATCAGGCTGCCAACGATGAACTGTACGAACGGGCAGAAAATCTGAACTACATGATGGCGATGTCCTGGGACGAAGACTACCTGTACACGTACATTTCCTATCAGGCACCCGCCGAACCGGTTGTTTCCGCAGACCTGTGGGACGGCCATGTGATTCAGTTCTCCGGGACAGATGTGGGGAACGAAACCATTTATAATGAAAATGGGGAAGTAACAGATGACCCCCGCCTGGAAATCGGGATTACCAGAAATTTTGAAACCGACGAGAAGATCAGTACCAACTGGTGCACCTGGCTGGATTCTGACTATGGCTTCGATTCCAACTGTACGGACGACTTCGAAGCGTTCTTCTGCGACGGTTGGGTGACTTACGAATTCCGCGTGCCCTTTGCCGCATTCTCGGAGATTACCCCTGCGGTGAACGAACAGGTCGGCGTGGCGTATGTGATTGCCGTTGGGGACGGGGACTGGAATTATTCCCATGTCCAGATCGGGCAGGGCGTCACCGGCGGGAAGCATGCGGAACTGCATTCTGTGATCACCCTGACGGATACATTTGAGTTTCCGGAACGGGACGGCAATGCGTACTATATCCTGTTCCATAATATCGGGAACAACAATCCCCACAGCGAATATTTCTCATACTATGAAAGCGGTGACAGCCTGCAGTATTACGGTACGGACGGCGCTGAAGATACCGCATATGCAGACGACCTGCTTGCCCTTCTGCCGGAAGAAAAACGGGAAGAAATGCAGAACGTGGAAGGGTATGATTTTATCAACTTCCGTCTTGCATACTGGAACGAGACAGACGGTGTCGGCTCCGTGGTGGAAAACCGGCAATTCAAGCTGACGGACAAGGTTTCTCTTGCGGATGTACAGGACTATGCGTTCTACGACGGGTACAACTGGTGCATCATGTTCACCGCCTGCTATGACCCGGAAATGTACACCGTAAAGTTCAACAACATCGGGAACGTGAATCCGGGCGACTACTGGTCGGCACAGAAGATGGATGTTGTTCCCTTTGACACCAACTTCTACGATATTTTCCCGTATGAATGGGACTACCCGACTCTGTTTGACGTACCCGGGTTCCGGTTCGACCGCTGGCGTGTGCTGGACTTCACCAATGAAGTGGAAAATCCCGGATATGAAGAACAGTACATGAGCGGCGGCGCCATGTATTACGGCGGTGCTGCTACAGAAGACGGGAGATACCCGCTGGACGGCTTCATTGCCGGATTTGCTTCCGAAATGGAAAGTGACGAATATCCGGTCATTACCCTCCGTGCGGTGTATTATCCCATCGACTACACCATCCGCTTTGTGGACGATGACGGCGTGACGGAACTGCGGGATTCTGTGGTTCTGCACATCGGTGACGGGATCCGTGACCACTTCCCGGAAATCCCCGAGAAGGACTACGGTACCTTTACCCACTGGAAGCTGGACTGGGTGAACGGGGAAGACGGCTTCTATACCATGCCGTATGACGACGCAGACAACCCGGGATACCCCATTGACGAAAACCTGATCGAAAAGTGTGCCGTGGATACCGATGATGACGGGTTCGGCGACACCATCACCCTCGTGGCGGAATACGAGCTGAACGAAGATGCCGGGGATCTGCGTGCATCCGGTATCATCGAAACCGAAAACGGCGATATCCAGTGGGAAGTACACTGGAACGGCCTGCTGTTTGTGGGCAACCATGACCTGATAAACGGGCTTGTGATTCCGGATTATGAGATCTGGGAGGGCGTTTATGCACCGTGGCATCCCTACAGAAACTACATCACCGAACTGGAAATCGGCAGTGAAATTGGCGTGATCGGTAAAAATGCCTTTGCGGAACTGCAGAGAGTGGACTATCTCTTTATTCCCGGCAACGTAAAGGAAATCCGCGAAAATGCATTTATTGACTGCTGGAATGTAGGCTATATCGAACTGGATTACGGTATCGAAAAGATCGGCCGGGACGCATTCTGCGGCTGCAATACCGGCGATCTCTGGATTCCCGAAACTGTGACCGAAATGGACAGAGCTTCCTTCGCCCATCTGGGTACCAACTGGTACGGTGTGGACGGGAATAACCCTGTGTTCCATGCAGTAGACGGCGTCCTGTTCTATGAAGCAGACGGCCGGTACATCCTTTGGGCATATCCCAAGTGGGATGGACGACCTTCCTATGCAGTGCCGGAGGGTGTGGATACCATCGGCGCCTGTGCATTCAAATGGGCAGAAAACGTAAAATCTGTGATTCTGCCGGATTCTCTGAAGTCTATCGAAGACGCTGCATTCTCCCGCTCCGGTGTGGAAACCATTCAGATTCCCGCCGGTGTGGTATTCCTGGACAACGGGGCATTTGAAGGTACGAATTCCCTGTCTTCCGTATACTTCTACGGCCCTGTTCCGACAGACTATGTAGGGTATGAGGTATTTACGGAAAACACCGACGACTTTACCATCTACTATCTCGAAGGTCAGGAAGGCTGGACGGAAGGTACATGGGACAACCCCTATACGGAAGATGCAGCGGAAGCATATCCCACCGCCACCTTCTCCGCAGATGTCAACTTTGCGGAAGGTTCCATTGAAGGGTATGACATCACATGGTACATCACCATGGACGGCAGGCTGTATGTAAACGGCTCCGGCGAAATCCCGGACTATATCTGGGAGTACGGCTACAGCTGGTATGACCATATGAATTCCATCCGGGAAATCCATATCGGCGACGACATCACCCGGATCGGGAACCATGCCTTTGACTGCGCATGCTATGTATCTGCTCTGACCCTGCCGAAGAATCTGGTGGAAGTCGGCGCACATGCATTCAATGGACAGTACAACAATGTGGGTACTCTGGTACTGCCCTATCAGGTGGAAACACTGGATTACAGCGCGTTCTGGGATATGGGTATCACCAAGGTAACCATTCCCGCATCCACCACCCTGATCGTCGGCAACGTATTTGCAGGCTGTCCCGTGGAAGAATACGTGGTGGAAAGCGGTAACCCTGTACACATGGCAGATGAATACGGTGTACTGTATTACTTGGAAAACGGTAAAGTGGCGGCAATTACCGCATATCCCATGGCCTCCGAACTGACCGAATACACCATTCCCGAAGGGGAAGTGGAAATCGACGGCGTAACCTACGACTTTGCCGTAACCGACATCGACGACAGAGCGATTCACTGCACATGGAATCTGGAAAAGATCACACTGCCGGAAACCCTGTGTGTGATCAAGGAACACAGTCTGAGCTACAACAACAATCTGTGGGAACTGACCATTCCTGCTTCCGTATGCGAACTGTATCGGGATGCCCTGGCCTACAACTGGAACCTGCCCTCCATCCTCTTTGAAGGGAACAAGCCCGATATGCATGATGAGGAAGAAGGAACCCAGTTTAGGGAAAGCGGCGGCTATTGCGATACAGAATTCACCATCTACTACTACGAAGGTGCCGAAGGCTGGGCGGACTACACTCTGTACAAAACCGTGGCCATCGGTGAAGACGGTGTGATGTACAGCGGTACCATTGACGATACTATCACATGGTACATCACTGCGGACGGCAAGCTGTATGTAAACGGTTCCGGTTCCATCCCGAACGATGTAGGAGATTATGAATACAGCTGGCATAACCACAAGGATTTTGTAAAAGAAATCCACATCGGCGAAGGCATCAAGGTGATCGGAAACAACGCATTCTCCGGCTTCGGCAATGCGACTGTGCTGACTCTGCCGGATTCTCTGGAAGAAATCTGGACTGGCGCATTCCATGATACGGGCATCACCCATGTGACCATTCCTGCGGCTACATGGCAGATCATTGACAATGTATTCGGCGGCAGCCCTGTGGAAGAAATCACAGTGGAAGAAGGCAACCTCTGGCATGCAGTGGACGAATACGGTGCGCTGTATTATATGGAAGATGAAAACTATGGCTATCTGCTGTCCTATCCTGCCGCATCTGAGGGTACGGAACTGACAGTACAGGAAGGCACACACCACATCGGCAACCATGCTATTTACGGAACTTCTCTGACCTCCATTACCCTGCCCGGTTCTCTGCAGCATATCGGTTACGCCGGGATCTGCCTTAACGAAGGTCTGACCTCCCTGACCATTCCCGCTTCTGTGGGAGAGGTGGAAGAACGGGCTCTGGCATACAACAGGAATCTCAGTGCCATTACCTTTGAAGGCGACAAGCCCAATCTGTGGAGTGAAGAAGAAGGACTGCAGTTCGAACAGAACGCCGAAGACTTCACCATCTACTACTACGAAGGTGCCGAAGGCTGGGTGGACTATACTCTGTATCCCACCGTGGCGCTGCGGCGTACTTCCAAGGGGGACGTTACCGGGGACGGCAAGGTGACAGAAAACGACCTTGCTCTCCTGACCCAGTACTTCGCAGGCTATCCTGTGGAAGTGGATGTATCCGTCATCGACATCGACGGTGAAAACGGCCTGACCCGGAAGGATGTCATGATCCTGAAACGGTACATCGCCGGCTGGGAAGGCTACGACCAGTACTTCGCAGAATAACCCGAATCCCAAACAAAGACCACCTCACATCATGGGGTGGTTTTTTGTGCGGATATTGACTTCAATGCGGGGCTGTGCTATAATATGTTAGATATAAGAAGTCAGAAATAAGAAGTGTTGCCCATGGCAGGCAGCGAAAAAGCCGTTTTGTATTTCTGATATCTTATTTCTTACTTCTTCTTTTTCACGGGGGGTGCGTATGCAGAATCAGAACGGAATCACCTTCGCAGGAAATATACTGGTGGATGTGGTCAAAACCATCACGGGCTATCCCGAACCGGGGATGCTGGCGAATATCACCGCTGTGTCCCAGGCTGTGGGCGGATGCGTGCCCAATACGGCCATCGATGTGGCGAAAATGGATCAAAATGTGCCCATCAGAGCCCTCGGACGGGTGGGGGACGACGCCTACGGCCGCTATGTCACCGGGCAGATGCAGAAATACGGCATCGATACCGCCGGCGTGATCGTCACCGAAGACGTGCCCACCAGCTTTTCCGATGTGATGAGCGACGTTTCTTCCGGGGAAAGAACATTCTTCCATGCCAGAGGCGCCAATGCCCTGTTCTCCCCTGACGACGTGGACGTGGATGCACTGGACTGCCGGATCTTCCATATCGGCTATATCCTGCTGCTGGATAAAATGGACGAAGCGGACGAAACCTTCGGCACAAAGCTGGCGGCCCTGCTGAAACGGGTGCAGGAGAGGGGCATCAGAACCTCCATCGACGTGGTCAGCGACTCCACCGGCCGGTTCCGGGAAAAGGTCGCTCCGGCACTGCGGTATGCCGACTATGCCATCATGAACGAAATCGAAGGCTGCGGCGTGTCCGGTCTGAACCCCAGAAAGGCAGACGGCAGCATCGATGTGGAAAATATGCGCCAAACCATGCAGATCATGCTGGATATGGGCGTCCGTGACCGGGTGATCCTCCACAGCAAGGAGGCAGGATTCATGCTCACAAAGGACGGTCAGTTCCGCATGGCCGATGCCGTGGATATTGACCCCAGTGAAATCGCCGGAAAGGTAGGTGCCGGAGATGCTTTCTGTGCCGGATGCCTGTACGGCCTGTACACCGGAATCCCGGACGAAAAACTGCTGGACTACGCTTCCGCCGCCGCCGTATGCAACCTCACCGCAGCCGACTCCATCAGCGGGATGAAGAGCGCAGAGGAAATCTGGCGGATTGTGGAGAGAAATCAGAAGTAAGAAATCAGAGATAAGAAATAGAGGGAAAGAGAATTCAGAAATCAGAATTGAATAAGGCAAAACGAAAAACTACAGCAAAAAACGAAAAACAAAAAAATATCAGCCCCAAACGAAATCAAGCAATCGGAAACGATCTGTGGCGAACGGGCTTGGTCCCCGTGAGCTCGCTTAACTATTCCGTCGGCCTTTGGACTGAATATAGTCCTGTGCAGATGGAATTGCAGAAACTCCACTCAGCTGGAACCCATGTTTAAAGTTTTTTGCCAAGCTTTTTTTCAAAAAAGCGTCTCGCGTCCCCCTAACCAAACAGTTTAGATACTCAATATTCTGGAGGATACATATGTTAGCCAATTTGAATGACGTGCTGATTCCCGCACGGAAGAACCACTACGGGGTGGGGCTGTTCAATGCCACCGACTCCGATGCACTGGAAGCAGTGATTGCTGCGGCAGAAGAACTGCGGGCTCCTGTCATCATCGGGACGGCGGAAGTGCTGCTGCCTTATGGGGAACTGCAGCTGATCGCCCCCGGGATGCTCCATGCGGCCAAGAGAGCCAGCGTGCCGGTGGTGCTGCACTACGACCATGGCCTGACCTTTGATAAGTGCATGGAAGCCCTGTCTCTGGGGTTCTCCAGCGTGATGTTCGACGGCAGCGCCCATCCCTATGAAGAAAACCTGAAGCAGACTGTCGAAATGGTCAAGATCTGCCATTCCCTTGGCGTTACCGTGGAAGGGGAAATCGGTCATGTGGGGCTGGCTGCCACCGAAGACAACGCCGCCGAAGACCGGTATACCACCACCGACGAAGCAAGAGAATTCTACGAAGCTACCGGCGTGGACGCACTGGCAATCGCCATCGGGACTGCACACGGCGCATACAAGTCCAAGCCCAGGCTGGATCTGGAACGGCTGAAGGCTATCCGGGATACCATCGACGTACCCCTGGTGCTCCACGGAGGCTCCGGCCTGTCCGACGACGACTTCCGCAACACCATCCGTGACGGGATCTCCAAGGTCAATATCCACACCGACCTGTGCATCGCCGGGATCGAAGGCATGAAGGCAGGCCTGGCAGAAGGTCTGGAATACCTCCCCCTGCGGAATAAGAAGGTGGAATACATCAAGAACGCCGTCAAGGAAAAGATGCTGCTGTTTGGCTGCGACGGGAAAGCAGACGTGAAGTAAGATAAGAAATAAGAGATAAGAAGTAAGAAATAGGGTGCAAAGCGTTTCTTCGGTTACCAGACTGGGGGAACGCTTTTTGACAGGATACATAAAATTTTGCAGTTTACAAAAAACAGTTGACACCATATATGACACCATGGTATACTATATATAAGTGGTGGGAATCATGTCAAAATGGGATAAACTGTTGTCTCGAATTTGTTCATTGGATAAAGGAATGCGATTTGAGGAACTGCGTAAGGTTCTTGAAAGTTATGGGTATGAAATGAAACGCCCTTCCGGCGGCAGCAGCCACTGTACGTTTCGGAAAGCAGGCCGTAGTCCCATCACCTTCCTCTGCATGAGCCGATCAAAACCGTGTATGTACAGATGGTCAAAGAGGTAATAGAAACGGAGGAACAACATGAAAACGATTGAGGAATATATGCGTTTGCCGTATCGTATGGAAATTCTTCCGGATCCGGTGGAAGGAGGATATGCCGTACGTTTTCCGGAACTTCCGGGGTGTATGACCTGCGGTGATACACTGGAAGAAGCCCTTCGCAATGTTGACGACTGCCGGAGAGAATGGATCAACGCAGCATTGGAAGAAGGAATAGAGATTCCCGAACCTGTATCCGAAGAAGAATATTCCGGTCAGTTCAAGCTGCGGATTCCGAAATCCCTGCATAAATCTCTGGCAGAACACTCCAGAGCGGAAGGAATCAGTATGAACCAGTATTGTCTGTATCTGCTGGCAAAAAACGATGGGATGTATGGGAGAAAATAAGATATCAGAATTGGGAAAAGCGTTTCTCTGGAAAAACAGGGAGACGCTTTTTATATACACAAAAACGCCCCCCTGTCAGCCAGAGAGGCGTTCTGTACATATTTCTTACTTCTTATCTCTTACTTCTTACTTTTCCTCACCATTCCATGCCGGAGAACTGTTCGTATGCTTCCAGGATTTCGGTGAAGCGCTTTTCCATGGGCTGGGCCAGCTTTTCCAGAGAAGATACGATCTGGCCGCCGGAGGACTTCAGGTGACGGTAGATGGCCCATACATAGGTGGAGTCGCCGCCGCTGAAGGAGTAGCCGATGTCCCATCTTCTGCCGGCGCCGATGTATTCGATCATTTCCACGGTTTCGGCGTCTCTGGCGTACCGGGAGTTCTGGATGGAGTCGGTGTATACCGGCAGGGTGTCATAATAGCTTGCGCAGGACTGGGCTTCCAGAATCAGGCCCACGTTGGAAATGGTTTCCGGGTCTGCGTCAATCGGAATGGCCAGAGAACCGGCACGGGCGTCCACGTAGGTGTAGTACTTGTCCTGTCCTTCGTCAAACTTGGCGTAGGGCAGCACACCGTAGTCGGATTCGCATTCACGGAATCTTTCCAGGTCTGCCAGCCAGATGGCCTGAATGAATACCCGGTTTTCGTCCCACTTGATGTCGCATTCCTTGTCCCAGCCGATCTCAAAGGTCAGGTTGCTGCCGCCGTACAGGATGTCATACAGCCAGACACAGGTGTCATAGAACCGTTCGTTGCCCCAGCCCAGCTTCACCGGCGTGTCGGCCTCGGGATCCAGATGAACGGATACGTTCCCGGCCGCGTAGCCCCAGGTGATGGCGTGGTAGCCCATGTTGGAGGCAAAGCCGTAGGTGTCGTTTACGGTGAAAGCGCCGTCCCCGTCAGAGTCACTCGTGAACTGGGAGATGAGCTCTTCAAAGGCGTCAAAGGTCCAGGTGCCTTCTCTGACCATGGCGTACAGATCACCGGCGGACATGCCGTGGTCAATGGCCATCTGCTTGTTGAAGATCAGGGCGTTGGAGTACTGGTAGGAGCTGATGAGGTAGTCGGAGGACACGAAGGGCAGGTAGTCGTACAGGGTGTACTGGTTGTTCATGTCCGTGTGCCACCAGGGCTTTTCAAAGTTGATGTGGTCTACTTCCAGCATGTTGTAGAGCACACCGTCCATGATGACAGAGCCGTTGGAAGCGAAGGGCAGCAGGAAGCAGACGTCATAGTCCCGGGAGCCGGCCTTTACGCTGTTGGTGAGCATGGGGATGTCCGCTGCCCAGGAGCCGCCGGTGACGATGGAAAAGTCACAGTTGAACCGTTCCTTGGTGGCGATGTCCCGCTGGTACATGGCGTCGTTCACCACTTCCCCGGTGAGTTCGTAGGCATAGAAGGTGTCTTCGGTGGAAAGGTGGTCTGCGTGGGACAGGAACCGCATGGTCCAGCCGCCAAGGTCGGTTTCCGGCAGATCGTCGGACAGGCGTTCCGGTTCGGTTTCCACGGGTGTTGTATCCGCTGCAGTATCCGCCGCATCGGTTTCGGCATCCGCACCGCCGCAGGAAGCCAGCAGAGGCAGGGAAACCAGCATGGCGATGAGCAGGGAGAGGGTACGTTTCATATGTTGTCTCCTTTGGTGAGGATTTTTAGGGTGTATGTCAGTTGTATTATAACACAAATACGGCAGAAAGTAAAGGGAGATGCGTAATTATGGACGGAATTCGAAATATGGGACAGAAAAACGCCCTGCCCATAGGTGAGGGAAGAGCGTTTTGTGCGGTGCGTGGTTTACTGTGCGGCAAGGTCAATGTCCACGACCAGTCCGTCCACCACCAGAACGGATACCTGCTGCATCAGGTAATTGTCCAGTTCTGCAGCGATCAGATCCCGGAAGGCGGTACTGTTGTCTCCCCGCAGGAGTGTGGTGCCTGGCAATGTGTCATAACCGTAGGCATATTTCATACCGTCGATGGTCACTGTGGTACCGGAGGTGGAGTATGCCTGCAGGACCCCGGTGAACCGGTAAGAATCTACGTCGCCGCCGGTGCCATTGGTGGGAATGTATTTGAAAATGGACAGTTCCCCTGTGGTTTTGTCGTAATTGTAGAGCACTGTGCCGTTGTTATAGGAACCGTCGTCATTCATAAATCCGGGAACGGTTGTCGGAGTGCTGATCCAGGCAAAACCATCGGTACCGCGATCACAGTTCTGGTGGCCGTTTTCTGTAAAGACATCCAGCAATGTATTGCCTTCCAGGTGGGATATGGTATATGTGGGCATCACTCTGCCGCAGGAGGAACACTTTTTGGCGCGCTGTGACAGAATGCCGATGGCGTAGGTGTCATACAGCCCGATGTCCCCTGTCCGATCCCCATCCAGATCAAACAGCCGGAGCTGGGCATAGGCCGAAGGGGCAGAGAGAATGCTGTTGTCTGTGAGGGCGTATTCTGTTTGTTCACCAATTTCAACAGCTGTAACATGTTTATACCATGCGGCATATTTTTCTTCGGACATCCTGTTGATATAGGTTATTTCGTCCCCATCTTCAAAAATGTAATAATAATACTCGTCATCTGCGGCATTATAATACCATCCGATGTACCATGCCTGTGCTGCTTCATCCCAATACAGGATGTTTCCGGTTTCTTCATCCGTTTTCACCAGAGAGGGATCTTCTTCCGTAATGGAAACGACGGATTTTGTGTACAGCTGCAGGGTTTCCGGATTGGCGAAGCTGCCGGAGGCGATTGTCAGCTGGATAGGGAGCTTGGAAAATGCAATGCCGTCATTATCGGTGCGGCCGGTATTCATGAGCGTGACAAAATTCATGGGAGCGGAAACATCCATAACAGCTTTGTCCCCTTCTGTGGTAAAGGCTGCGGTATACACAAATCCCAGTACCTGTTCCTCCATGTGTCCATACAGACCAAGATCCGCTGCATTGGTGTAATAGACTGTGGAATCCAGCGAGCCATCATCCTGTACAATTCTGAATCCGACGGTACTGGCAGGGCTACGCAGACCATTGCAGCCCACACTGCCTTCGTCGGTGGCAACGATCATGATATTCCGGAATTTCTGGTCGGAAACCGGGTGGCCGATGAAGTTGCCGTATCCGGGGTGCCCTGCAAAATACCGGCTGAGATCCTCGGCATCGTCTGCTGCATACAGGCCGTCTGCATTGATGTCCATTGTAAATTCCTGCACCAACGCATCGTATCCTTCCCATCCGGCATGATACCGCCGCAAAATCATGGCGTCTTTCCGGGTGACAGAACCGTCTCCGTCAACATCTCCCAGAGGCAGCGTCAGCGCAGATACAGAAGAAGCCAGCAGAATCCCTGCCAGTACAGCGGAGGCCCATTTTTCAAATCGTTTCATACACATATACTTCCTGTCTTGTGATAATACCAATAGTATATCACATCCCCAGGAGGAATGCAACCGGTACAGAGACAGTTTCTATAGAAAAAGCGTCTCTCACCCCCAAGAAGAAACGCTTTTCCGGATTTTCTTCAGTCCGCCTGTACCACATAGGTGATCTGTCCGTCCCGGATGACCAGATGGTTCGCATCGTATCTGTCCACCTCCACCCGGGCAAGCTCCCTGTCCAGATCGGGGGAATAGATGGAGATGACTTCCGGCAGATCCCGGATTTCTCTGTCGGTCATTCCTGTGGTGTCAGCAGAAACAGGCGCAATTTCATACCAATAGGGCTGTGTGAATACCGGCCCGGAGGAATACCATGTTTCGCCGAAGGACAGCCAGTATACACCGTCCTCTTTTTCCCAGGAAGCCAGCAGTGTCCGTTTGCCTTCCGGGGTGGTTTTGTAGATGTGGGTCACCCGGTACTGCTCATGGGACCGGTTTTCCGTCAGATAAATCTGCCCCTCGTGGATCCCTCGTACGTTTCCGTCAAAGGTTTGGGTCGTCCCGGTCATCAGATCAAAGATGCCGTATCCCACTGTCCATTCCCAGCCGCCGATGGTGTATACAAACCGGGTGTCGTCCAGAAATCCCACGGGACTGTATCCCCGTACGTCTCCGATGTCGGCCTGTTTTCCGTTCGGGAGGGTATCCCAGATGGTGACGTTTTCAAACAACCGCAGGGAGGAGCCGTCCGGATAGAACAGATCCAGCCCTCCATGCCCCATGCCGTCCTCCTGGACAGAGGCAACCCGGAATCGGCCGTCCGGGGAAGTGACAGAGGCATACTCTCTGGGATACGGTGCAAATTCCATCACCGGAGGAAATGAAGTGGAGTTCGTCACCGACCGCATATCCAGTGCCCCGGCATCCGGCGTATAGAGGATCTGCAGCGGATTGTCCGCATGGTATTCGCTGTTTTCCTCGTCCAGCCGGAAATGGCACAGCACCACCGCCCCGTTCCGGTATATGGCGTCATTCCAGATGGAGTCCCCCGGAACTGTCGTGTCCGCCGCAATGGTGCCTGTGGTCAGATCCACCAGATACAGATGCTTGTCCCGGTTGGCCAGTTCCCGGTTCTTTTCATCCGCAATGTATGTGTAGGTCATGTACAGCACATGGTTTTCGTCATACGCCCACCAGCGCAGATTCTCTCCCGGCAGGGTCAGCATGGTACAGGAAAAATGTTCTTCCCCGGACAGCATCCGGATATACGGTTCCGGACGGGAAGGGGGAGCAGACAGTTCTTCCTCCGGCATATCCGACAGTTCCGCCGCAGGTTCCGTTCCCTGCACCATATCCGGCGGTATTGCTTTTTCGGATACCGTTTCCATGTCCGGCAGATTTTCTTCCGCCGGCAGGGGGAGGGTCTGTTCTGTCTCCGGCATATCTTTCCCGCACCCGTTCAGGCAAAACACCAGCAGCAGCAGCCAGATACAGATTTTTTTCATGAGAGGATGCTCCTTTCTGTGTATACATGTGTATATTCCATAGGACGTCATAAACAGAAAAAAGTTCCGGAAAAATACAGAAAAAGCGTCCCTTCCCCCAAAGAAGAAACGCTTTTGCAATCTACTTCTTATTTCTTACTTCTTACCTCTTACTTATATCGTCACCAGCCACGCCGCATAGGAGATCACCGGCACCAGTGTGGCCGTACACAGAACCGACGTGCTGCCTACAAATTCCGCCGCAAGACCGGGCTGGATGTCGTACATCTCCCCGAACATGGTCGCAACTGCCGCCGTGGGCATGGCAGACATGACGCAGCCGAATACCACAAAGTTGTCCGGGATTCCCACAAGCCACAGCACCGTGGTCACCACCATGGGAATGATCACCAGCCGCCACAGATTCACGTAGTACACCAGCGGAGAGGTCAGCATCTTCTTCAGACTCCGGCGGGCCAGGTTGGAGCCGGTGATGATGACGGCAATGGGGGTACACAGGGAGGCCAGATAGGCGGAGAAGTCCGTAAACGCCTCCGGCAGAGGGATCCGGGAAACAAACAGCAGAAGCCCGATGAGACTGGGGACGGTGCCGAAGTTGACCAGGGCTTTCCGGATGGTCAGGCGGATGTCGTCACGCTTCCGGGCCAGGATCGCAATGCCCCAGGTCCAGGTGAACAGGTGGAAGCTGATGATGAAAAACGCCCCGTAAAACAGCCCTTCCGCTCCGAAAATGGACTCCAGAATGGGGAACCCGATGAACCCGCAGTTGGTGAACACCATGGAGAATTCTCCTAGCTTCCGTTCGTCCAGCCCCTTGATGGGCAGTGCCCCCAGAAACGCCAGCGCCGCCAGCAGGACATGCATCCCCAGACCCAGCAGCAGCACCAGCAGCCCGGTTTTGAGATTTTCGGGAGAGAATTCCAGCCCGATGAGGGAATTGATGATCAGAAATGGCTGCCCTACCTTGACGATCAGGGTGGAAAGATTTTTGGAAGCCACTTCATCCACGATTTTCAGCCGCCCGCAGAGATACCCCGCCGCCAGCAGCAGGAACAGGGTGACAATGGTGGACAGAAGGGAAGTAAACGAAAACATAGATAACCTCAGTGAAAGAATGGGATTTTGGATACCTTTATTGTACCACAGGAGAGGGGAAAATACAAGTGGGACAGGGGGGTTTTGGCTTTTCGGTTGACAGAATCTGACATTTATGATATACTATTCTGCGGAAACCGATTGAGATTCGCTGTACGAACTCAACAAGACGGCTGCCTGACACCCGCATTGAGCGGGAAGGAGGGCGAATGTTTCAGCTCCTGCGGGAATATTCCTGAAAGGAGGCTTGATACACCGAGATTGGCGCAGCCAACTCGACGAGTTCCCTCCGGGAACCTCGGATGGAAGCTGTTCTCTTTGTATGTACCCTGATCGGCGGGATTGCTGGGATGATTCAGATTGGTGAATCTATCTATACGCTGTACCGTTTCATGCAGGAAAAAAATACAAAGAAAAAGTGAGCCGTCTGTTGCAACCAGATTGGCTCACATGTGGGTTGAGGGCGCAAACCTCAATTCATTAATGTGACGTATCATCTGTGGCAGCCGTCTTACCGGTTTCCACATTTTTATTATAGCATATCTTTCTCAGTCTGTCAACTGTACCGTTCGATATTTCCCGAAAACCAAAAGGTACGTCTCCCAAAGCCGGAAAGACGTACCTGTACTATTTCTTATCTCTGATCTCTTATTTCTTGCTTTTCGTTCATTCCAGTTCCGAATAGGATTCGATCAGTGTGTCCAGAGCGGATTCCGCCTTGGTCTGGATCTTTGCCCACTGGGACGCAATATTCCCGGACTTGGCGTCGATGAGGGAACGGTGCATATATCCGGCGGATTCCGTCATGGAGGCGTAAGCGTAGCCGGTTTCCGTGTAGGCCAGGTCGTGAATATGGTCGATCAGGGCGGCGGCAGTGTCGGTGGAATCACGCATGTACTTGCCCTTCAGCACGATGTCGTAGTAGGCGGGGGAGGTGGACTTGTATCCCTGGAACGCCAGCTCTTCCATCACGGCACAGACTCTGTCCACATCGGGGCAGGTCACCGGCAGGGCGCAGAGGGCCACGTCGTTGTGTACCAGCGCCCGGTAGGATTCCACGGTTTCGTCAAACTTCGGGTAGGGGATAACGCCGTAATCGCTTTCCATATCCCGCAGGAAGTCAGAGGTGAAGAAATAGCCGAACAGGAACAGCATCTCGTCCTGGGCAAACTTGGCGGTGATGTCGTTGTTGAAGACATCCCAGGTGGTGGGCTCGTATACACAGCAGGCCGGATTGGTATAGTAAATGTCGTACAGCCCTTCCATGGCGGATACGTTCAGCTCGGACAGGGGATCCAGCACCGGCATCCCGTCGGCGTCACGGGTCATGTAGTGAATCCCGCTGTTGATGTACAGGGAGTCGGTCAGCGCAGATTTGATAAGCCCGTAGCCCAGCATATCTTCCGGGTCGGTCTTGCCGTTCATGTTGTTGTCCACATACAGGGTTTCCGTCAGCTCGAACAGCTTGTCATAGGTCCACTGGCCTTCCGTCACCAGATCATACATGGCGGCGGGGTCCCCGTAGTTGTTTTCGTAAACGGTCTTGTTGAAATAGCAGCAGGAAATCCAGCGCAGGAACAGGGGCGTGATATCCCCGGTCAGGAAGTACAGCCGGTCGTTGCCGATATTGATGTTTTCGATGTATTCGCCCGCCCACCAGGGACTTGCGGTGTCGATATAGGGGGCGTCGATGAGGTTCAGATACAGCCCGTCGTTGATCATCTTCACCAGCTGGTACTGGGGCCCGGTGATCATGTCGAAGGTGTTGTCGGCGGCCTGGACGGAGTTGCGGACAAAGTTCAGAATGTCGCTCACGGTGGTCATATTGAACTGGATTTCCACCGCCAGCTTGTCCATGACCGTCAGATTCCGGCGGTATACCTCGTCGTTCAGCACATCCCCGGTTTCCTCTTCGGCGGCAAACAGAATTTCGTCCCCGGTCTGGGTGGGGCAGTACAGGATTTTGTGCAGTGCACCGTCAAAGGTCACATCCGCCGGCACCCCGGAGGTCACCTCGGTTTCGGTTTCCGCGACTGTTTCGGTATTCACTTCGGTACCGGCCGTTTCCGCAGGATCCCCCGCATTGCCGCAGGAGGACACCAGCAGGGCGGACAGCAGGATCAGCAGGACAGAACGTATGGATTTATGCATAAAGAAACTCCTTTCGGGGTGGTATGATATAGTTATACCATATAAAATCCGTGGTGTCAAGTGGGGTGGTATTTTCTATGATATTTGTTGAGGGAGGGATTTCGTACTGGCGTACAGCGGGGTGGTTTCTCGAAGATGTTTGAGGGGATTTTCTTTTACTTCTGCTTACAGCGGTTTATTTTTTCTATGACCATAGAAGGGGTGTCCTTCCGGACGGGACTCAGAGGATAGGGGAGGGAGGAAATCGGTGCTCAAACGC